>NZ_CP045293.1:4892500-5207500 GCF_009363075.1 Paenibacillus guangzhouensis | reverse complement strand
AAGAGCCGTAGCCGCAGCGAAAGCGAGTCTGAATAGGGCGACATAGTACGTGGACGTAGACCCGAAACCGTGTGATCTACCCCTGTCCAGGGTGAAGGTGCGGTAACACGCACTGGAGGCCCGAACCCACGCATGTTGAAAAATGCGGGGATGAGGTGGGGGTAGCGGAGAAATTCCAATCGAACTCGGAGATAGCTGGTTCTCCCCGAAATAGCTTTAGGGCTAGCCTCGGTGTCAAGAGTCGTGGAGGTAGAGCACTGATTGGGTGCGGGGCCCGCCAAGGGTTACCAAGCTCAGTCAAACTCCGAATGCCATAGACTTATAACCGGGAGTCAGACAGTGAGTGCTAAGATCCATTGTCAAAAGGGAAACAGCCCAGACCATCAGCTAAGGTCCCCAAGTGTGTGTTAAGTGGGAAAGGATGTGGAGTTGCACAGACAACCAGGATGTTGGCTTAGAAGCAGCCATCATTTAAAGAGTGCGTAATAGCTCACTGGTCGAGTGACTCTGCGCCGAAAATGTAACGGGGCTAAACACACCACCGAAGCTATGGCTTGCAACTATGTTGCAGGGGTAGGGGAGCGTTGTATGTAGGTTGAAGGTGTACCGTAAGGAGCGCTGGACAGCATACAAGTGAGAATGCCGGTATGAGTAACGAAAAGACAAGTGAGAATCTTGTCCGCCGAAAGCCTAAGGGTTCCTGAGGAAGGTTCGTCCGCTCAGGGTAAGTCGGGACCTAAGGCGAGGCCGAAAGGCGTAGTCGAAGGACAACAGGTTGAAATTCCTGTACCACCGTAAGCCGTTATGAGCGATGGGGTGACGCAGTAGGGTAGTGACGCGAGCTGATGGATGCTCGTCCAAGCAGTGAGGCTGATGTGTAGGCAAATCCGCACATCGATAAGGCTGGGCTGTGATGGGGAGGGAAAATTATAGTACCGAAGGTCATGATCTCACACTGCCAAGAAAAGCCTCTAGCCAGGTGATG
Organism: Paenibacillus guangzhouensis; assembly: GCF_009363075.1. Classification (NCBI taxonomy): domain Bacteria; kingdom Bacillati; phylum Bacillota; class Bacilli; order Caryophanales; family Paenibacillaceae; genus Paenibacillus; species Paenibacillus guangzhouensis. The sequence goes on along the minus strand of NZ_CP045293.1, from coordinate 5,206,515 downwards.
GTGCCCGTACCGCAAACCGACACAGGTAGGCGAGAAGAGAATTCTAAGGCGCGCGGAAGAACTCTCGTTAAGGAACTCGGCAAAATGACCCCGTAACTTCGGGAGAAGGGGTGCCCCGGTAGTGTGAATAGCACGAGGGGGCCGCAGTGAAAAGGCCCAAGCGACTGTTTAGCAAAAACACAGGTCTGTGCGAAGCCGTAAGGCGAAGTATACGGGCTGACGCCTGCCCGGTGCTGGAAGGTTAAGGGGAGTGGTTAGGGAGCAATCCCGAAGCTGTGAACCGAAGCCCCAGTAAACGGCGGCCGTAACTATAACGGTCCTAAGGTAGCGAAATTCCTTGTCAGGTAAATTCTGACCCGCACGAATGGCGTAACGACTTGGGCGCTGTCTCAACGAGAGATCCGGTGAAATTTTAATACCTGTGAAGATGCAGGTTACCCGCGACAAGACGGAAAGACCCCATGGAGCTTTACTGCAGCTTGATATTGGACTTTGGTACGATCTGTACAGGATAGGTGGGAGCCTAAGAAGCCTGAGCGCCAGCTTAGGTGGAGGCGCCGTTGGGATACCACCCTGATCGTATCGGAGTTCTAACCTAGGACCGTGATCCGGTTCGGGGACAGTGTCAGGTGGGCAGTTTGACTGGGGCGGTCGCCTCCTAAAGAGTAACGGAGGCGCCCCAAGGTTCCCTCAGAATGGTTGGAAATCATTCGAAGAGTGCAAAGGCATAAGGGAGCTTGACTGCGAGACATACAGGTCGAGCAGGGACGAAAGTCGGGCTTAGTGATCCGGTGGTACCGCATGGAAGGGCCATCGCTCAACGGATAAAAGCTACCCTGGGGATAACAGGCTTATCTCCCCCAAGAGTCCACATCGACGGGGAGGTTTGGCACCTCGATGTCGGCTCATCGCATCCTGGGGCTGAAGTAGGTCCCAAGGGTTGGGCTGTTCGCCCATTAAAGCGGTACGCGAGCTGGGTTCAGAACGTCGTGAGACAGTTCGGTCCCTATCTGTCGTGGGCGTAGGAAATTTGAGAGGAGCTGTCCTTAGTACGAGAGGACCGGGATGGACGTACCGCTGGTGTACCAGTTGTTCCGCCAGGAGCACCGCTGGGTAGCCAAGTACGGACGGGATAAGCGCTGAAAGCATCTAAGCGTGAAGCCCCCCTCAAGATGAGATTTCCCAATTAGTAAGACCCCTTGAAGACGACGAGGTTGATAGGTTGGAGGTGGAAGCGCAGCAATGTGTGGAGCTGACCAATACTAATCGGTCGAGGGCTTATCCTAAACATAAAACGCAAATTATCTCGTATCTAGTTTTCAGGGAGCAAAAAGCTTAAGTGCTTGATATTCCTGATATCCTTACGATATCTCAGTTGGAGAGATACCCAAGTGGCTATAAGGGGACCCTCTGCTAAGGGGTTAGACTGCGTAAGTGGTGCGAGGGTTCGAATCCCTCTCTCTCCGCCATTGTACAAGCTTCCTAAATGAGATATAATAAGTATTAATGTGGCGGTGTAGCTCAGCTGGCTAGAGCGTACGGTTCATACCCGTGAGGTCGGGGGTTCGATTCCCTTCGCCGCTACCAATTTTATACGGAGGCTTAGCTCAGCTGGGAGAGCATCTGCCTTACAAGCAGAGGGTCAGCGGTTCGATCCCGTTAGCCTCCACCATCATTATCATCTTATATATGCCGTTGTAGCTCAACTGGTAGAGCAACTGACTTGTAATCAGTAGGTTGGGGGTTCAAGTCCTCTCGACGGCACCATCAATATAATCGCATATGGAGCTGTGGTGTAGAGGCCTAACATGCCTGCCTGTCACGCAGGAGACCGCGGGTTCGAATCCCGTCAGCTCCGCCATTATATTACCTAAAGTGGAGAGACTAACATCTCCTACACTTTATTTTTTTGCTCAAAATCGCATTATGGCTCGGTAGCTCAGTTGGTAGAGCAGAGGACTGAAAATCCTCGTGTCGGCGGTTCGATTCCGTCCCGAGCCACCATTTGATTCCTGACATAAGCTGCGTACTCATGGGAATCATAATTGAATAGCATGGAGGCTTAGTGAAGTGGCTAAACACGGCAGACTGTAAATCTGCTCTCTCCGAGTTCGGTGGTTCGAATCCATCAGCCTCCACCATTTCTTATTTCTTAATAAGAGCCATTAGCTCAGTTGGTAGAGCACCTGACTTTTAATCAGGGTGTCGAAGGTTCGAGTCCTTCATGGCTCACCAGTTTTTTAACTACATCACGTACATTCAACGCTTCAGGTCATTTGACTTGAAGCGTTTTTTGCATGCTTTTATAGGAATCAGGGGAGACTACCAGCACGTAGCCTTGTCTAATTCTGGGGGGATCAGCGATCCGATATATTCTTGCTCTTGTCATTAGTTTTGGTATTGTTGCAGCTGTTGTGCCCATTGTGCGTCAGATCGCGATCCGTATGAAATTTGTCGATCGCCCAACGAAGCGTAAGATTCATGATAATCCGATTCCGCTGATGGGTGGGATTGCGATCTATATTGGATATATGATAACACTACTCCTTATGCGGGGGTTCGATGCTTTATCACTGTCGATCACGATCGGCGGGACGTTGTTGGTAATCATCGGGCTAGTTGATGATGGCTTCAAAGCACATGGACGGGAATTCCCTGTATGGCCGAGATTAATCGTCTATTTGCTGACGGCGACCATCCCGCTATGGTTCCATATTCAAATTACCGGCATTCGTGACTTCCAAGAAGGGATGTGGATGTTCCCGAGCTGGTTCGTCTATATATCGACTGTGCTGTGGGTCTTCTCCATGACGAATATGATGAATTTCATCGATGGTGTCGATGGGTTGGCTGCAGGCGTAGCCTCGATTTCCTCTTTAACACTATGTGTCGTTGCACTTATCAAAGGTGATGCAGAGACAGCGATAGCAACGATAGCACTATGCGGCGTATGTTTAGGCTTTCTGATTTATAATTTCTACCCCGCCAAAATCTTTATGGGTGATGCGGGTGCGACGTTTCTCGGCTACACGCTAGCCGTCATTGCAGTGAATGGATCATTCAAGAGCACAGCATTCGTTACGATTCTTATTCCGATGTTAGCTTTAGGCTTTCCGATCCTCGATACGATCATTGTATTCTCCAGACGTCTCAAAGAAGGTAAGGGACTCCACCGTGCTGATAAATTACATACACACCACGCATTGATGCGTTGGGGGTTAACACAGCCGCAGGTCGTATCCTTTATATACCTGGTCACGGTACTGTTCGGCCTGCTGTCGATTGTCGTGATGTTATCGATGCCATGATGCAGCAGGTAAATTGAAGGAGGAACTATTTAATATGTATCGCATATTTCGGTTGCCATGGCTCATCTTGGTCATGGTCACCTTGGTATTGGGGAGTTCTACCGTTCATGCGGACGAAGGTAAGGTGAACGGAAGGGAACGAGATACGAACACATTCTCTCAGATTGCATGGGCGCAAAGAGCTAAAGCATCTCACCACACGCCAATCAGGCCTTCGAGCCTTGCCACAGCTGCGATGATGACGGATATTTTTCACAAGTTAGATGTTCAAATGCCGAGGGAGTTTGAAGGACTATTCGAGTTAGGGACACCGATCGCAAGAGTTGCAACAGCGTGGCTGCCCGGTGACTTGATGTATTATGGAGACTTCGATCGAAATAGACGTCAGCAGATGTGGGTTGGCATTGTCGTAGATTCGAATCATATCGCTTACGCAGGGCCAGAGTAATCGGTTATCTATCGTTCAATGAAAGAAGTGAACCGACAATATGATCTCCTTCGTGTTAGACGTATCTTGTCGCCTGCGGATCGAACGCGCTTTTCCTTGATTCTACGCGCAGGCAGCTATATTGGTGTGCCGTATGTGTTAGGAGCGCGATATGGGCAGACAGACACGTTTGACTGCTCATCTTTTATCAAGACAATCTATGCGCAGGAAGGCTTTTCTTTGCCGCGTGTGTCTAGACAACAGGCCAAGGTGGGGGAGCGCGTCTCTTTGCAAGAGTTACGTGTCGGGGATCTGATGTTCTTCACCGGTAGACAGTCTAGACGACAAATCGCACACGTCGCGATGTACGCGGGCAATGGGATGATGATTCATACCTATGGCAGAGGCGGCGTTCGCTACACGGCAATCCATCACCCGATCTGGAAGCAGCGCTTCGTCATGGCTCGCCGCGTCGTGAAATGATTCGATTGGTTATGTTACAATAGTAACGAATAAGCAATGAATGATTCGGGTAGAGGCGGTTGGGCGAATGACGGATATGGCAACAAAGACCAGATTAGAGAAGTTGTTGGGCGTAACATGTTCAGTAGTATCATGCTCCGAAACCGAGTGGCGAACGATGCAAGAATCAGCCGATGTCATGAATGGGCAGGCGCTAAGTATTGAACTGGATGGGAAAGTATATTTTCGTTGGCATCAGAAGAGCGGTTCGGATGTCGAATTGTTAACTGTCGAATCCAATCAACTGACAGGAGCGGAACGCGCGCTTATCGAGTGGGTTCTACAATCTTCCGGGCTCACGCAAAAAGAAGGCATGCATAAAGCGGGGAATAGCGAAGAACAGCGAGCGAATCAGCTCAGTCAGTGGATCCATGAAAAACTAGGTGGACAATATACAGCTGCACAAGACGAGGAACTGCCAGACAGTATCGGGTTAAAAAGTCGATTGCTGCCTTCCATGATTCCATTCTTGCTCGTATCGGATCACCCACAGCATACGCATACAACTTATTCGGAGCTTTATAAGCTGCTGAAGTCGTATTTTGGCGGGGAAGTGTACTTAATTCCATTAGAAGAGAAAGAATGGCTTATCCTGTGTGCGGAAGAGCTCCTGGCTTCAGCGGAGGATCGAGAAGGAGACAGTGCCGAGAAGCCTGAAGAAGCGCTGGCTCTGTTCTGCGAAGGGCTATATGAGCTATTGTCGAATGAATGGCTTGGGGAATGCCATCTGGCTGTATCCTATCCGATGGTGCCTGCGCATACTCTACTCTCGACCGTAGGGCTGTTACGAGAGACGATGTATCTCGGACGAGCCTTCCACGTCACGTCGAATATCCATCTGCCATGGATGCTGCATATGGAGCGATTAATCAATAGCATCCCGGATGGGGTGCGCAGGCAATTTATCGATCGGGTACTCTCCCGCAGCGACGTGTTCTTAGATCCAGAGACGCTGACAACATTAGAAGCATTCTTCTCACTGGACTGCAATGTAAGCGATACGGCCAAGAAATTATACATTCATCGGAATACGCTGTTATATCGGCTTGATAAGATCAAACAAGAGACGGGGCTTGACGTTCGAACGTTCGGCGATGCGGTTCTTGTGAAGTTGATTCTCTTATTGTATAAAGTGACGAAAAGGAAGTAGTATTTTTGTGAAGTATGTGTATAGTCATCCGCTGGGACATGAGATAAGATAAATGTATAAAATAAATCTCTGTGTAGGGGGAATAACCAATGGCAGGCGTAAAATTAGAGCACATCTACAAAAAATATGCAGGTTCCGATAAAGCGACAGTAATCGATGTTAACTTAGACATTCAAGATAAAGAATTCTTAGTACTTGTTGGTCCGTCCGGTTGTGGTAAATCAACAACACTTCGTATGATCGCAGGTTTGGAGGAAATCTCTGAAGGTAAATTGTATATTGGAGATCGTGTCGTTAATGATGTAGCGCCTAAAGATCGCGATATCGCGATGGTATTCCAATCCTATGCATTGTATCCACATATGAACGTGTATCAGAACATGGCGTTTGGTTTGAAGCTTCGTAAGTTCAAAAAAGACGACATCGACAAGCGTGTTCGCGAAGCAGCGAAAATCCTTGATATCGAGCACTTGCTAGATCGTAAACCAAAAGCACTCTCTGGTGGTCAACGTCAGCGTGTTGCCTTGGGCCGTGCGATCGTTCGTGAGCCGCAAGTATTCTTGATGGATGAGCCGCTCTCCAACTTGGACGCGAAACTTCGTGGACAAATGCGTGCGGAAATCTCCAAATTGGCTAAGCGTCTAGAGACAACTGTTATCTACGTAACGCATGACCAAATCGAGGCTATGACAATGGGTGATCGTATCGTCGTTATGAAAGACGGAATCATCCAACAAGCAGCTTCCCCAGACGTATTGTATAACCACCCTACGAACATCTTCGTAGCTGGATTTATTGGCGCTCCAACAATGAACTTCATCGAAGGCGATTTGACTGAGCAAGGTGGAGCAGTTCGTTTCAGAGCAACTGGACTTGATGTTGAAGTGCCTGCTGGTAAAGCACAAGCACTTAAAGATAAAGGCTTTATCGGTAAAAAAGTTATTCTTGGTGTTCGTCCTGAGGACATTCATGAAGAGCCAGTATTCTTGGAAGCATCGCCTAACAGCATCTTCAACGCACACGTTGAAGTATCCGAGAACTTGGGTCACGAAATGTTGCTTTACTTGAACGGCGTAGGTAAAGACAGCGTTATCGCTCGTGTAGACGGACGCTCGAACACGAAAGAAGGCCAAAACGTGAAGCTTGCGATTGACATGAACAAAGTTCATGTATTCGACAAAGACAGCGAGCTAAACGTATTCCAATACGAAGCATAAGCGCGTATAAGCTTATAATCAAAAACCGTCCTCTTGCAGGGCGGTTTTTTTCATAATAGGTTATCTAGGCCCCATATATGGCGCAATAGAATTTGATTTCAATGCCAAGATCAGATACGATAATGACATCGGAGATAAGGAGAGGAAGATATGTCCAAGAAGGTAAAAGTTTCAGAATTGGTCGAACAATTCAACTTAGAGGTTCTTGCAGGTGAAGCAGGATTAAAACACATTATTAAGGTCGATGATCTATATCGCCCAGGTCTTGAAATGGCGGGTTACTTCGAATATCATCCCGTCGATCGCGTGCAAATTCTAGGGAAGACGGAACTGGCTTTCTTCCAAATGCTATCCCCTGAGGAGCGGAAGAATCGCATTGAACAGTTTGGTTCGGAAGAGACGCCGTGTATTGTTGTAACGAGAAATTTGGAAGTGCCGCAAGAGTTTATTGATATGGCAAATCAGAAGAATATAGCATTGTTGCGCAGTCCGGTTGCGACGACGACGCTCTCAAGCCGGATTACAGGTTTTCTAGAGAAGCGCCTCGCGCCAACGACAACGATTCATGGGGTACTCGTAGATGTATACGGCGTAGGAATGCTCATTACCGGTAGCAGCGGTATTGGTAAGAGTGAGACAGCGCTAGAACTCGTGAAGCGCGGTCATCGCCTTGTTGCCGATGATGCGGTAGAAATTCGTCAGACCTCCGATTTCCAATTGCACGCGACAGCACCGGAATTGATTCGCCACTTACTTGAAATTCGCGGGATAGGGATCATCAATGTGATGACATTGTTCGGAGCCGGTGCGGTGCGTAATAACAAGCGAATTAGTGTGGTCATCAAGCTAGAAGCTTGGCAGCAGGACAAGCAATATGACCGTCTGGGGCTCGATGAGGAGAAGACACGAATTATCGATACCGATATCCCACTCGTGACAATCCCTGTTCGCCCAGGTCGGAACTTAGCTGTTATTATTGAAGTGGCTGCAATGAACTATCGCCTGAAGCGGATGGGTTATAACGCTGCGTTGCAATTTACGAATAAGCTGACGGAGACGATCTCGGAAGATACGGACGATTTGGATTAAGATTTACGATATGGACTGAAGTAGGAGTGTGAGTTATGCAGTATTTGTTATTGAACCCGATCGCTTTTTCCATCGGACCGATTGCTGTGCATTGGTATGGCATCATCCTTGGAACGGCGGCATTAGTGGGTCTATTGCTTGCGATTCGCGAAGGTAAGCGATTCGGCATTCCGCAAGATTTCTTCATGGACCTTCTATTGCTCGGTGTACCATCAGCCATAATTGGCGCGCGGATCTATTATGTGGCATTTAAATGGGATGAATATAAGGATAATCTTCTAGATATATTCAAGATTTGGAACGGTGGGATTGCGATTTATGGTGCACTCATCGGTGCGATTATCTGTGCAGTCATCCTCGTCCGTAAGAAGGGATATTCTTTCTGGCGAATTGCTGATATTTGCGCACCTTCCCTGCTTGCTGGGCAGATGATTGGCCGCTGGGGGAACTTCGTGAACCAGGAGGCGTACGGCGGTCCTGTATCGGAGTCTTTCCTTCGGAACACGCTGCATTTGCCTGATTTTATCGTCAATCAGATGTATGTGCAAGAGGCTTCAGGCATGGTCTACCACCATCCGACCTTCTTGTATGAATCGGTGTGGAACCTAATCGGGATTCTGCTCTTGTTCGTGCTGCGCCGTCAATCGTTCTTGCGCGCTGGGGAATTATTCATGTCTTATTTCATCTGGTACTCGGTCGGTCGTTTCTTCGTGGAAGGTTTGCGTACAGATAGTCTTGCATTCCTCGGACCGGATTGGCTTGCTTCCTTCGTCGGATTCTTCTGGGCGCCAATGGAGCTCTTATTCGAACCAGGACACCTCGATCCGTCCTACGGTAACGTGCGAATCTCGCAATTGCTCGCGATTATCATTATTGTCGCAGCGATCATTCTCATCGTTGTGCGTCGTGTCAAAGGCTATGCGAATGCACGTTATATAGATCCAATTGTGAATACGAAAAGCGCTGCTGTGCAAGAAATTGCAGCGACAATCCCATCAACAGGACCTGCAGAACCTGTGAATCGCACCCAACAACAAGAGGATGGCTCAGCTGATGAGTCGTCAGACAAGAAGGAGCCTACGTTGTGATTGAAACGGTATTATTTGATTTAGATGGAACGATTATAGATACGAACGATTTAATTATTGAGACTTTTCTCTATGTACTCAAAGAGCATACACCGCCAACGTTTAATCGTGAGCAGATTATTCCCTACATGGGACAGACGTTAGAGAGCCAGATGCGTCAGTTCACAGGGCAAGAGGACGTTACGCCATTCGTGGATGCTTATCGGAAGTACAATCGTGAACGCCACGATGAATTGGTTCGCGAGTTCCCCTACGTGCTCGAAGTGATTGAGAATCTCCATCGTCATGGAGTGAAGCTGGGTGTCGTTACGACGAAGGTTCGGGAGACGACGGAACGGGCTCTGAAGATGTTCGACCTCCTCCCTTATTTGGGTACTGTTGTTACCGTTCTCGATGTACAGAATCCGAAGCCGCACCCTGAGCCGGTGTTACTGGCCATAGAGCAGCTAGGCGCAAACCCAGCAACGACATTGATGGTGGGGGATAGCCCTGCAGACATCCAGGCTGCGAATGCGGCAGGAGCTGTTTCTGTAGCTGTCAGTTGGTCCTTGAAAGGTGAAGCGGCGCTTGCGCCTTATGAGCCGAAGCATGTTATTCATGACATGCGGGATTTATATGCCTTAGTCGGATTGGAGCAGGATCGCGTGTGAGGAATGTTGAGCGATATCCCGTCGAAGGATCGAATGCGCTCTGGCAAATTTACCGCACAGTCAGTCCATGGAAGGGCGTCAAAAATTTTATTAGCATTCAAATGGCAAGATATTGCCCTCATTTACCTTTGAAGAACTGGATTTACCGGCGAATGCTCGGGATGAAAATTGGCAAAGATACGGCATTCGGCTTGATGGTCATGGTGGATGTGTTCTTTCCTGAACGGATCTCCATCGGTGATAACTCGATTATCGGGTATAATACGACGATTTTGGCCCATGAGTATCTGATCAAGGAGTATCGTCTTGGTGATGTATTGATTGGATCCAACGTCATGATCGGAGCGAACTCCACGATATTACCCGGTGTAACAATAGGCGACAATGCAGTCGTGGCGGCAGGTTCAGTTGTTCACAAAGATGTCGCGGCGGGCCAATTCGTCGGCGGGAATCCGATGCAGGTCATTTCCCCCAAATAAACCCAATATTGAAGTCAAAATACCTACGGATAAACTGTAGGTATTTTTTTCATGTAAATGAATGACGTATTGCAGAAAACATGGTAATTTAATGAAGCAGGAAAAATAAGTATTGGAATATGCATGTATAGATGTCTGGGGAGGCATTAAGTAATGAAGTGGAAAATGGGGCTGTTGGGAGCAGTCATGTTGTTGATGATCGAGCTGCTCAGTAGTGGAGGACAACGAGCGGTGGCGAGGCCAAATGCAGTATCGAATGGCGTGTATTACAAGGACAAAGTCTTGGTTCTGATGTATCATGAAATATCGGCTAATCCGAAAATTAAATCGATTATCTCACCGCAATTATTCAAGGATCAACTCGAAGCTATCGTCAATCATGGATTTAATGTGATCTCCATGGATGATTATGTGGCATTTATGTTAGAACATAAATCAGTACCGAATAATGCAGTATTGCTAACGTTCGACGATGGATATGAGAGCTTCTATACAGAAGTCTACCCTATTCTGAAAAAGATGCGGTTAACGGCGACCAACTTCATTATTGTCTCATCTATCGATAATCCGAAGCATGTCGGGCGTCCGAAATTGTCGTGGGAGCAAATGAAAGAGATGAAAGCAGGCGGGATGAGCTTCTTCAACCATACGTTCGATTCTCATCAGTATGGCCCTTATAATGCGAAGGGGGATATGAAGCCGGTGATGTCCAAACGTCTGTACTTGAAAGACCTCAAGCGTATTGAGACCAAAGAGGAATTTACGCTGCGTGTTACGAAGGATTTGGCTTCATCCGAGCGGATGCTTCGTGAGAAGCTTGGCAATACGTACGGGGTGTTGGCTTTTCCGTATGGCGCTTATCGGCCTGAGGTGATTCAAGTGGCGAAGCAGACGGATATCCCGCTTATGTTCACGGTCAATGCAGGAATTAATACACGCGCGGATCGCATTGGATATCGCGTGAATGCAGGGAACCAGAAGATGAATCCAACGAAATTGATTCAATTGATGAAACATCAGGGAAGACGGAAGGATATTCGACCGTTAACACCTTATTCGATGATGGTCACCGTATAGTCTTCAACTCAAGAATATGTATCCTATCACTTAAGCCCATCGGCTATCATGGTTGAACATGAAGCTGATGGGCCTTGTTGTATCTCCTAGAGAGAGGTGTGTGATTCACGCTGCTGCTTGAACTGGGATATTCGTATGGTTGTGTTCTGGATTAGAATCTGGATGCCGTGGAGGATTAGTCCGATGATGCAGCCAGTAACCATTGCGATGATGCTGCGACTGATCGATGTCAGCAAGGGGGTGTAGATGTGCATTATGGCGTTCATCATCGCTATTTGTCCGATCATAGCAGGAATGAATAGTATATAGTGTGATCTTTTCCTAAGTATCCCATAGGAAGCAAGTATAAATAAGGGGTGTCCCACGAGCCATTCATTGGGATGAAGAAAGGTAAGGATTCCAGATTCTCTCCCAATTGGCCCTAGTTCGTTCCCCAATATTGGTGATATCGGTAAGAGAACGAAGATCGTAACACCAAAGGCGGTGATGATCAGACTGAATTTGAACCACCACTTGGGCGATTGTTCCATGGAATCATGGCTTGGAGTGGTTGGGTGTTGGTGACGTTGAAGCAAAAGATAGATGCCCACGAGCAAGATAGTTACAATGAGCTGCAATCGAACTCCTTGGAAACGTACGACCTCGGTCAAATAATTCATATCATGCCAGAAGCTGATCATGAATATGGCGCCGATTAAAGTGATAAGTCCGCACAAGAGAAAGGCGAAAATCACTTGGATGAGCTGTTGAAGCGGATAGGATATGAGACTGGATCTCGTATATGGATTTCTAGCCGACCAACGTTCAAGCCGTTCAATAGCTAGAATCATGCCTAACGTAGGGGCTGCAACGATACCAAGAAGGGCATAGCTGTTCTCGAGCCATACCGTATATGAGCTATCCAAGAGCCATGCACTGAAGCATGTTAATGAGAGAAGAAGGACGAACCAATAAGATGAGGATGCTCGGGTCAATTTGTATGCGGTTAGCATGGTTAGCAGTGTGATGCCGAATATAGCTACCATGCGATGTATTGCAAATCCATCATTCACATCCAGACTTGCTAGCGGAACGGCTAACCCAGCTGTATAGTGGGGCGCTACAGCCTCTAAGGTATTCTCAATAATGCGGGTGAGGTGAAGCATCCCAAAGGCATCAGTGACGATATCTGTCCTCGTAATCGGAAGCGTGATCATCTGGAGGGCGCAATTCGTCACCTCGTCTGCGAGCTGTGAGGCTGCTTGTTTGACAGGCAAGTATTGCAAGTGCTGTGGATCCACCGTCATGTCACGAATCAACTGGAACCCCGATTGTTTGGCTAATTGCTTGGCTCCTTGCTGAGTTCTATCGAAGTTGAAATACATACCGTAAGCTTTCATTGTGTCGGCCATCCATTTCGTCTGCAGCGGATAACCGATCGCTTGATCACCTTTAAAGACGAGGTGATGAATATCCATTGTATTTAAGATCTCGAACTGTCGCTGCATGAAGGTCTCATCGTGGTAAATAGCGGTGTTCGTATATTGTACGGCGATTTCGACAGGAAAGCGTTTCTGAATATATTGAATTTGGGTCCAATCGATCCCGAGTGGTTGTGATGCAATTTGTTTGGAGCTCCCACGGACGATGTAGATGGGATCACCGTTATCCAACTCGATTTTGCGAAGCTTATCTTTAAAAGCGTCTTCGAGCATTTGCTCGTAATAATTCGCTTCGCTAAGCGAAGGTTGATTCAACTGGATGACTGAACTGCTCTTTGTGAGATATTTGAGATACATTTGCTCTTGATTCAAGCTGTTTGCGAGATCATCCCCAGCCGAGAATGTAAGTTTTTGCCTGGATTGCAGCTGTTCCAGCGTCGTATCTTGAACGATAAACGTCGTTACGCCGGCCTGAATGAATTTCTTCATCCATTGCTCCTGGTTATGCTCGGTATAAATACTGTCCTGTGCTGATAGAGGGTGATAGGGAATCGCAATCTCCAATGGTTTGTACGAATGTTCATATCGTACGCGCTCGATGCAAGTCGGTATGGAGATGAGTAACATCAGGGCGATAAGGACTGAGCACCATTTGTGCCAAGTGTTCATAGAATCCTCCAGAAGGGATAGGGTGCAAGGAGCGTGGACAAGGTGTCAATTTGTTACATTTATTATAACCATTTTTATCCATACGTAAATAGTTGAAATTGTGACATGATGGGACGAATACGGTTAATTCTGGTAAAATAAATAGAAGGAAGAATGGGTTGTTGGTGATTGACGTTGGGTATGGAACGTGTTAACATGATCAATAATCTTTAATTTGGTAGCATACTACCATGGTAGCACATTACTTTACTAAAGCATTATTCGAGGTGGATGGAATGTCAAAACCTAAAGTTTTCGAAAAACCAGTAGGTGTCAAAGATTATCTACCGCATGCGGTATCCAAACTGCGCACGATCGAGCGAAATGTGCTGGATTGCATGGGCCGCTGGGGCTATCGGCAAATTTTGACGCCAACGATTGAATATTACGATACTGTCGGTGTGGCGAGTGCTACATCGGATCATAAGCTGTTCAAGCTGTTGAATAATCGAGGTACTGCGCTCGTATTGCGTTCGGATATGACAGCCCCCATTGCGCGTGTTGTCTCATCTCTATTAAAGGATGAAGCTTTTCCCATTCGGCTCTCGTACCACTCCAATGTGTTCCGGACGATTGAGGAGGAAGCGGGACGTGAAGCGGAATTTTTCCAGACGGGTGTTGAGCTTGTCGGGGACGCTACGGCTGAAGCGGATGCAGAAGTTGTGGCGCTGGCAATTGCCTCACTTCAGGCAGCGGGTGTCTCTCAGTTTAAGTTCGCTATGGGACATGTCGGTTTCTTAAACGGCCTATTCGAAGAGGTCCTGCATGATCGCAAGGAGGATCAAGAAGCGCTGAAGCTCTGTTTGCTAAGCCGTGATTATGTTGGATACCGGGAGCGGATTCGTGAGTGGGGACTTGATGCGTCGGAACAGCAGATATTAGAAGGGATTCTACGGTTACGTGGCGGCAAAGAGATATGCGAGCAAGCATTGCAGCTAAGCAGCGAACAACAGACCAGAGCTTCGATTGAACATTTGCATATGGTATGGGAAGCATTGGAGGCCTACGGGGTCAGTCAACATGTTCTATTGGATCTGACGATGATCGGGGATTTCTCTTATTATACGGGGATGACTTTCGAAGGTTATGCCTTAGAGCTTGGTTCTCCTGTCTGCAGCGGTGGCCGCTATGACAATCTGCTGCAGCAATTCGGCCGTCCGGCACCGGCTACAGGGTTCGCATTGAAGACGACGCGAATACTGGATGTCGTAGGAGATGAAGAGCAAGATCAGCAGGCAATCATTACGTTATCATATACAGCACAAACGCGTGCACAAGTGTTCCGGGAGGCACGAACTTTACGTGAGGCCGGAAATTGTGTTGTTACGAGATATGTAGAGGGGGATGTCTGATGCGAGATACGTTAAAAGTGGCGATGCCCAAAGGGCGAATCTATAAGCAGGCGTCTGCTCTATTTCGTGAAGCGGGACTGCCGATCTCAACGGATTTCGATGATACGCGCAAACTAATCATCGAGCTGCCGGAAGCGAATATGGAGTTCATCATGGCAAAGCCGGTCGATGTGCCGACCTATGTTGAATATGGGGTTGCGGATATTGGTATCGTGGGTAAAGACGTCCTTATGGAGGAGAATAAAGACGTCTACGAGCTGCTCGATCTTGGGATTGCGCCATGCCGGATGTCTGTCATTGGGTTACCGGATTGGAAGCCGGTCATTCATCCGCGCGTAGCGACCAAATATCCGAATGTTGCCTCACAATATTTCCGTGAACTTGGGCAGCAAGTGGATGTCATTAAATTGAACGGATCCATCGAGCTTGCGCCATTAATCGGACTCGCCGATCGGATTGTTGATATGGTAGAGACGGGGCAGACGCTTCGCGATAATGGATTGGTGGAGATGGAACAAATCTTTAGTATTACAAGTCGATTGATTGCGAACCGGGTCAGCTACCGGATGAAGAATGATGCGATCCAGGGACTCTGTGATCAACTGCAGAGAGTCATCCCGAATGTATCGAAATAAATCGGATAAATGATTAGATAGACGGATTAGGATAGAAATGTGGGGAAGGTGGATGTTCATGCGTATAGTACCTGCAAGTGAATTCTCTCTGCAGCGAGAAGTGGAATATGGAACGCCAGAGCAGAATCAGAGCGTCAAAAAGATTGTAGAGCACGTGAAGCAAGAAGGAGATGCTGCACTGCTGCGTTATACGGCGGAACATGACCGTGTTCAGCTGCAGTCCTCTCAGCTCCGTGTAACCGAGGAAGAGATTCAAGCCGCCTATAGTCAGGTTGAAGATTCGTTCGTGACAGCGATTCGTAAAGCAGCCGATAATATTCGTGTCTATCACGAAAAACAAAAACGGACATCCTGGTTCGATCTGCAGCCGGATGGAACCATGCTCGGCCAGATTATTCGACCGCTCCGCCGCGTTGGAGTGTACGTGCCTGGCGGGAAAGCGGCTTATCCTTCGTCTGTACTCATGAACGTCATTCCTGCGCAAGTCGCAGGTGTACCTGAGATCGTGATGGTGACTCCACCGGCTACAGGCGGCAAGGAAGGGATCGACCCGTACATACTGGTCGCAGCTGCAGAAGCGGGCGTGAAGGAGCTCTATCGTGTTGGAGGCGCACAAGCGATTGCTGCATTGGCCTATGGGACGGAGACGATTGCGCCAGTCGATAAAATCTGCGGGCCAGGCAATATTTATGTTGCGCTCGCGAAGCGCGAGGTGTATGGCGCAGTCGATATTGACAGCATGGCAGGTCCAAGCGAAATCGCCGTCCTCGCTGACGATTCAGCGAATGCGTCTTATGTCGCAGCGGACTTACTCTCTCAAGCGGAGCATGATGAGATGGCCTCCGCGATCTTGGTAACAACCTCGATGGCGAACGCGGAAGCCGTAGCGAGCGAGGTCTCGCGGCAAGTGGCTGAGCTCCCGCGACGCTCTATTGCTCAAGCCTCGATCGATCAATATGGAGCGATAATCGTCGTGGATTCCATTGAAGAGGGAATCCAAGTGATCAATCGAATGGCACCGGAGCATCTGGAAGTGATGGTCGAAGAACCAATGCGATATCTCGGATTGATTGAGAACGCCGGGGCCATATTCCTTGGACCGTACAGTTCGGAACCTGTCGGCGATTATCTGGCCGGACCGAATCATATCATTCCGACGAATGGGACGGCTAGATACTCATCACCGGTGGATGTCGATGACTTCATTAAGAAATCGAGTCTTATTCATTATAGCAAGGAAGCCTTGCTCGCCAATGGCGCAACCATTATGGAGCTGGCACGGCATGAGGGCCTGGAAGGGCATGCGAGAGCGATACAAATTCGGCTAGAAAAGGAAGGGAATTCACAATGACAGACGCAGTGAACGAACAACGTGCAGGACGCGCAGCGAGTGTGGCGCGCAAGACGAACGAGACGGATATTCAATTAGCCTTTGATATCGACGGTACGGGCATTTCTGAAATCGAGACCGATGTGCCGTTCTTGAACCATATGCTTGATCTGTTCACGAAGCATGGACAATTCAATCTGAATGTTGTTGCGCGTGGCGACGTCGACATTGATGATCACCATACGGTTGAGGATATCGGCATTTGCCTCGGGCAGACGATCCAAGAAGCGCTTGGCGACAAAAAAGGAATCAAACGTTACGCATCGGTCTTCGTACCGATGGACGAAGCGCTTGCGCAAGTGGTGATTGACCTGAGCAACCGTCCACATTTCGAATATCGCGCGCAGTATCCGTCGCAGCAGGTCGGAAGTTTCTCGACGGAGCTTGTCCATGAGTTCCTGTGGAAGCTTGCGCTTGAAGCGCGGATGACGCTGCACGTCATCGTTCACTATGGACAGAACACGCATCATATGATTGAAGCGATCTTCAAAGCGTTGGGACGTGCCCTCGATGAAGCGACTAGCATTGATCCGCGCGTGCAGGGGGTTCCTTCGACGAAAGGAGTGCTATAAGCATGGCAACCATCGCGATTGTTGATTACGGCATGGGCAACCTGCATAGCGTTGCCAAAGCCGTGGAGCGCCTCGGCAGTGAGGCGCTCGTCACCAGCGACGCGGCCGCCATCCTCGCGGCGGACGCGGTGATCCTGCCCGGCGTCGGCGCGTTCGGCGACGCTATGGCTTGCCTGCGCGACACCGGCCTCGGCGCGGTGGTCGCGCAAGCGGCGGCAAATGCCAAGCCACTGCTCGGCATTTGCCTGGGCATGCAGCTGCTCTTCACGCGCAGCGAAGAGTACGGCGACCACGAGGGCCTCGGGCTGCTGCCCGGCCGCGTGGTGCGGTTCCAAGGAGGCACATACAAGGTGCCGCATATGGGTTGGAACCGGCTGCAGGTGCAGCAGCCGGCGAGCCCGCTGTTCACTGGCCTCGAAGAAGGCCATGTGTACTTCGTGCACTCGTACCATGTGCAGCCGGAGCAAGCATCCGACCTGCTCGCGACCACCTCGTATGGCGGTGGTCCGGTAACAGCGATCGTCGGCCGCGGCAATGTGTACGGCATGCAGTTCCATCCCGAGAAGAGCGGCGAGTTCGGCATGCAGCTGCTAAGCAATTTCTTGAAGCTAGCGGCAGGTACGGTACAAGTATAATCTCACTCAGAAGGAGCACGAATCTATGTCATCGTTCATCATATATCCCGCGATCGATATCCGCGGCGGCAAGTGTGTACGCCTTGTGCAAGGCGATTACAATCAAGAGACGGTCTACAATGAGAACCCGGTGGAAGTGGCACGCGAGTGGGAAGCCAGCGGCGCCAGCTGGATTCATCTCGTCGATCTCGACGGAGCGAAGGCAGGTCACCCGGTCAATGACGAGCTCATTGGCCAAATCGCTCGCAGCGTGAACGTGCCTGTTCAGATTGGCGGCGGGATTCGTACCCTCGCAGACGTTGAACGTTATATGGAGCTGGGCGTGTCCCGTGTCATTTTGGGTACCGCGGCGATTGAAGATCGTGCGTTCGTCGAAGACGTCCTGGCGAAGTATGGCGATAAGGTCGCGATCGGCATCGATGCGCGTGACGGTCTGGTTGCCACCCGTGGATGGCTAGAGACGTCGGCGGTTCGCGCTGAAGATCTTGCGGTGGAGCTGGCAGCGAAAGGCGCAAAGACGTTCATCTTCACTGATATATCCCGGGACGGCATGATGGGCGGACCGAATACGGAAGCGATCGCGAACCTCGCGCGCATCTCCGGTCAGACAGTCATCGCGTCTGGCGGCGTCAGCCAAATGAGCGATTTGACCCGTCTCGCCGAGCATGTGAACGAAGGCGTCGGCGGTGCGATTGTGGGTAAAGCGCTCTATATCGGCAATATCGACCTGTCGCAAGCGATTGAAGAGATTCGCAATGTAAGCGCACCGAACTAAGGAGGAGAAAATCGATGTTAGCCAAACGAATTATTCCTTGCTTGGATGTGAAGGATGGACGCGTCGTCAAAGGCGTGAACTTCGTCAATCTGCGCGATGCAGGCGACCCGGTTGAA
This sequence comes from Paenibacillus guangzhouensis, assembly GCF_009363075.1. Classification (NCBI taxonomy): domain Bacteria; kingdom Bacillati; phylum Bacillota; class Bacilli; order Caryophanales; family Paenibacillaceae; genus Paenibacillus; species Paenibacillus guangzhouensis. The sequence continues at coordinate 5,187,904 of NZ_CP045293.1, read as the reverse complement.
CTTGCTGCATTGTACGACCACGAAGGCGCCGACGAGCTCGTATTCCTCGATATTTCGGCCTCCGTCGAAGGACGTGCGACGATGATCGAGGTTGTTCGCCAGACGGCTGGCGAAATCGCGATTCCGTTCACCGTAGGTGGTGGGATTTCTGAAGTCGACGATATGAAACGGATTCTACGCGCGGGCGCGGATAAGATCGGTATTAACACGGCAGCTGTGCGTAATCCGCAGTTAATTATGGATGGAGCCCGCAAATTCGGTTCTCAATGTATCGTTGTCGCGGTCGATGCGAAATACAATGATGCCTGGGGCGAATGGGAAGTGTATACGCATGGCGGACGGACGCCGAGCGGTCTGAAGGCACTCGATTGGGTGCGGGAAGCGGAGCGCCTTGGCGCTGGTGAAATCCTACTTACGAGCATGGATGCCGACGGCACGAAGGATGGGTTCGATATTCGCTTAACCCGTGCAGTGTCGGAATCGATCGGCATCCCGGTCATCGCATCCGGCGGCGCAGGACGCAAGGAGCATTTCTATGATGTATTTACGGAAGGGAAGGCAGACGCAGGCCTTGCTGCTACCATTTTTCACTATAAAGAAATGACGATTCAAGAAGTGAAGGACGACTTGAAAGGCAAAGGGGTGGAGATTCGATGACACAATCCGAGGCGCAAGCCGCCAATCTATTGAATCTAGACGAACAATCCGCCAAGCTCAAGTGGGATGAATCAGGTCTCATCCCTGCTATCGTGCAGGATTACAGCAGCAAGGAAGTATTGATGCTGGCCTACATGAACCGCGAATCGTTGAAGCTGTCGGTTGAGTCCGGCGAGACGTGGTTCTGGAGCCGCTCCCGCGAGGAGTTATGGCATAAAGGCGCGACCTCCGGCCATACACAGCGGATCAAGTCGATGCACTATGATTGCGACGGGGACACGATCCTCGTACGTGTTGAACAGCAAGGGCCAGCTTGCCATACGGGCAAGTACAGCTGCTTCTACAATGAAATTCCTACGGCGACACCAGCAGAAGGACGTCTGACGACGGAAGCAAGCGGAGCAGACCGGTTCGCGGTCTTGTCGAAGCTGGATCAGACCATTGCGGAGCGATACGCGGAACGTCCGGAAGGCGCATATACAACCTATCTGTTCGACAAGGGATTGGATAAGATCCTGAAGAAGATCGGTGAAGAGTCCGCCGAGGTGCTTATTGCCGCGAAGAACAATGATCGGGAAGAGCTCAGTGCTGAAGCGGGCGATCTCATCTATCATTTGATGGTCCTGCTTCGCGCGCAGAACATGCCGATCGATGAGGTGCTGCACGTATTGGAGCAACGCCATTATTCTTCCGACATCAAAAATAAAACCAAATAAAGAGAGGCCGATAACTTATGCGGATCGATTACCATACCCACCATGCCCGTTGCGGGCATGCTGTTGGCGAACTCGAAGATTACATTCTTCGCGGAATAGAAATCGGGATGCAGCAGATCGGCCTTTCCGATCATATGCCGCTGCTTCACGTGGACCCTGCCACGTATTATCCCGAAATGGCCATGCCGATGGAAGAGCTGCCTCGTTATGTTGAGGAGTGTTTTCGATTAAGAGAGAAATATAAATCCCAGATCGATGTTCGGATCGGGATGGAAGCTGATTATATTGAAGGTTATGAGGAACAGATCGAGAAGATCATTCAGGCGTATCCGTGGGATTATGTCATCGGCTCCGTTCATTTCCTGGGAGAATGGGATATTAGCGATTTCCGTCAGACGCATGGCTGGGAAGGCCGCGATCCCCTAGCTGTGTACGCGCAGTATTATGATGCGATCGAGAAGGCGGTTCGTACGGGATTCTATGATTACATTGGACATATCGATGTTATTAAGCGGTTCGGCTTCGCCCCTCCTGCGGAGCAAACGGCTGAAGTAAGAGTGCTGGAGATGTCCGCGTTAAATACGGTGCAAGCCCATAACCTGGCCATTGAACTGAATGCTTCCGGAATGCGCATGCCATGTGAAGAGATGTTCCCAAGCCGACATATGCTTGAAATTTGCTATAACAAGGGCATCCCGCTTACGATCGGCTCCGATTGCCATCAACCGGAACGGCTCGGCCAATATTTGGATGAGGCTCGCGCCATGCTATGGGATATCGGCTATAGAGAACTTGCGACTTTTAAGGAACGCACACGCATCCTTGTCCCTTTTCAAACGTAAATCAATCCATGTATAATAATAGAACTAGCAATAAGTTACGTTGTTCGACAATGTTTTTATGATGGTGTCGAGCTAGGATTGCTGCGTTTTTTATTCATATTTCAGGAGGGTACCATGTCAAGCAATAAGTTACGTGTGTTTTCCGGATCTTCTAATCCCCAATTGGCAGCGAAGATCTGTGCAGATCTAGGCGTAGAGCTCGGAAATGTCAAGCTATCTCGATTTAAGAGCGGAGAAATCTATGTTCACTATGAAGAGACGATTCGAAATTGCGATGTCTTTATCGTTCAATCGCTCTCTCATCCGATCAACGATCATTTCGTAGAGTTACTCGTCATGATCGATGCTGCGAAGCGTGCTTCCGCACGGACAGTCAACATTGTGATGCCTTATTACGGTTATGCAAGACAAGAACGCAAGGCAGCTCCGCGTGAACCGATCTCTGCGAAAATGGTTGCAGACGTACTAACAACAGTTGGAGCGAATCGTGTCATTACAATCGATCTACATGCGCCAGCGATTCAAGGATTCTTCAATATTCCAGTCGATCACTTGACGGCATTAGATTTGATCAGTGAATATCTCCGCAAAGAGAATATTGTGAACCCGATTATCGTATCCCCAGATGCCGGTCGCGCATCGACAGCTGAGAAGCTTGCTAACCAACTGGACTCCCCTTTTGCCATTATGATTAAGAAACGCCCAAGCCATAATGAATCCGTTATTACGCATGTTATTGGTGATGTGAAAGGCCGAACGCCGATTATTATTGAAGACTTGATTGATACCGGAACGACGATCGTGAACGTTGTGGAAGGACTCAAGGAACGCGGTGCGCATGATGTGTATGTCTGTGCGACACACCCTGTTTTCTCGGGACCTGCCTTGCAGCGCCTAGACCATCCGAATATCCGTGAAGTGGTTGTGACGGATTCCATAATGATTCCGGACAATCACCCGGCACGATTCAAAGTCATCTCGGTTGCGCCGATGTTGGCCGAAGCGATGCGGATTATTACGAATGGCGGGTCCATCAGCACATTGTTCAGAGACGCAGGGATTTGATCTTTTTCCAGTTTTGAGCAATTTTTGGAAAACCATTTAGGTAATCTCTTCGATCTATGGTATACTTAGTTGCGAATAAAGCATGGTTTGGAACCATAGGAGGTGCCTTGTAGATGAAAGAAAAAAAGATGCTACCTGAAAACCATCGAAAGAAAATCATACCGATCCAAATGGATGCTACTTTTTTCTTTGAGCGGGCCGTTCGTTCCTTGGATCGCTATCATTATGACAAGGCATTGAAGTATTTCCGCAAAGCGGTAGAATATGAGCCGGAAAACCCCGTGAACCATTGTAATATGGCCGGGATTCTGTCGGAGATGGGCAAGTATGAGGATTCAAATGAGATTCTGCAGATGGTGCTCGATTCCATTGAACCGAGTCTCTCAGAGTGTTATTTCTATATGGCTAACAATTACGCGAATATGGATCAGTTCGAAGAGGCTGAGGAAGCATTGATTCGTTACCTTGAGGAAGATGCGAGCGGACAATATTTGGGCGAAGCCGAGGAAATGATGGATTTGCTGCAATATGAATTGAACCGCCCGACGCGTCTGACGACCATCAAATCCCGTGAGGGTATGGTGGAGCATGATGAGGCTCGTTCGATGCTCGAAGAGGGTCGGTTCGGCGAGGCAGTTAAGGTGCTCGAACAGATTGTAGAAGGTCAGCCTGACTTTTTAGCGGCGCGGAATAACTTAGGCCTAGCCTATTACTATATGGGATTGTTTGAGAAGGCAATGGATACCATAAATGATGTGCTGGAGCGGGACCCAGGCAATTTGCATGCCCTGTGTAACCTGGCGATTTTCTATCAGCATGAAGGTAATGTGAAGGACCTGGCACAGCTCATTGTGACGCTCAAGAAGACGGTGCCTTTTCACCAGGAGCATGTCTTTAAGCTTGCTACGACGATGGGTATCATGGGACAGCATGAGACGGCATATCGCCACTTCCGGCGACTGCTGAAAGACGAAGAGGTCAATTTTGACCCTTGTCTCTATCATTATACAGCGGTGGCGGCTTGTCATATTGGACGCCTAGAGGAAGCGTACCGGCTCTGGAATCATGCTCAGAAGCTTGATCCGGGATCGGAAATTCCGAAGTTCTATCTGGCGCAGCTCAAGGAATATCGTCAGGTCGAAGAGAGCGGCGAAGACATGGAGAAGCCGATGTGGAGTTATCACTACCACCTGCCGTTTGAAGAGCAGTTCCGGCTCTGGGAGAAGACCTCCGGCGGGTTGCCTGACCATCTGAAGCGGGATCCGCTGGTGCGGTCCTCGTTCTTCTGGGCGCTTCGTCACGGCGATCAACAGACCAAGCTTCAAGTCATCCAAGCATTAGGCATGATTGCGGACTACGAAGTGCAAGAGGCGCTGCTCGGGTTCTTGCTTGAACCGAATGAAGATGATTATTTGAAGCAGGTTGCTATCTTCGTGCTGCGTTCGATGGGCTATGATGCGAAGGTCGAAGCAATCATCGATGGGAAGCGTACGATCATTGAGGGCAACGATCTGTCTGCGAGACTCCCGGCTTGGGACGATCAGTGGCAGACGGTACTTACGCTCGCGCTTCGTACGATGAATAAGCGGTATGATATGCTGCAGCAATATGATCTCCAGACGCTATGGGTCGAGTTCTTGACGCGCGTCTATCCCGATATGCCGAAGATCCATAAGGCAGAGGGCTGGGCTGCGGCGCTGGAGTATCTCACAGCGAAGATGCATCGCCGAGCGATCTCTTATCATGAAGTGGCGCAGCGATACAGTACATCTATCACCACGGTTAGCAAATACGTGAAGTGGATGGACGAAGTATGCGGCATTAAGAAGAAAATGGATGCGATATTTCCATCCTACACCCAAGAATTCTAGAGGAATGCGCCATTATGCGCGTTCCTTCATACATAAGGAGGATATGATCGATGTATAAATCAATCGTAATCGGAACAGGACCTGCTGGATTAACAGCTGCCATTTACTTAGCACGTGCGAATCTGAGCCCTCTGGTCATTGAAGGACCTGAACCAGGCGGTCAATTAACAACAACGACGGATGTCGAGAACTTCCCTGGATTCCCGGAAGGGATCATGGGTCCGGAGCTTATGGATAATATGCGTAAGCAAGCAGAACGTTTTGGCGCAGAGTTCAAGACGGGCTGGGTGAACAGCGTAGACTTCTCCAAACGTCCATTCACGCTCCAAGTGGAGGGCATTGGCGAATTGCAGGCAGCCACCGTCATTATCTCGACAGGAGCTTCTGCAAGATACCTTGGCATCCCAGGAGAGAAGGACAACTTAGGGCGCGGCGTGAGCGCATGTGCGACTTGCGACGGATTCTTCTTCCGCAACAAGAAGATTATTGTCGTTGGCGGCGGCGACTCCGCGATGGAAGAGGCGAACTTCTTAACGCGCTTCGGCGATGTGACGCTCGTTCACCGTCGTGATGAGCTGCGTGCTTCGAAGATCATGCAAGACCGCGCGCGTGAGAACAACAAGATCAAATGGTCGCTTAACCGTACGCCAGTTGAAGTGGTGGCAGGCGATAACGGTGTAACGGGTCTCAAAGTGACGAACAATGAGACAGGTGAAGAAGAAGTGATTGAGACGGACGGTTTGTTCGTAGCAATCGGTCATACGCCGAACACGAAGTTCCTCGGCGGTCAAGTGGATACGGACGATCAAGGATATATTATTGTGAAACCAGGCTCCATGGAGACGAACATTCCAGGCGTATTCGCCTGTGGCGACGTGCAAGACACGAAGTACCGCCAAGCGATCTCAGCGGCAGGAACAGGCTGTATGGCTGCGCTGGATGCTGAGAAGTTCTTGGAAGCGAACGAGATTCATTAATCAATTTTTAGACGATAAGAGCTGGCGGGGTAGTCCCGTCAGCTTTTTTGATGTTGCGGGCAAAGAGTCAACAATCTTTTTTCCATTTATGAACATTCTGGTAACTTCAACGAAAAACGTTCGATTTACAATCATCTAGGCCTGTTCGGAGGATGAATATTCCAGATCAGGGTGATACAATGGGTCTCGAAGCGATCGATGTGACGAATGTCTCAACCACGTTGATCGGATGAGATGTTCATTCATCCATCATGATTATGGTAAAGCGGAGGTATAATGATGAAGAAGTCATTATTCGTACTAGGTCTGGCACTGTGTCTCATGTTCGTTCTATCGGCTTGCGGAGGAGACAGCAAATCCAGCGAACCAGCTGTAGCGCCCACAGGCGTAACAGAGGAAGTAACGATCACAGCGAAGAATTTCGAGTTCTCGCCAGCAGAGATCAAGGTGAAGAAAGGCGACACAATCAAGCTTACATTTAACTCGGAAGAAGGCATCCATGGTCTGATGATCAAGGATTTCGACATTAATATGGATGAGTCCGGCACCAAAGAATTCGTAGCCGATAAAGTAGGTACGTTCGATTTTAGCTGCTCAATTATGTGCGGCGGCGGCCATGGTCAAATGGTTGGTAAAATTACTGTAGAATAACGATCAGATGGTTAACCGCGAAAAGCTGGTTTTCGTTGAGAACACTCACGAGAAGCGGCTTTTTCATTTGTATGCGATCGATGTCGCTCCCTCGCGGGGGAGTGCCCTATTATCTTGACCGATAATACAGGCATGGCTTATAGTGGGTACTGAAACACAATTAACTTAGATAAAGGTGGATTTAGCATGTCTGAAACAATCTATGTTGGTGTGGACCTGGGCGGAACAGCAATTAAAGTTGGAGTCTGCAATGAACAGGGACAACTGCTGCATACGTATGAGGGCCCTACAGAGACGGAAAAGGGAGCAGAAACAATCATCGATAACATTGTGAAATATGTTCATCTTGTTGTGGAGCAGTCTCCTTATTCATGGGATCAAGTGGGCGGCGTAGGCGCAGGTCTCGCAGGCTTCATGAATTTGAAAGAGGGAATTATCCTGCATTCTCCGAACCTACCTTTCCGTGATGTACCGATTCGTCAAATACTATCCGATCGATTAGGCAAACCGGTTCGCGTGGATAATGATGCGAATGTAGCGGCGCTTGGTGAAGCTTGGAGCGGTGCGGGTGCGGGGATCGACAATTGTGTATGCTACACGCTGGGAACAGGTGTAGGCGGCGGTATCATTATCAACGGCAGTATCTATCAAGGATTTGCTGGCGTAGCTGGGGAGCTCGGACATATCGCAGTCATTCCTGACCTTGAAGCCATCCAATGTGGATGCGGCAAAATGGGCTGTCTTGAGACGGTATCTTCGGCAACAGGCATTATTCGTATGGCCAAAGATGCTGTGGAACGCGGTGATCGCACATCGCTATCCACGCTTCCGCATATGATGGCTAAAGATGTGTTCGATGCGGCCAAGGCAGGAGATGAAGTTGCAACGCGTATCGTTAACCGTGCTGCATTCTATTTGGGCAAAGCAATGGCGGCTGTGGCTGTTATTCTGAATCCAGAGCGATTCATTATTGGCGGCGGCGTGTCCAAAGCGGGCGATATTCTATTCGATGAAATTCGTGAAGTATTCTACAAGCTGACACCGGATTCTCTGCAAAAGGGTATTGAGATTGTGCCGGCGACACTTGGCAACGATGCGGGAATGATCGGGGCAGCAGGCTTATTTAGTCGTTCGTAAGAGGAAGTTCTAACTACAAGGGGGAAGGGCCGTGATGGACACTTCATCGATGGCAAAAGCAAAACTGGTCATTATTACAGGCATGTCTGGAGCCGGGAAGACGATCGCTGTTCAGAGTCTGGAGGACCTCGGATTTTTCTGCGTGGATAATCTGCCTCCGGTTCTTATTCCGAAGTTCGCAGAACTAATTGAACAGTCGAACGGCAAGATCGGCAAAGTCGCACTTGTCATTGACCTTCGTGGCCGCGAATTCTTCACGGCATTATCCGAGTCATTAAATTATATTAAAGATCACTATACACTTAACTGCGAGATCGTCTTCTTAGACGCTACTGACGGCGTACTCGTTCAGCGTTACAAAGAGAGTCGTAGACGCCATCCATTGGCGCCGACAGGCATGCCGCTGGAAGGAATTCAACTAGAGCGGAAGCTGCTCGAAGACTTGAAGGGATGGGCATCCCAAGTTATCGATACAAGCAATATGAAGCCGGCGACGCTCAAGGAACGGATTGTATCTCGTTTTAATAATCTAGAGGGTAATACCCTATCTGTGCATATTACGTCATTCGGATTCAAATATGGCATCCCGATTGATGCCGATTTAATCTATGATGTTCGCTTCCTTCCGAACCCGCATTATGTGGATACATTGCGTCCGCATACCGGGCAGGATCCGGAAGTCTATGATTACGTGATGAAATGGCCAGAGACGCAAGTATTCTTGACGAAGCTGGTCGATATGCTGCAATTCCTCATTCCTCAATATCGCAAAGAAGGAAAAAGCCAGGTTGTGATCGGGATCGGGTGCACCGGGGGGAAACATCGTTCGGTGGCCATTGCAGAGTATTTGGGCCGAATTATTGGGGCAAGTGAGACCGAAATGGTTCGTGTCGCCCACCGAGATGCAGAGAAAGACCGTCATTAACTAAAGGCAGACAATATGTACGAGGTGATGAGATGAGCCTAGAGTTTGAAGCAGTGCAGCGTCCGCGAATTGTCGTTATGGGCGGAGGAACCGGATTGTCTGTCATGCTGCGTGGGCTGAAGGAGAAGCCTTTAGATATTACAGCGATCGTGACGGTTGCGGATGACGGCGGCAGTTCAGGGATCTTGCGGAATGAGCTGCATATGCCGCCTCCAGGCGATATTCGCAACGTGCTTGGCGCGCTTGCGGACGTCGAACCGCTCTTGTCCGATATGCTGCAATACCGATTTAGTTCGGGATCAGGTTTAGCCGGGCATAGTTTGGGTAATTTGATATTAGCAGCTATGACAGATATTTCTGGGGATTTCGTTACCGGAATTCGTGAGCTAAGCCGGGTGTTGGCTGTGCGGGGGCGCGTGCTTCCTGCTGCGAACCAGGCGGTTATTCTACATGCGGAGATGGAAGACGGTACCGTTGTGACGGGGGAATCGACCATTCCGACAGCTGGGAAAAGGATCAAACGCGTCTTCTTGGAACCGTCGAATGTGCAGCCACTTGCAGAAGCCGTCGAGGCGCTGCGACAAGCGGATGCGATTCTGATCGGACCAGGCAGTCTCTATACGAGCATCATACCGAATTTACTCGTGCCTGAACTAGCCCAAGCGGTTGTCGATTCCTGTGCAGTCAAAATTTTCGTCTGCAACGTCATGACGCAGCCAGGAGAGACGGATAACTATACCGTAAGCGATCACTTGGATGCGGTGTATGACCATATTGGGCATCATATCTTCGATTATGTCATTGTGAACGACGGTGAGATTCCGGCACAGGTTCAAGATAAATACGCGGAGAAAGGCGCCACAGCGGTTCATTTGGATTTGGAAGCTGTGACGAACCGGGGCTACAAGGTCATCGCTGATCGACTTGTACTATTCCGGACGTATTTGCGCCATGATGCGGATAAACTAAGTCATCATATTTATCAGCTCGTCAAAAATTGGATGTTACGAAAGAGGTGAGTCGCTTGTCTTTTGCGGCACAGACCAAAAAAGAATTAACCCAGGTTGAAGCGGATACGTGCTGCGAGCGAGCGGAGTTGTCAGCACTTCTGCGAATGAACGGTTCCGTGCAATTATCGAATCGTAAGGTCATTCTAGATATATCTACGGAGAATGCGGCGATCGCAAGACGTATTTATTCTTTAATTAAGAAATACTATGACGTGCACACGGAGCTGCTCGTCCGGAAAAAAATGCGATTAAAGAAAAATAACGTCTATATCGTACGAATTCCAACGCAGGTTCAGGAAATATTGAAAGACTTGCATATTGTTTCTGAAGGATTCATTTTTACGGACGGTATTGATAAGCAGATTATTGCAAATAACTGTTGTAAGCGGGCTTATTTGCGCGGTGCCTTCATGGCGGGGGGCTCGGTGAATAACCCAGAAGGTTCGTCTTATCATCTTGAAATTGCTTCGATGTATGAAGAGCATTGTCAAGCGCTCGTTGATCTTGCGAATGAGTTCGGTCTGAATGCTCGTTGCATCGAGCGGAAGAAGGGCTTTATTTTCTACATCAAAGAAGGCGAGAAGATTATTGATTTGCTCAGCATGATTGGCGCGCATCAAGCACTCTTCAAGTTCGAGGATGTGCGCATTATGCGCGATATGCGTAACTCGGTGAATCGGATCGTGAACTGTGAGACAGCGAATCTGAACAAAACCATCGGTGCCGCGGTGCGTCAGATCGACAACATTAAGCTGCTCCAAAAAGAAGTGGGTCTTGAGAGTCTTCCGGACAAACTTCGGGAAGTGGCGGAGGTGCGTCTGGCTCATCCGGATATTAACTTGAAAGAAGTCGGCGAACTGCTGAAGGGGTCGGTGAGCAAGTCTGGGGTGAACCACAGACTGCGTAAGATCGACGAATTGGCGGAAAAAATTAGGAATGGGTAAAACTTTTTTTCCTAGTGCTGTTCATGTTATAATGGTATAATGTTGTAAAAGACTAATAATTTATTAGGATAATCGCCAGATCGAATAAGTAATAGGGGGTAATTTTTCCATGACAAAGCACCCGGTAGTTGTGCGGTTAAAAACGGGTCTCCATGCTAGACCGGCAGCGTTGTTCGTTCAAGAAGCGAATAAATATTCGTCAGAGATTTTCGTGGAGAAAGACGAGAAGAAAGTTAATGCGAAAAGTATCATGGGAATAATGAGCTTGGCGATCAGCTCGGGAACTGAAATATATATAAGTGCGGAAGGTTCGGACGCTGAGCAAGCTATTTCTGCATTGGTTCAATTGGTTAGTAAGGAAGAACTTGAAAATCAATAATGAATGATGTACATACAAAGGCCCCTGGAAACAGGGGCTTTTTGTTGTATCAGGGAACTGCCACAAAATATATATGAAGCTTGCCCGGGAATTTATTATTTTCGCTGTAACATTTGGTAAATTGCACCGTCTATGTAGGTAGAACCAAGTGAAGAATAATAATAGGGAGGCTTTTTACATGAAACAGGATGTTAAAACGATCAATAGAGCCAAAAAATTAGGGTTAATCGCAGCAACTGCGCTGCTCGTCGCATTCGCATGGGCGGCTCCGGTATCGAACACGTATGCGGCTGAAGCGCCGGCAGCTCAGAGCCAAAGTGTCGTCCACACAATCAATGTTACGGGTAAGGGTGAAATTACTGTAACGCCGGATGTGGCGTATGTAACGTTCGGAATCGAGACCAAGGCGGCAACAGCGAAGGAATCTCAAAAAGCTAACGCAGCGAAGTTCGCCAAATTGAAACAAGCACTTACCAATTCCAAGGTCAAAACAGAAGATGTACAGACGGTTGGATTCTATGTGAATCCAGAGTATAGCTATAATGAGAAGACAGGGCCGAAGTTAACGGGCTACTCCACGACGCATACAGTGCAAGTTACTTATCGTGATCTGGATGGGCTCGGCGATCTGATGGATGCAGCATCGGAAGCAGGCGTGAATCAGGTTCAAGGTGTACGCTTTGATACGGAGCATCCGGAAATGTATGAGACACAAGTGTTAGAGAAAGCGATGAAGAATGCCGAAGTCAAAGCGAAAGCCATTGCATCCGCAGCGAAGCAGCAGATTGTCTCGGTGATCACGGTGTCGGAGTCTAGTGCAGATGTCTATCCAATCTTCACGAATCAAGTCTATGCCACAGCAAAAATGGAGTCCGCCGCAGCGGATACATCGATCCAATCGGGTCAAATTTCCATTAAATCCAATGTTACTGTCGTCTATGAAATAAAATAAGAAAGTTTCATGTATTTATTAGCGAATTAACGAGAAAATAGTTGTATCATCGGACAAAACAAGGTATAGTGAAGATGCTTTGTAAACAAGGACTTGTCGATGAAAGCCATACCAATGGATATGGCTTTCTTTTTCTTGAAATACAGTGTCTCGGGGTCCCCGCAAAGTACCTGAATCGCTAACAAGGCCACACATCACTTTGTGGGGTTATTTTGAAATATAAGAGTAAGGGGTTGATGCCGATGATACAACTCACGAATATAGAAAAACACTTCGCCGGACAGACCGTCGTACACCCTCTATCCCTCACCATTGGCGAGGGCGAATTTTTGACACTGCTCGGGCCGAGCGGATGCGGAAAGACGACGATTTTACGGATGATCGCAGGGTTCGAGCAACCCACAGTAGGTGAAATTTTTCTCGATGGCAAGGATGTAACAGAGCTGCCGCCCAATAAGCGGGATTTGAACCTCGTGTTTCAGCACTATGCCTTGTTCCCGCATATGACGGTTGAGCAGAACATTCAATTTGGTCTCAAAATGAAGAAGATTGATGCTGCCGAACAGAAGGAACGGATTGCTGAAGCGATTCGATTAACACAGTTGACTCCCCTTGCGAAGCGTTATCCGCATCAATTGTCCGGTGGTCAACAACAGCGGGTTGCGATTGCGCGCGCGATTGCGAACAAACCTCGTGTTCTTTTGCTGGACGAGCCGCTTGGCGCACTGGACTTACAATTACGTAAGAACTTACAAGCTGAGCTGAAGCAATTGCAGCGCAGCCTTGGGATTACGTTCGTCTATGTAACGCATGATCAAGAAGAAGCGATGATGATGAGTGACCGCATCGTCATTATGAATAACGGTAAGATTGAGCAGATCGGCTCACCGAAGGAAATCTATAACCGCCCGAAGACGTTATTCGCTGCGACCTTTATTGGAGAGAACAATGTCTTCCATGAAGCAGATCGGATGTTCGCGATTCGTCCTGAGAAGTTAAAGGCAGTTCAGGATTTGGAGCAGACATCCAAACGTAAAGGCATTATTCAAGATATTGTATACTTAGGCAATGTACACAAATTGATCGTTCATCTGGATGATGAACAGACGACCGTATCGATCTGTCTTGATTTCACGGACGAAGATGAATGGCAAATTGGCCAGCATATCGGCGTGGATTGGCTTGATGCGGATGAGGTGAATATCGGGTTATGAAAAATACGAAATGGTTGATCTCCCCGATAGTCCTTTGGCTAAGTTTGTTTTTGATTTTGCCGATGGCGATTGTGGTCGTCATTTCTTTTCTCGGACGCGATGAATTTGGGAATTTAGTGATTCAATTCAGCTTGGATAATTATGCAAGGTTTTTCGACTCCCTGTATATGGGTATCTACTGGGATACCATCTCGTTATCAGTTCTTACGACATTGATTTGCGTCTTGATTAGCTATCCGCTTGCATACTACATTGCAAATGCAGGACCGACAAGGCAAAAAATATGGCTGTTGTTCATTACAGTGCCATTCTGGATAAATTTTCTGATTCGGACCTATGCATGGGTCCTATTGCTGCGTTCTCAGGGTGTTGTCAATTCTTTCTTAATGGATATCGGTGTTATTGATGAACCTTTGAAGATGCTCTATACAAAAGGCGCCGTGCTGCTCGGGATGGTCTATACGTTCATTCCGTACATGGTGCTGCCGATCTATGTATCGCTTGAGCAAATGGATCGCAAGCTGCTGGAGGCGGCTAGTGATCTTGGTGCTTCGAGGTGGCGAGCCTTCTTGCATATTACATTACCACAGACCAAATCCGGCATGATGACCGGTTCGGTGCTTGTATTCGTGTCTACTGCGGGGATGTATGTGGTTACAGATATCCTCGGCGGTTCCAAATCGACGATGTTAAGCAATATTATTCAGACCCAGTTCCTCGGGGCGAGGGATTGGCCGTTCGGTGCAGCATTATCGGTTATTTTCGCGATCACATCCTTGGTGCTGATCTATTTATTCAATATGGCACTCCGCTCACGCCATGAACGATCGAAGGAGGGACGAGCATGAAGCAGAAGACAAATCCATTCCTATCGATCCACGCTTATCTGGTGATGGCGTTCATCTATTTGCCCGTGCTCATGATTCTGATCTTCTCCTTCAACAACTCGCGAATTAACAGTACATGGGAAGGCTTTACGTTCAAATGGTATGGTTCGTTATTTCAAAATCGAAACGTTATGGATGCGTTAATGAACAGCTTGACGATTGCTTTCACATCGACGGTGATTGCGACGGTACTTGGTACGGTAGCGGCTCTTGCGCTTCGCAATGCGGTACGTAAGAGCAAGACGGTACTCGGGATGCTCTATTTACCGATTGTTGTACCGGATATTATTATGGGTCTATCGCTGCTCTTGCTCTTCAGCCAATTCAACTTCCCGCTTGGGAAATGGACGATTATTATTGCGCATGTGACATTCAGCATTTCGTATGTGTATGTGATTGTTGCATCGAGAATTTCAGGAATGGGCAAACAATTAGAAGAGGCTGCGCAAGATTTGGGCGCTTCACCATGGCAGACATTTCGTTACATTACATTGCCTGCGATCTGGCCAGGCGTACTTGCGGGTGCGATTATGGCGTTTACGTTGTCGATTGATGATTTTATGATCAGCTTCTTCGTAGCAGGCCCGAACTCGACGACATTGCCGATCTATATTTATGGGCTCGTCAAACGCGGAATTTCCCCGGAAATTAACGCATTATGTACCATTATGATTATTGTTAGCGTTGGATTAATTCTAATTGCGCAATGGTTGCAAAATAAAGGGAATCGTGGCAAAAAGGCTTCGACGCTTCCTTTTTAACCACATCAGCAAGTAATAGAGGTTTTCTCATAATAATTCCTATGATTCTTCAAGGCAGAAAGGGGTAATACGATTGAAAAAAATGAAATGGTTCGCGAGCACGGTTCTCGCTGGCGCAATGATTGCGACGCTTGTCGTGACAGCGGGGTGTTCTCAGAAGGAGACACTCAACTTATATAGCTGGGCTGATAATTTCGATCCGGATGTCATTAAGGAATTCGAGCAGAAATACGACGTAACCGTCAATTATGCCGTCTTCGCGAATAATGAGGATTTGCTCGCGAAATTGAAGGCCGGCGGATCGAAGTATGATGTGATTCAGCCTTCGGATTATATGGTTGCGACGATGATTCAGCAGGATTTGCTCGAGCCGCTCAATAAAGACAATATTCCGAATTGGAACAATATTTCGAGCCATTTCAAGAATCTTCCGTACGACAAAGATAATAAATATTCCATCGTCTATACATCAGGTGTTACAGGGATCGCATACAACAAAAAGTATGTGAAGGGCGAGATTACAAGCTGGTCCGACCTTTGGAAGCCAGAATTTAAAGATAAAGTATTACTGCTCGATGATATGCGCGAAGTGATTGGCATGGGTCTCAAGAAGAACGGATTCTCGAACAGTTCGACTAATGAGAATGAGATCAAGAAGTCTGTAGATGATATTAAACAACTGCTTCCAAGCGTCTTGGCGTTTGATACGGACAATATTAAGCAGAAGCTAATCGCGGAAGAAGGTTGGATCGGCACGGTATGGTCCGGCGATGCAGCGTATATTGCTGCTCAGAACCCGGATATCGCTTATGTGATTCCGAAGGAAGGCAGCACGATCTTCTCTGACAACTATGCGATTCCAAAAGGTGCGCAGCACAAGGATTTAGCAGAGAAATTCATTAACTTCATGCTCGATCCTGAAGTGAGTGCGAAGAACTATGAATCCATTGGATACAGTGATCCGAATGAAAAAGCGAAACCGTTCCATAGCCCAGAATACCAAGCGAACAAGATGATCAACCTAAGTGACGAAGAATTTGCACGTACGGAATGGTTA
This sequence comes from Paenibacillus guangzhouensis, assembly GCF_009363075.1. NCBI lineage: Bacteria > Bacillati > Bacillota > Bacilli > Caryophanales > Paenibacillaceae > Paenibacillus > Paenibacillus guangzhouensis. The sequence goes on along the minus strand of NZ_CP045293.1, from coordinate 5,171,859 downwards.
ATGGATGTAAGCAAAACATTACAAACGTATGACCGCTATTGGACTGAAATCAAGAGCGGACGCGAATAAGATTCATACGAATCCATGAATCAATAAGATTTAGCTATCAATGAGGAGGCGTTCACCCATGAAAAACGTATTGCGAACGATTACGCTTGTTGCTCTGTGCCTCGTATTTCTAAATCAAACATCCCATGCATCGGCTGCTGCGTCGGTGCAATCCGTGGTAACGCCAAACATTCAGATAACGTTGGATGGAGCACCGCTGCTTAGCAAAGGAATTGTACATGATGGAAGTACATATATTCCGCTCAACATCCTTACGAAGGATCTGAAACTGGATGGGGCTTATGATGCGAAGAAGAAAGTCATGCATGTCAAAGCGAAGGGTAAAGACGTCGTTATTCAAGTGGGACAATACGCCGTTAATTCGGTCGTAAACGGCCACGAACTATGGGATGCGTATGGTCGAGTTCTTGTGAATGGCAACAACTATGTGGCGCTAAGTCTTCTGACAGATAATTTCGGCTACCAATCCGTGTGGGATTCGAAGACGAAATCTGTTCATTTGGTGAAAATTCAAGAGAACGACATGATCTGGTCCTCGAAGAAAATTGATGAGAACACGAAGGACGCCATCATCAATGTGCAATATCCGCAAGTCAGCGGACTCAAAAATGCCGAAGTGCAGGAAAAGATCAACACATTATTTGCTGCGGAAGCCAAGAAATATGTTGATACAGCCAAAGAGAACTCAAAAGGCGCCTATGAGGAGCTTGGATTCAAATATGAATATACGTCGAATTACGACATCAAGTATAATTCGAATCAAGTGATCAGCCTCTTGTTCTCGAGTAATGAATACACAGGCGGAGCACATGGTATGCCAGAGCAGTGGTCTTATACCATCAATATCGATACAGGCACAGTCTACACACTGGACGATCTGTTCAAGCTTGTACCGGATTATAAGCAAGTCATTAATGAGAAGATCAAAAAAGACATTGCACCGATGCTGATGTACGATGCGAAATTCCAGAGCATTAACGAGGATACGGCATTCTATGTGAAAGACGAGGGCGTTGTCATTTATTTCGGGGTGTATGAATATACGCCTTACGCTGCGGGATTCCCAGAATTCTACATTCCATTCCGTTCGATATCGTCGACTCTGGATGGTAAGCTGCCTTTCTAGAGCCTACCCGCGCACGATAGTTGGATATATGACAAACCCCCATGCAGATCGCTGCATGGGGGTTCTTTGTTCTAATTGCTTATAGCTTCTCGAGCACTTTATCGACCAATCCGTACTCCGCTGCTTCAAATGCACTCATGAAGTAGTCGCGGTCTGTGTCCTTCTCGATACGCTCGAGCGGCTGACCGCTGCGATCCGAGAGAATCTTGTTCAGATTGTCGCGCATTTTGATAATACGTTTCGCGCGAATCTCAATATCACTCGCTTGCCCTTCAGCTCCGCCTAACGGTTGGTGAATCATCACTTCACTGTTCGGAAGCGCAAAGCGCTTGCCCTTCGCTCCAGCTGTCAGCAAGAAAGCGCCCATCGAAGCCGCCATACCGACGCAAATCGTCGATACATCGGGTTTAATGAATTGCATTGTATCGTAAATCGCCATACCTGCCGTAATCGATCCGCCCGGGCTATTGATATACAGCGAGATGTCCTTATCTGGATCTTCTGCTGCAAGGAATAGCATTTGTGCGATGATCGAATTCGCTACCACGTCATTGACGGGTGTGCCCAAGAAAATGATACGATCCTTCAACAGCCTTGAATAAATGTCATATGAACGTTCGCCGCGGTTCGTCTGTTCCACGACCATAGGAATGTAACTCACAGAAAATCCTCCTCTACTCACATCGACTAGCTTTCCATCAAATCATACTCCAAATTCAATCAAAAGTCAAAGATAGTCAAACTAATGATACAAAAAAATCAGCCGAAGCTGATTCTGTCTGTTGTATGGTTGGCGCGCCCGCTAGGAATCGAACCTAGATCTCAGGCTCCGGAGGCCTACGTCATATCCATTGGACCACGGGCGCAAAAAGGATAGCAAAGAGAATTATATGCTATTAATCATAGAATTGCAAGTCCCTAACTGATTATCGTTAGAAGAAACATAAGAACCGCTGATCGGTAGCCTAATAAACTCTTATATTTTCTAAAAAAGGCCGCCCATTAATGTATAAGTTTCTGTAAACATGAGAATTATACATGCGGTACACTTGCAAACTGCTCTCGAAAGGGTTAAACTAGGGGTGGGACTAAAAAGGTTTCCGTGGGACATTTTCGGGCCAACTAAGTTGCAGGAGTGGAAAGAAATGCGGAAAATATTAGAGATAGAAAAGCAACTTCTGCCTGATCTCATGGAAATACTAAAAAAGAGATATGAAATCCTTCATCAAATCAAGCTGTCTGAGTTAGTCGGGCGCAGAACGCTGGCGACTTCCTTGGAGATGACCGAGCGGGTACTGCGTGCAGAGACAGACTTACTAAAGACACAAGGACTCATTGAAATTGAGAGCGCAGGGATGCGCCTAAGTTCAGCCGGAGAGAAGCTGCTAGAGGACTTAGAATCCATTGTGAAAGAACTGTTCGGTCTAACGAATATGGAGGAGCGAATTCGCAAGTCTTTCGGACTTCAGCAAGTGCTGATTGTCCCGGGCGATTCGGATCGTTCGCCGCTTACGAAGCGAGATCTTGGTCTTGCAGCATGTAAAGTGCTTCGTAAAGTGATGGGCAAAGATGATGTTGTTGCTCTCACTGGCGGTTCCACACTGGCTCAGATGGCAGAACAGATGACGTCAACGACGCCGATGAAATCCAATTGGTTCGTGCCGGCTCGTGGCGGGTTAGGTGAGAGTCTTGATTATCAAGCGAACACCATCGCATCGAAAATGGCACAACGCGTAGGCGCGCAATACCGTCTACTGCATGTCCCAGATCTACTCAGCGAAGAAGCTTACCAGTCCTTGATGCAAGAGCCGAATATTCTAGAGATTGTGGAATTCATTCGCAAATCTCGCATTGTCGTACATGGGATTGGAGATGCCTTTGTGATGGCCAAACGAAGACGCGTTGATCAACAGACGGTGGATGCGTTGAGGCAGGAGGGTGCTCTAGCGGAAGCGTACGGGTACTATTTTGATCGGCAAGGAAACGTGGTTCACAAGATGGTGTCCTTGGGTCTTCGACTCGAAGAGATTCAAGAAATGGAAGTCGTGATTGCGATTGCCGGCGGTGCCAGCAAGGGTGAAGCCATTCATTCCGTCCTGAAGTTCGGGCAAGAGAATGTGCTTATTATCGACGAAGGTGCAGCACTTGAAATCATTCGATTAATGGATGAAGAAGAACAAGAAGCAGGTTAATGATGTTGTTGTCTTGACGAGCCCTCAGGTTTGTCTTGAGTATATATAAATTAAAATTTAGGAGGAATCATCAATGGTTAAAGTTGGTATTAATGGTTTTGGACGTATTGGACGCCTTGCTTTCCGCCGTATTCAAGCAGTAGAAGGTATCGAGGTAGTAGCAATCAATGACTTAACAGACGCTAAAATGTTAGCTCATTTGCTGAAATATGATACAACTCAAGGTCAATTCCAAGGAGACGTTGAAGTACATGACGGATTCTTCAAAGTAAACGGCAAAGACGTTAAAGTTCTTGCAAACCGTAACCCAGAAGAATTGCCATGGGGCGAGCTTGGCGTAGACATCGTTCTTGAATGTACTGGATTCTTCACAACAAAAGAAGCTGCTGAGAAACACATCAAAGCAGGCGCGAAAAAAGTTGTTATCTCCGCTCCAGCGACTGGCGACATGAAAACTGTCGTATTCAACGTTAACCATGAAATCCTTGATGGTACTGAGACAGTTATCTCTGGCGCATCTTGCACAACAAACTGCCTAGCTCCAATGGCAAAAGTATTGCAAGACAAATTCGGTATCGTTGAAGGTCTTATGACAACAATCCACGCTTACACAGGCGACCAAAATACACTTGATGCTCCGCATGCAAAAGGCGACTTCCGTCGTGCTCGTGCAGCTGCTGAGAACATCATCCCTAACACAACAGGCGCAGCAAAAGCAATCGGTCTTGTAATCCCTGAACTTCAAGGCAAACTTGACGGTGCAGCACAACGTGTTCCAGTTGCAACTGGTTCCTTGACTGAGCTTGTAACTGTACTTGACAAAAAAGTAACAGCTGACGAGATCAACGCTGCAATGAAAGCTGCTGCAGACCCACAAACTTATGGCTACACTGAAGACGAAATCGTATCTTCCGATATCAAAGGTATGACTTTCGGTTCCTTGTTCGACGCAACACAAACAAAAGTATTGACAGTTGGCGACAAGCAATTGGTTAAAACAGTAGCTTGGTACGACAATGAAATGTCCTACACTGCACAATTGATCCGTACGTTGGAATATTTCGCTAAACTAGCTACGAAGTAATAGCGGTTGTAGCATGATTGTAGAGCGGAAACAGTTTATAATTGTTTCCGCTCTTTAACTAACTATGTGTTTGGAGGAACCAACGATGAACAAAAAGAGTGTACGTGATGTAGAAGTAACTGGTAAACGCGTATTTGTCCGTGTTGATTTCAACGTGCCTTTGGAAGATGGAAAGATTACTGATGATACTCGTATTCGCGAAACCCTTCCAACGATTAAGTATTTGATCGAGAACGGTGCAAAAGTTATTCTAGCAAGCCACATGGGCCGTCCAAAAGGTCAGTTCGTGGATTCGATGCGTCTAACGCCAGCTGCAGTTCGTCTTAGCGAATTGCTAGGCAAACCGGTAGTAAAAGCAGACGAAGCGATCGGGGATGCTGTCAAAGCACAAATCGCTGAATTGAAAGATGGCGATGTATTGCTTCTTGAGAACGTTCGTTTCTACGCTGGTGAAGAGAAGAACGATCCAGAACTCGCAAAAGAATTCGCATCCCTTGCTGACTTGTTCGTGAACGACGCTTTCGGCGCTGCTCACCGTGCACATGCATCGACAGCAGGCATTGCAGAATACCTGCCAGCGGTTTCCGGACTTCTGATGGAGAAAGAATTGAACGTGCTTGGTAAAGCATTGCTGAACCCGGAGCGTCCTTTCACAGCAATCATCGGTGGATCCAAAGTAAAAGACAAAATCGATGTTATCAACAAAATGCTCGAAATTGCAGACAACGTATTGATCGGTGGCGGACTAGCTTACACATTCTTCAAAGCACAAGGCCATGAAATCGGACAATCGCTGTGCGATAACGAGAAATTGGAAACAGCACTTGGGTTCATCGCAAAAGCGAAAGAGCTTGGCAAGAACTTCTTGCTTCCAGTTGATATCGTGGTTAGTGATGATTTCAGTGCAAACGCAAATACGAAAATCGTTGATATCGACGGCATCCCGGCTGACTGGGAAGGCATTGACATCGGACCGAAGACACGTGAAATGTATGCAGACGTGATCAAGAACTCCAAACTTGTCGTATGGAACGGACCAATGGGCGTATTCGAAATCGAACCATTCTCCCACGGTACACGTGCTGTAGCACAAGCTTGTGCAGAAACAGCGGGTTACACTGTCATTGGCGGTGGGGACTCTGCAGCTGCAGCTGAGAAATTCCATTTAGCAGACAAAATGGACCACATCTCGACAGGCGGCGGCGCATCTCTTGAGTTCATGGAAGGTAAGAAACTTCCAGGCGTTGAAGCTCTTAACGATAAATAAGATCAGTACTCCTAAGCTAGGGGAAAATAGAAGGACGTGAAAACATGAGTAGAACTCCAATCATTGCAGGGAACTGGAAAATGTTCAAAACTGTAAGTGAGTCCACAGCTTTCGTTCAAGATGTGAAAGGGAAAGCAGAAGTTGCTGGTGTAGAGAGCGTCATCTGCGCACCATTCACGAACTTGCCGGCACTTGTTGAGGCAGTAAAAGGCACTTCCATCAAAATTGGTGCACAAAACATGCACTTTGAAGATAACGGCGCATTTACAGGCGAAATCAGCGGCATCATGCTGAAAGATCTTGGCGTAGAGTACGTGATTCTAGGTCACTCCGAGCGTCGCGCTTACTTCGCAGAGACAGACGAGATCGTGAACAAAAAAATGCACGCAGCATTCAAACACGGCTTAACACCAATCGTGTGCGTGGGCGAGAAGCTTGAAGAGCGTGAAGCTGGTCAGACGAAAGACGTTTGTAAAGTGCAAACTGAAGCGGCTTTCCAAGGTTTGAATGCAGAGCAAGCAGCGAAGGTTGTTATTGCTTATGAGCCAATCTGGGCGATTGGAACAGGCAAATCTTCGACAGCAGCAGATGCGAATGAAGTCATCAGCTACATTCGTGAACTTGTGAAAGGTTTGTATGGAGAGCAAGTAGCGAATGCAGTTCGCATTCAATACGGCGGCAGCGTGAAACCGGAAAATGTACAAGAGTACATGGGACAAAGCGATATCGATGGCGCTTTGGTCGGTGGCGCAAGCTTGCAACCAGCTTCCTACATTGCATTGGTTGAGGGGGCGAAGTAAATGACAGCACCTAAACCGGTAGCACTCATCATCCTCGACGGTTTCGGCTTGAGCGACAACTTGGTAGGCAACGCCGTTGCGCAAGCGAACAAACCGAACTTTGACCGTTACTGGTCGACTTACCCGCACACAACGCTAACGGCTTGTGGTGAAGCGGTAGGGCTTCCTGAAGGTCAAATGGGGAACTCGGAAGTAGGTCACTTGAATATCGGTGCAGGCCGTATCGTATATCAAGACTTGACTCGTATTTCGAAGTCCATTCGCGATGGAGAATTTTTCGACAACGAGACGCTAGTTGGCGCCGTTCGTCATGCGAAAAATAACGATAAAAAATTGCACCTCTACGGCTTGTTGTCCGATGGCGGCGTACACAGTCACATCAGCCACTTGTTCGCAATGCTCGAGCTATGCAAAAAAGAAGAGTTCAACAACGTATTCATCCATGCATTCCTCGATGGACGCGACGTATCGCCAGATAGCGCAAAAGGGTATATGGAGCAATTGATCGCGAAAATTGGGGAGCTTGGCGTAGGTACAATCGCAACGGTACAAGGCCGTTACTATGCGATGGACCGTGACAAGCGTTGGGAGCGTACGGAGAAATCCTACCGTGCGATGGTATACGGCGAAGGCCCTAAATACCAAGATCCGCTCAAGGCGATCGTGGAATCCTATGAGAAATCGGTATTCGATGAGTTCGTTATGCCGACAGTGATCGTGGATGAGAACGAACAGCCTGTAGGTTTGATGGAGTCTGAAGATTCGGTTATCTTCTTGAACTTCCGTCCGGACCGTGCGATCCAATTGTCGCAAGTCTTCACGAACGAAGATTTCCGCGGATTCGACCGCGGCGACAAAGCACCGAAGAACCTTCACTATGTATGTCTTACATTGTTCAGCGAGAGCGTGGACGGATTCGTAGCTTACTCGCCGAAGAACCTGGACAATACGCTTGGTGAAGTGCTCGTGCAGAACAACAAGAAACAGCTTCGTATTGCGGAGACCGAGAAATATCCGCATGTGACGTTCTTCTTCAGTGGCGGACGTGACAAGGAATTAGAAGGCGAGACACGTATCCTGATCCCTTCACCGAAAGTTGCAACGTATGATTTGCAGCCTGAGATGAGCGCAGCAGAAGTTGCGGCAGCAGCGGTGGCAGAGATCGAAGCTGAGCGTCAAGATTGCATTATCTTGAACTTCGCGAACCCGGATATGGTAGGTCACTCCGGTATGCTTGAGCCGACGATCAGAGCGGTTGAAGCAACGGACGAGTGCCTTGGTAAAGTTGTTGATGCCGTTATCGCCAAAGGCGGCGTAGCGATCATCATCGCTGACCATGGTAATGCGGAAGTGGAGATCGACGAGAACGGCCGTCCACACACAGCGCACACGACGAACCCGGTTCCTTGTATCGTGACTAAGAAAGATGTTACCCTAAGAGAGGGCGGAATTTTGGCGGACGTGGCTCCGACGATTCTCGACCTGATGCAATTGAACAAGCCGGAAGAAATGACCGGTACAACAGTGATTAACAAGTAATTATTACTGACAACATCTAAAAGGAGTGTTACTTAACATGACAATTATTTCTGATGTATACGCACGCGAAGTCTTGGACTCCCGTGGTAACCCAACTGTAGAAGTAGAAGTTTACCTTGAATCCGGCGCAAAAGGCCGCGCAATCGTACCATCTGGTGCATCCACAGGTGCGCACGAAGCTGTTGAGCTTCGCGATGGCGACAAATCCCGTTACCTTGGTAAAGGTGTTCTGAAAGCTGTTGAGAACGTAAACGAAACAATCGCTCCAGAAATCATCGGTATGGACGCACTTGACCAAGTGGGTATCGACAAAGCGATGATCCAATTGGACGGAACAAAAAACAAAGGTAAATTGGGTGCAAACGCAATTCTAGCGGTATCCATGGCTGTAGCTCGCGCAGCTGCAGAAGCTCTGGACATTCCTCTTTATGTATACCTTGGCGGATTCAACGCTAAGACGCTTCCAGTACCAATGATGAATATCATCAACGGTGGTGAGCATGCCGACAACAACATCGACGTGCAAGAGTTCATGGTTCTTCCTGTAGGCGCTCCTAGCTTCAAAGAAGCGCTTCGCACAGGTGCTGAAATCTTCCACAGCTTGAAAGGTGTATTGCAAGCAAAAGGCCTTAACACAGCTGTAGGTGACGAGGGTGGTTTCGCACCGAACTTGTCTTCGAACGAAGAAGCAATCACTACAATCATCGAAGCAATCGAAAAAGCGGGTTACAAACCAGGCGTAGACGTATTCCTTGGTATGGACGTTGCTTCCACGGAGTTCTACAAAGACGGTAAATACACACTTGCTGGTGAAGGCAAATCCTACACATCTGCTGAGTATGTTGACCTTCTTGCTTCTTGGGTTGAGAAGTACCCAATCATCACAATCGAAGACGGTATGTCCGAAGACGACTGGGAAGGTTGGAAATTGCTTACGGAGAAACTTGGCAAGAAAGTTCAATTGGTTGGTGACGACTTGTTCGTTACGAATACAGAGCGTCTTGCAACAGGTATCGAAAAAGGAATCGGTAACTCCATCTTGGTAAAAGTGAACCAAATCGGTACATTGACTGAAACTTTCGATGCAATCGAAATGGCGAAACGCGCTGGTTACACAGCAGTTATCTCCCACCGTTCAGGTGAATCCGAAGATAGCACAATCGCAGACATCGCTGTTGCGACAAATGCTGGTCAGATCAAAACAGGTGCTCCTTCCCGTACAGACCGTGTTGCAAAATACAACCAATTGCTTCGCATTGAAGACGAATTGGCTGATTTGGCTCAATACGGCGGTTTGAAAGCATTCTACAACTTGAAAAAATAATTAATTTTCCATTAAGGGCTGACCCGTTCAACGGGTTGGTCCTTTTTATTTCATCGCGGCTGGATGAAGTGAAGGGAATGACTGGGATTGACCTTGTAATTCAAATGTGTTAATGATACAATAAGAATACTGTTTTTTATTGATGTAACTACAGTTTTACACATAACTTATCATTTTGATGTGAAGCTATTCTTACAGGAGGTGGAACTATGGAAACTTTGTTCACTATTTTACTCGTCATTTTTTCGTTAGGCTTGATTGCTGTCGTGCTTCTACAGAAAGGGAAGAGCGCGGGGCTATCGGGTGCCATCTCCGGTGGAGCGGAACATCTTTTTGGTAAACAAAAAGCACGCGGTTTGGACTTGTTCTTGCAGCGCTTGACGATCGGACTTGCAGTAGGATTCTTCGTACTTGCAATGGTCGTTGCTTATTTGGTTAAAGCTTAATTGAAGATGGATAACAAGCGGGAGATGACTTCTCCTGCTTTTTTTTTATTTTATAAGGGTAAAAGGTTCTTTTTTAGGATTACGGATGTCCAAGCGACATTTCGTGTATACTGAGTATATATACATAGCAACACGAATCGATGGGATTGATTTGAGGTGATTTCTTGTTAACAGAACAAGAGGTATTAGATTTTATGCGAGAAACGGCATATAAGCCGATGACGTATCAAGAGATGGAGCAGCATTTTGCGATCGAGGATGCACAGGAATTCAAGGCATTTCTGAAGCTGCTGATCCAGATGGAGCAGGAAGGCAAGATCATTCGCACACGTTCGGAACGATATGGGATTCCAGAGCGAATGAATCTGCTGCGTGGCCGATTGCAGGCTCATGCCAAGGGATTTGCATTTTTGATTCCCGAAGATAAGGACCACCCGGATGTATACATTCATGCGAACGATCTGAAGAGTGCAATGAACGGGGATATTGTCCTTGTACGTGTGACGACCAAAGGAGCGGCCGGTGGGAAATTAGAAGGTGAAGTCGCGCGTATCGTTAGTCGTGCAGTGACGCAAGTCGTGGGAACGTTCCAGAATCATGAGACGTATGGATTTGTCATCCCTGATGATAAGCGGATTAATCGTGATATTTTCATACCACAGGAAGCATTCCAAGGTGCGGTGACGGGCCAGAAGGTCGTTGCGAAGATCGTGAATTACCCTGAGGGCCGAGCGGCCGCAGAAGGGGAAGTCGTGGAGATCCTGGGTCATAAAGACGACCCTGGCGTCGATATTCTCTCGATTATTCGTAAGCATCAATTGCCGGAGGCATTCCCAGAGGATGTCATGGATGAGGCTGCTGCAGCGCCGGATTCGATCACAGAAGAAGAGATTGTTCAGCAAGGTCGACGAGATCTCCGGGATAAGCGTATCGTAACGATTGACGGAGAAGACGCGAAGGATTTGGACGATGCGGTGAATGTGGAACGGCTGCCTAATGGGAATTACAAACTCGGTGTCCATATTGCGGACGTGGGTTACTATGTACCAGAACGATCCAAGCTGGATCAAGAGGCGTATGCACGTGGTTGCAGTGTGTATTTGGTGGATCGGGTGATTCCGATGCTGCCACATCGTCTATCGAACGGAATTTGCAGCTTAAATCCGCAGGTGGACCGCTTAACGCTTTCCTGTGAGATGGAATTCGATGAGCATATGAAAGTAGTGAACCACGATATTTTCACAAGCGTCATTAAGACGAAAGAGCGGATGACGTATACGAATGTCCGCAAAATTCTAACAGAACCCGAAGACCATCCAGAGCTTATGGAGCGCTATCAGGATTTGGTACCGGACTTCCAGCTGATGCGGGAGTTAGCTGAACGGCTGCGGAAACATCGGATGCGCCGCGGTGCGATCGATTTTGATTTCCAAGAGTCGAAGGTCATTGTCGATGAGAACGGCAAACCCGTCGATATTATTAAGCGGGAACGTTCCATTGCGGAGATGATTATCGAAGAGTTCATGCTCGCGGCAAATGAGACGGTGGCAGAACATTTCCACTGGCTGCGTGTGCCATTCCTATATCGGATTCACGAAGATCCGGATTCCGAGAAGTTACTGACATTCATGCAGTTCGCAGCGAACTTTGGTTATGCAGTGCGTGGGAAAGGCAATTCTGTGCATCCTCGTGCGCTTCAGACCTTGCTAGAGCAGATTCAAGGTACCAAAGAGCAGACGGTCATTAGCACGATGATGCTGCGTTCGATGAAGCAGGCGAAATACGATTCGGAGAGCTTGGGCCACTTCGGCTTGGCGGCCGAATTCTACTCGCACTTCACTTCGCCGATTCGCCGTTATCCGGATTTAGTGATCCATCGGATTATCCGTGAGGTGGCTGAGAATGGCGGATCGCTCACAGAGCAGCGTCATGAGTACCTTGCCTCTCGAATGAAGGAGATCGCGCAGCAATCCTCTGAGCGTGAACGTGTGGCGGTAGATGCGGAACGAGATACCGAACAGCTGAAGAAAGCCGAATTCATGCTCGATAAAGTAGGAGAAGAATTCGAAGGTATGGTCAGCAGCGTGACGAGCTTTGGTATTTTCGTGGAGCTCGACAATACGGTGGAGGGCTTAATTCGTCTGAGTGATATGACGGATGATTATTACCATTTCCATGAGCAGCACATGGCGTTAATCGGTGAACGGACATCGAAGGTGTACCGGATTGGCGATGAAGTGAAGATCCGTGTTGCGCGTGTGAATATGGATGATCATACGATCGATTTTGAGATGCTGGATACGAAGTCGCGCGGCGGTCAGTTGAATCTGATTGGCGGAGGCTTTGGTGAACGCGGTGGCCGCGGTGGTAAGAACAAGAGCAAAGGGTTCGGGCAAGGTGGCTTTGGTTCACGCGGCAAAGGAGATCGCGGTGGCAAATCAGAGCGCTCGGGCGCCGGAAAATCGGGTTCGAATTCATCTCGTGGCGGTGCGACAGGAACCAGCAGAGGCGGGAAATCTAGCCCGTTCAAACCAGATGGTCCTGGGAAAAAGAGTGGAAAGTTCGGCAAGTTCGAGTCGCGGGATCGTACACGTGGCGACCTTGGTGAGTCGAAGAACCCACCGTCAGAGCAAGGGAAATTCAGTTTCGGATCAGGTAAGGGCGGTTATGGATCGCCGACACCATCAGAATATACGACTGAACCGAGCAATACAGGGGCAGGATTTAACGAACGTCGCAAACCCCGTAAGAATACATCAGAGAGTGGTATTTTCGTTGGCGAAGGTCAAGGGGGATCGCAACGTCGTGGGAAGTCGAAGAATGGTACGGCTTCGTTCGTCCGGAAGAAACGCAAATAAACAACAAAAAGGGGCTGTGCGATGGATGCACAGCTCCTTCGTTGTATTCTGGACAAAGTCTGGACGTTGGATTGATTAGCGGGCCTTGGCGACGATGCCATTATGCACTTTGATCGTGCCGTGCCGTAGAATATCGAAGCCATTTTCATAGACGTAAAGCCCCATTTGGCGGATATCCATCAGTTCGCGGTAGGTGTGGTTCATAATGTCTTCCATGACCGTGTAGAATAGGCGCGTCTTGATGTGCTTTTTCGGTGTCGTGAGGATGGCGTATCCGCCGGGTTTCAAGAATTTGCGGTGCCAGTCCATCACCTCGGGCTTGTGCTCGTCTGGGAAGTGCTCCAGCAGTCCTACGCTGATCACAATATCGAACTCGGCGCCGAAGGATAAGTTGCGGATGTCTTCGACAAGATAATGAAGATTCATCTGTTCTTTGTACCAGACCTTGGGATGGCCTGTAGAGGGGTGTGCACCCAAGAAGGGGTACGATGCCGGGAAATTTCCGAATCGGTCCGTACGGCAGAATTCATCGTAGTCGACGAGAACGACCTCTCCTTCAGGGTACATGGCGTATAGCTGCATGGCTTCATAGCCTTCGGCTGCTCCTAGGAAGAGGATGCGCGGCCGCGTAACGTCGAGGCCGTGGAAGAGGGCGCGTTTGCCTCGAGGGTCCCACACACCATCGGTGACGCGGTGCGCGATGTTCCAGACGCTGAGCTGGACGAGATCGCTGAGCGCGGCCCGAATTTCGCTTGGATGGAACCGACGGAGTGATCTCCATAGGGATGCTCGTGCAGCTTGCAGCTCTAGCGGGACGTTTTTCTCGAACAAGGTGTGGAAGGACTGGTTAAAGAGCTGCCAGGAGGTCCGGACCGGCATGGTTTGTTCATGCTGCTGTTCCCAATCGCGGCGGGTTTCCGACATATTCTTGACTTGGAAAGGGCGCCCGACGTCCTTCCAGCGAAGCTGAGACCAGTCGTAGACGGCCTTGGCGTCGATAAATCGGTCAAGATGGATATTGTTCGGGTTGCGAAGATCTACACGGTAATTGGCAAGTTGATGCGTCGTCTCGAAGTCAGCTTCAGTGTACGGATATTGCGATCGGGGTTTATCGTAAAGTAAGTCGCTTGGAGCAGGAGTCGGTATTGTCATCAAGGGTTCATGTTCCTCTTGCATGGCGGGAGTCCTCCTTCGTAGACATTTCCATTTATTTCTAGTATATTACGTCAGATGGTAAAAAGGAAGCGTTTGCGGTGGAGTTCGAAGCGAAAAGAGGGAAGTTGTTTTCTCCTTGATTTGGTTCGGCGGGGTTTGTTACAATAGAACTCTATAGCATCGGGCGATTAGACGCTCGGAAGGAGTGGTTATCATGGGTAAAAAAGCAGACGGCAAAGTGCTTGCTCAGAATAAAAAGGCATCCCATGATTATTTTATTGAAGATACGTATGAAGCGGGTCTGGTGCTGACCGGAACGGAAATCAAATCATTGCGGATGGGCAGAGCGAACATTGGTGATGCCTTTGCGACGATTCGGAATGGAGAAATCTTCATTCACAATATGCACATCAGTCCGTTCGAGCAAGGCAATCGATTTAACCCAAGCGATCCGACACGTGCGCGGAAGCTGCTGCTGCACAAGGTGCAGATCCACAAGCTGCTCGGACAGACGAAGACTGAAGGCTATACGATTGTTCCGCTTAAGATTTATGTTCGTAACGGCTATGCGAAGCTGTTAATCGGACTCGGTCGAGGGAAGAAACAATACGACAAGCGTGAAGCTGCGGCGAAGCGGGATGCGCAGCGCGATATTCAGCGTATTCTACGCGAAAAGCAGAAAGTTGCTAGATAAACTTGCCTTGGATAAACCTAGGGAGATGATGAACATTTTGGTGTTCCTTTACTTTTGGGGGTTCAAGGCCGTATAATGAGATTGTAATCGTGAGTGACCGACATGGATATTCACGATAACATTTCTACCATGCTCGATTTGAAGTCGGTGGACTTCAAGGAATTATCACTTGGTCCAGATCGAATATAAGTTGGTTCGATCGGCGCATTCCCTTTCATGGGGGCGTTCTTGGATTCGACGGGGATAGTTCGGGCATGAGTAGCGGGTAGTGGGGACGCGACCACTTCATCAACGCTAAAGCCTATTAAACGGCAAACAACAAAACAACTTCGCATTAGCAGCTTAATAACCTGTTAGCGAGCTTCGCCTCTGCATCGCCCATGTGCCGAGAACGGGGCCCAACTTTAGTGGGATACGCTGTCACATCTCCGCCTGGGGTGTGCTGAAGAAGACAATCAGGCTGACCCAAAGTATAGCCGGTTACGGGGCGATACTCGGGTGACATCAAAACTGTAACTACACCCGTAGAAGCTTATGTTGCGTTATCTTCGGACAGGGGTTCGATTCCCCTCGCCTCCACCAAAAACCTGAACACCCAGACCGCATGAGGTCTGGGTGTTCTTTTGTGTGGAGACGAGATAGGGATCGCCCCTGTCAGGGGTTCAGTCCGCGCGGAGGGAACAAAGTGAGTGAGCACGGCGTTTATATCGAACCTCTAATATCGTCGGCGGAGGATGGCTTCGTAAGCAAGTAAGATGGAGATATGAACATTCCCTATAGCCTCTACACCCAGACCGCATGAGGTCTGGGTGTTCTTTTTGTGTGGAGACGAGACAGGGATCGCCCCTGTCAGGGGTTCAGTCCGCGTGGAGGGAACGAAAATATGGGGGGGTCCCCGCAAAGTAATCGGAAATTGCTGCAAGATTAGGCTTCACTTTGTGGGGCTGAGAAGAGAGCACGGCGTTTATATCCAACCTCTAATATCGTCGGCAGAGGATGGCTTCGTAAGCAAGTAAGATGGAGATATTCCCTATAGCCTCTACACCCAGACCGCATGAGGTCTGGGTGTTCTTTTTGTGTGGAGACGAGATGAACAGGACCAGTCCTAGTCTAAAGTCTAGGTCCAGTCACCCCCTAAGACGGTTATGTCAGGCAAATAAGGCGGATATAATGGATTTATAAACTCAGAGCGTGACTTATGAAGCAAAAGGAGTGTTTGAATATGAAGGGAATAGATGGGACAGCAATGGCGCAGTCAGGTAAGGTGCGTTGGGTGCTTTTTAATCCAAAGACCTATACAACGATCCTCTATTTATTGTTATCCCTCCCATTAGGGATTATCTATTTTACAGTAGCGATAACGGGACTTGCACTATCCATCGGTTTAACTCCAATATTTATCGGAATACCGCTGTTTTTTGGAGTAGCTAAGCTGTTGAATGGGATTGTGAATTTTGAACAAAGCATGATTAGACAAATTTTAGGTTTACCTACTCCTCCTGTTTCGTTTACCTACAATCGACAGTCTGAAGCTGGGCAGAACTGGTTGGTGCGAATGATGAGAGGTTTTGACGGGGCGCTATTCATTCGAAACCTGCTACTCGTATTACTAAGATTTGTAACAGGCATTGTATTCTTTACTATTATGGTAACGGTGATTTCGCTAGGACTAGGATTGATTGCTCTTCCAGTCGTGCATATCATTTTGATGAATGAAATGCAGCTTGATATTTTAGAAAATAGCTTGTTTAGTTATTTTCATATAGATTGGACCTATAATCAGCAATATCTGTTGTACGTAGGAGTTGGCCTTGTACTTTTTTGGGTCGCGCTTCGCGTCGTGAATGGGCTCATGCAGGTTCAGCGTAGAATCATGTATGTGGATGAGGCATATCAGCAGCCGTCAGTACCCGTGGAAACACAAAATTATTCGACGGTCCAGCCGCAATATTATGAGTACCAAGAGGATGAGTCTACTCAAGGGAAGATGCAACCAGCCTATAGAGAGCTTTAAAAGCTCTCTTTTTTTATAATCTCTTACTTGATGCGTGATTTATTTGGCATTTATATCCAACCTCTAATATCAATATGAACATCCTATAGCTACTACACCCAGACCACATGAGGTCTGGGAGTTCTTTTTGCGTAGAGATGAGACAGGGGCTCATTACCTTCCGGGGATCAGATACGGGCTCAATCCCGTTGCAATCAGGCGATGCCCCCGATCATTTGGGTGAATGGGCAGAGATCCACTTAACGCATCTTCAATTTTTCCGTTACGATATCCATAGATAAGATTGGCTTGTTTTCCTTCAAACCACATATGAGTAGGGGCTACTGAGGCATCATAACGACGGGCTGAGTCTTGTATGATACGATTAAATTGGCTGATCGACTCGACTGCTAGAGGGCTGTTCGGAAATGGATTGTACTGCGTACAGCAAATGATACGGGCACGGCTTCTTTTTTTGATCAGAGAGAGAAGTGAGCATAAATTTCGACTATAGTTGGTTGCAAGTTGTTTGGCAGGCAAGGGGGATTGACTTCTAAGGGAAGAAATCGCGGCGTTCGCTAGATCTACTCCTCCGATCCATATAGAAACCACATCCGATTGATGAATCATGGAGGCGCCTCGCCATAACACCGAATCTAATAAATTTTTGCTGCTCCAACCAGACCGAGCCAGAACATGCGCAGTAACCTTACGGGAGCGTGTGTTTAATGCAGATACGATCAATTGGGGATAAGCATTTACCATGGAGGAGGCATCTTTCCCAAAGGTAATGGAATCCCCAAGAGCTGTATAGATCATAGGCATATCACCAACCCAATGTTTTAAAATTTGTGCTTGGTTGTGTAGTGCATCATATAGATATAATAGTGTAATCATGTACAAGTTGTGTGGACATTAACAACGAATGCATCAATATGAGCGATCAAAATTGTGATTGTTACGCGTAGAAGCCTATGTGTCGTGGACAATAGAAAAATATTATGGCAAGTTTAGTAGTGTTTTTGAATGTAACAAAGATATGAACATTCCCCTCGCCTCCAGCAAAAAACTAAACACCCAGACCGCATGAGGTCTGGGTGTTCTTTTTTGTTGAAGAAATTATTTCGCATCCTTATCCGGCTGATGAATTCCAAAAATATTGCCTTCGGAATCCACATAATAACCTTGCCACGCCATACCAGGTAGGGCATGCTTCGGCACTGCGACTTTGCCTCCAAGCTGAAGAATCTTCGCTTCCGTTGAATCGTAATCTCCAATTCCTATTGTGCATGCATAGCCGTTCATTGCCTGGCCTGGTTGCGGTGGAGGGCCTTGACGTTGCATTAAAGCTCCGTTAATGCCAAGCTCATTGGCATCGCCCGTCACAGCTCCGAAATAAGGCATTCCGGCATACTCACTCCAGTCTTCAAATGTCCATCCAAATACCTCACCATAAAAAGTCTTCGCACGCTCCATGTTATCGACATGAATTTCGAAATGAACGATTCTGCCCATGTTCTCCTCCTCATTTTTGCCTTCATTGAATTATTGGTATGACTTCTATCTATCGTTTTGAATCTCCTTCTATATTATCGTGATAAATAGAGAAAATTATTCCGTTTTATCAGATGGTCTCTCCCTTAATAACCCTTTAACGTAATCCCATTCGCCGCTTTTGTAATCATCTTTGTAACCATATTGAACATATATTTCATCAGGAACGGAATACGAAGCATCCCATTGCGGAGCAGGATTTTGAAGTTTGAGCTTTCGATCATGCTCTCTGCTGCAACCAGACCGATCTTCTGGTTCTTCTCGACAAATGAACGCATCTCCTGTTCGTATTTCGTGAATGCTTGATTGTAATCGCCCTGGGCAGCATGGAGCTCTCCTGCTAACACATAAGCTCCGACAAGTGCGAGGCTGGTACCTTGCCCGGAGAGGGGGGACGGCCCATATGCCGCATCGCCAACGAGTGTAACGCGGCCTTTGGACCAGCTAGGCATATGAATCTGGCAGATCTCATCGAAATAAAAATCTTGTGCATCTTGCATCGCATGAAGGAGCCGCTCAGTCTCCCATCCATGATGACCGCTAAAGGCGTCGGATATTAATTGTTTCTGCGCGTCTGGATTGTGCCGGTCATAGTGCAGCGGCCTAGATTGGAAAATAAACAAGCCCTTGGCTTCTGCATTGTCGCGTGCGCTATACATGCCGACCGTCTTGCCTGGTGTCGTAAATAAATGTTGGCAGTGGTTAAGCTTGAGGTAGTTGTGAGTGGAAAAAATCGAGATGTAACATCCGAGCGAGCGTTTAAACTGTGCTTCATCGCCAAAAACCAAGCTGCGAACATTGGAATGAAGTCCATCTGCCCCGATCACGAGATCGAATACTTGAGGCTGGCCGTGAGCAAACTGAACTAAAGTTCCTTCCTCTGTCTCACGTATAGCGGTAATCGAATCCCCCCAGATATAGCGGGTCGTATCCTTCGTTAACTTGTATAAAATATTCGTGAGATCATCACGCATCACTTCGATGTCCGCGCCGTGTTGGTTGCCAATGCTGGCTTCACTGATGCGTCCCTTCATCTTGCCATGGCTATCTACAAAATAGACACCAGTCATTTGCGTGTCGGCTGCACGGACTTGATCGAGAATGCCCATCTGCTCGAGCACTGATATTGCCGCACCGCGAACATCAACACCGTACCCGCCCCGCCGCAAGGCAGATGATTTCTCTACAATTGTTACGTCAAAGCCGTAACGGTGAAGCCAATAGGTGAGGGTTGGTCCGGTAATGCTCGCTCCAGAAATAAGAACTCGTTTTAATTTTGTCATTTGTTTGTTCACTCCGATCAGTTATTAAATAAATATAAAAATTTAAATTACAATTTTTAACTGTATATATTATAAACAGTGTATTACATATACAGTAAAATTTCAATATCCATTTTGCTCATGTGTGAGTTCTCGATTAAAAGAAAGACACCGACCGTAACGGTCAGTGTCTTCTTCTTTTGACAGGTTTATTTGGTTGAAATGGTAATGATCTTGTTTTGTGTTGTCAGACTCTTAGAAATCGATTGTTCTCATCGAGAAGTTTAAGTTCCTTGGCCTGCGCTATCGCTTTTGTACGCCGGTTGACCTTTAATTTGGCGAAAATATTTTTGACATGAACCTTCACGGTGCCGAGGGCGATGATTAGGCGATCGGCAATCTCCTTATTGGACAATCCTGCTGCTAAGAGCGCGAGCACTTCCAGCTCTCGATCCGTAAGTGGTTCCTCCATCACGGCCGATGGTGGTTGCACGCCATCCGTTGCGCCTGAATCCGTCGGATCAGCTGAGCCATGCAGCTTATATAGGAACAGACCGTGTGCGGCCATCGCGAGAAGAACCGCCTTGCGGTCTGGCGTAAATATGCCGCCCATCAGCTTGTTCTCAAGGTACAGCACGCCGAGCAATGTGCCGTGTATCGCGACAGGGAGGCATAAGACCGATTGCGGCTGATGTATGGCGATATAAGGGTTATGAATAAGCCAGCTCTCTACTCCGGCGTCAAAATGGACTTCTTCTTGGGTTCGGAAGACGTAGCGAGCAATCCCCTCCGGTACAAGCGAGCTGTCGGTCATCCCGCAGGGGAGCGGGACGGTCTGCCCTGCTGTATGGACGTAGGCCTGAATGGATATGGCTTCCTGGTTATTCGTGAGCAGCGCACCTTTGCTTGCACCTGCATATTTCATCATGGTATGTAGAATTTCCTCGAGTACCGTGTCCTGATCTGCTTGATTCGTGATCGCCCGGGTCGTCTGCAGGATGACCGCGAGATCTACGTTATTATCCATCGCATGAAGTTTTGTTGGCCATTCCGACGCTGCTTGCGAAGCGGCGGGCTGTTCTATCGCAATGTCTTTATGTTTAGCCGAATGTTCGCTATCCGCCTCCTGCTCAAGCCATTCATGTATCTGTCGCTCCATTTGCTCGATTTTGATCGGCAATTCCCATTGATTGTAGCCTTCTAAAGCTAGATCCAGATAGAAGCGTGCTGTTTTTGGGTGACCGCGATCCATATAGTAGTGGGCTGCCCGTTCCGCCGTGAGACCGGCAATATGTATATTGCCATACTCCCTTGCTGCCCGGATCGCCTGATCGTATCCGCTTTCCGCTGCGGCGTGATCGCCGGAGGCACGTGCATATTCGGCTTGAAGAAGGTACAGCCGCGCTTGGAAATTCGCCGGGCTCCAAGCCGCCCATTTGCGGAATAGGCGAAGTTGACGGTTCAGCGCTTTGGTGCCGTGCGGCGATCTTCTCGTCGGCGTCCAGACAGCCAATTCCGCCAGCGAAGCGTAGAATAGGCATTCTCCCAGATGAGGCAGATGGGTAGCGAAGGATTCATAAGGCTTCGCATCCCGAGCCCAGCGAATCGCTTCCTCATATCGGCCCAACAAATAACAGAGCTGCGCCTTATAGGTGCTGAATTGATATAACGTCGTCGCAGCCGTCTCTTCCTCGCGGATGCGGCTTAGAAACTCTGCCTCTTCGAATCCACCCCCGCTGAATGAGTCTGGCGCATCCGTACCGCCCTGTAAGGCGAGGATGAACTGCTGGTATAGATAGAAGTTCTGCTTCACGAATTCATCGTTGGTCGTATCCAGCGTGCCCATATAATCCGCAATCGATCTTGCCAACTCGTTTAAGGGAGCTCTCGTATACAAAGAATTGATATGTGCGCCCATGGCATAGCTGGCAAACACATAATCGCCCGAGCCCATGCCATAGCGGAGCGCCTTCGCCAAGTAGGCATCTCCTTCGCTCGCATGACCGGCAAATTGGCAGAGGACGCCGCCGAACATCGTATACGTTTTGCTCATGATGGATTGCGCATTGTACCGTTCGGAGAGCTCGACGCCGATTTTGGCAAGGGCATAGCCTTGGTCGAATTTGCCGGCCGCCGTACCTAGAATCATGCCGTACGCGGCATATACAGCGGCGGAAACCGGCGAGTTCCCATATCGCAAGGAGAGCTGAATCGCTCTGCACACGAGCAGAAAGAAGACGTTCTTATTCGTGAAAAATGTGGATGGGATGATCGCCAAGATCAAATTCATCGCAGTAATCCGCTCCGGATCCGACATTTCCTCCAGCTGTATGAGCTTGTTATAGCCCGGGCGGAGTAGAGCTTCCAGACGCATGCCTTCCATTAGGAGCATGAATTTGCTAGGGTTGGCAGAAATGATGATACGGTGCTCCGCTAGACATTCTAGGCCAAGCGCCGTCCCCTCCAGATATTTGCCTTGATTGATGTGCTGCATGATTCGGATCATCTGGACTCGGCTTCGTTCCATCGGGCTGCGCGCTCGTTCGAGCAAGAAATGCATCTCCCGATCGGAGTTCTCATGGAAGCCGCAAAGATACTCGCACTCTGCCTGCTGGGCGTGCAATTCGAAGCAAAGATCAAAGGCTCGGTCCCAATTCTCCGCGACGAGCAACCCGGCTCCTTTTCGGAAATAACCCAGTGCCACGTCATAGGCAGAGGATGCCTTAGCCCGATTGCCGGCATCTAGGTTCAGCTCGATCAGTTGAAGTAGCTGCTTGGGATCTCGGATTTGATCGGACCCCCGGTTCAGATGATTAACGATTTCGAAGATATACGCGCCAACCTGAGCGTCAATTCCGCTCAATGCTCTTCCGATTCGAATGTGCAGGCGCTGCCTCGATTCATCATCGAGCCGACCATAGATGAATTGCTGGATGCTGTCATGCACAAAACGGCATTGATCGCTTCCGAATGGCGCAACCAGGCCCTCCAGTTCGATTGCCGTCCACGCTGCGTCCATTTCGCTAGCCTTGCAATCCCCTACCACAGCAATGAGTTCGGGGTGAAACGTGCTTCCGATCGAGGCTGCGATGCTGAGCAGTTCTTGCGCGAGCTTCGGCAGCCGGCGCAGACGATGATCAATCAGCTGATGGATCGCATAGCTCGGGTCCTGCTCGATCATCCGTCCTAGATCCCATTCCCAACTGCGCTTTTCCTGGTTGTAGCTCAGGATGCCGTCGTCCAATAACCGAAGCAGAATTTGTCGCAGATGAAACGGATTGCCGTTCGTGCGATGGTACAACAGTTCCGTTAAGGAGAGGGTCATGTCCGTCTCATGATGAAGCATTTCCATGACGATCTGGTTCATATCCTGCAGATGTAACGGATCTAGTTGAAGATGACGAATGACGGCGTGTTCGATGGGACTGCCGTCCGTCTCGTAGCCTGGCAGTCTGGCGGGATCGATTTCCTTATCGCGATAGGCGCAAATCATCAGGACATATTGGCATTCCGGATCTGACAGCAGGGCATGGATTAACTGAAGCGAGGAACTATCAGCCCATTGCAGATCATCAATGAAAAAAACGAGCGGATGTTCCTTCGTAGCCAGCGTCTGCACGAATTTGCGAAATACGTACAGGAATCGTTTTCTTGCTTCGTTCGCGGGAAGTTCTTCCGCAGGGGCGACGTGGCCAATGATCAGTTCGGCTTCCGGAATCATCGATGTAATGAGTTCAGCGCTTCCGCTAAGCGCGTTGTTCAGCTTGTGTCTCCACTGCTCCACGCGCTGCTGGCCTTCACCAAGCAGATGCCGCATAAGCCCGCGAAAGGCTTGCATGATCGGATGGTAAGGGCTCTCGTTCGATAGCTGCTCGAATTTTCCGGTGATGTAGAAGAAATCGCCCCGGTATTGCTTGCGGAACACTTGATCCAGTAGGCTTGTTTTCCCGATGCCGGCTTCGCCGGCGACATAGACGAGTTCCGTCGATCCGTAGCTGGCGGCGAGGTAAGCTTGCGTGAGGACGGAGATTTCATGCGTTCTGCCGTAAAATCCGGGTTCCATGCGGAATGTATCATGAGGGTGGTCGATTTTATCCAAATCAACGATCAGGTAGTTCGCATTCTGATAGCGATAGTCCGGGTTTTTCTCCAATAGCTTCATGATGATTGCGATAAGGCCGTCGGGGATTTGCACTTTGGGATGCGTTGGCGGCGGAGGGCTCTGAGCCAAGTGCAGATAGACCCACTCGAGCGGATTGTTGGCTGCGAAAGGCAGATGCCCCGTCAACATTTCGTAGAACATCACGCCGACGGAATACAAATCGCTGCGCTCATCCACCGGCCGCAGCATTCTGCCCGTGTTCTCGGGCGAGCAGTAAGGCAGGGAAGCTTCGGACATGACGAAGCCGTCCGGACGAGTATAGCCGCCTTCTAAACGATTGACCGCATAGCCCGAATCGATGACGCAAGCATGGTCCGGGAGCAAGGTGACCCGTTCCGGCCGCAAATCAAGGTGGATCATCTGCTGTTGGTGCAGGCTGCGAATGGCAGACGCAATGGCTCTGGCATAAGGGAGAAATACGCTCGGCTCCATGCCGGCCTGTTCTTCCATGATGTCTCGTAAGACGAAGCTGGAGTCGCCTTGCGCCGTGATGAAGTCGGAAGCGTGGGGATTGGACTCGGAATGTCCGGGTAGGTAATCGGCCTTATTATTACTTTTCATTATCGGTACACCTCTATTATCTGCGAACTCATCTTATTTTCTTATTGTAATGGAAACCATTGCCTAATTACACAAAAAAAACGAAGGCAAATTGCCCTCGTCTGTATTAAATATACGCAACGGATTGGTTATTCGCCGAACAGGAGCATCAGACCGGTACAGATGCTGACGATGACTGCCGGGAATGCATTCACCGGATAGGTCATGCGGTAATTTTCTTTGCGATAGAACAGCCAAGCAAGCACGATCGCGACAAAGACCATGTAGGGATAGCATTGCAGGGCGTAATAAAATGCGACGACCGGCAAGTATCGCTCCGAACCGGGGGCATCGAACAGCATCGGGGAAAACATGGAAACGAAATACCATACGGGCAGCGATACGATATAGAGGCTGTGGATGACGATATTGACGATGAATGAAACTCTCCTGCCGTACGTGCTTGTTGCGATTGAAGTATCCAGCATCGTGCTTCTCCTTTCTTCTTGGACCCTGTTCCAATCATAATCCGCGCGCCCCGAAGGTCGCTATACCACGGAGGAGGTAGATTTTATGCGAATGCAAGCTAATCATTGCCGAACAAGATACTCCTTTAGAGGTATAGAGAAAATAGCGGAATTTATTTAACTTTATTGGAAGGATAGGACTCATTAACAAGGAAAGGCATAGGTGGCTTGGCATGATGAATTCGTTTATCGCGCTGATTACGGTAATCGTACTGGGTATCCTTCTATTGTTCAAAATATGGTGGGATGGGATTGGAACGAGCTGGAGATTTTTGAAATGGTATGGGATCATTATCCTCGTAGCGGCTTTGATCGCGGCGGTCGTCACGTTGTATATGAGTTGAATGCGGAGAGCGGGGAAGGAACAAATGAAAGATTGGGTGCGCAAGAAGCGTTGGATTGCTATCATGCTTATCTTGTTCGTCGCCGGAACGGCAAGTACGCCTCCGGTCAGAGGGGTTGTTGCAGCAGGAGCAGAGGTGTTAGATCAAGAGCAGGCAAACGGCGTCGGGAATGTGTGGGTGAACCGCGACTCTCCCCGTTATCAGACGTTTACGCCCGCAATCGCAGGCAACCTTAGCAGGGTTGAGGTTAGTATTTTTGACAGTTTCGGTGTGCCGGGTTCAGTTGGGGTCAGCTTGTATGAAGAGGGAAACCTGTCGACACCGATCGCTACAGCTCAGCAGGCATATTATGGTGGGGGTGGCTGGATATCGGTAGATTTTTCGGGGACATCTCCTTATCTCAAGAAGGAAAAGATGTATCGAATGGTTCTTTCCACGGAATTCGGTGGAAGTAACGGATTTGGATGGTATCTAAGTAGTAGTGATGTGTACTCAAGGGGGTACTCCGCAGCTTTTGGCCGAGACTTCACGTTCAGGACGTATATGATACCGGATTATTCGCTATCTCCGGCAATGAGCGAGGTCGCTAGCGCCGATACCAGTCTCGTCGCGAATGGGACGAGCCAGACGGATATTACCGTGAAACTGAAAGACGCGCAGGGTCAAGCATGGCCGAG
The DNA here is from genome assembly GCF_009363075.1 of Paenibacillus guangzhouensis. NCBI lineage: Bacteria > Bacillati > Bacillota > Bacilli > Caryophanales > Paenibacillaceae > Paenibacillus > Paenibacillus guangzhouensis. Next base: position 5,146,246 of record NZ_CP045293.1, on the reverse strand, counting down.
CGGCGGAGAGATTGTGACGCTGACGACGACGTTAGGCACGCTGGGCGCCGTGAGGGATAACGGCGACGGTACATACACGGCGCAGCTGACAGCGCCGACGACGCTAGGCACGGCGACGATCAGCGCAACAGTAGGAGGCCAGGCGGCCGCGTCGAAGGCAAGTGTGCAGCTCGTGGCAGGCGCGCCGTCTGCCGCGCTTAGCACTGTCGATGTGGGCAGTGGGACGCTGACGGCGGACGGGACAAGCCAGACGCCGATCACGGTGAAGCTGAAAGATGCGCAGGGTCATGCGCTGACAAGTGGTGGAGCGACGGTGTCGATAGCGACGACGTTAGGCACGCTGGGCGACGTGAAGGATAACGGAAACGGCACTTACACGGCGCAGCTGACAGCGCCGACGACGCTGGGTACGGCGACGATCAGCGCGACGGTGGGAGGCCAGGCGATCGCGTCGAAGGCGAGCGTGGAGTTCGTGGTGGGTTCGCCGTCTGTAGTGCTTAGTACTGTTGAAGCGAACAGCGGGTCGCTGACGGCGGACGGGGCAAGCAAGACACTGATTACAGTGAAGCTGATCGACGCGCAGGGTCATGCACTGACAAGCGGTGGAGCGACGGTGTCGATAGCGACGACGTTAGGCACGCTCGGAGCCGTGAAGGACAACGGCGACGGCACGTATACGGCGCAGCTGACAGCGCCGACGACGTTGGGCATGGCGACGATTAGCGCGACGGTGGGAGGCCAGTCGATCGCATCGAAGGCAACCGTGCAATTTGTGGTGGGCGCGCCGTCAACTGCGCTTAGCACCGTTGAAGCGGGTAGCGGGACGCTGACGGCGGACGGGACAAGCCAGACGCCGATCACGGTGAAGCTGATCGATGTGCAGGGCCATGCGCTGACAAGCGGCGGAGCGACGGTGTCGATAGCGACGACGTTAGGCACGCTGGGAGCCGTGAAGGACAACGGCGATGGCACGTACACGGCGCAACTGACAGCGCCGACGACGCTGGGCTCGGCGACGATTAGCGCGACGATGGGAGGCCAGGCGATCGCGTCGAAGGCAGCCGTGCAATTCGTGGTGGGTGCGCCGTCAACTGCGCTTAGCACCGTTGAAGCGGGCAGCGGGACGTTGACGGCGGACGGGACGAGCCAGACGCCGATCATAGTGAAGCTGATCGACGCGCAGGGTCATGCACTGACAAGTGGTGGAGCGACGGTGTCGATAGCGACGACGTTAGGCACGCTGGGAGCCGTGAAGGACAACGGCGATGGCACGTACACGGCGCAACTGACAGCGCCGACGACGCTGGGCGCGGCGACGATCAATGCGACAGTAGGAGGCCAGGCAATCGCATCGAAGGCAACCGTGGAGTTCGTGGTAGGCGCGCCGTCAACTGCGCTTAGCACTGTCGAGGCGGGCAGCGCGATGCTGACGGCGGATGGGACAAGCCAGACGCCGATCACGGTGAAGCTGATCGACATGCAGGGTCATGCGCTGACAAGTGGCGGAGCGACAGTGGTCGTGACTACGACACAGGGCACGCTGGGCGCCGTGAAAGATAACGGCGATGGCACGTATACGGCGCAGTTGACAGCGCCGACGACGCTGGGCGTGGCGACGATTAGCGCGACGGTGGGAGGCCAGGCGATCGCGTCGAAGGCAGCCGTGCAATTTGTGGTGGGTTCGCCGTCAACTGCGCTTAGCACCGTTGAGGCGGGTAGCGTGATGCTGACGGCGGATGGAACAAGCCAGACGCCGATCACGGTGAAGCTGATCGATGCGCAGGGCCATACGCTGACGAGCGGCGGAGCTGCGGTGGTCGTGACGACAACACTGGGTACGCTGGGAGCCGTGAAAGATAACGGAGACGGCACATACACGGCGCAGTTGACAGCGCCGACGACGCTGGGCACGGCTACAATCAACGCGGCGGTGGGAGGCCAGGCGATCGCGTCGAAGGTAACCGTGGAGTTCGTGGTGGGCGAAGTAAGCCCATCGCGTTCGACGGTTATCGCGAGCGATCTCGTTGTACGCGCGGACGGCGATGCGACTGCCTGGATCTATGTGCGGTTGAAGGATGCATACGATCATCCGCTCTCCGGCCAGCGCGTGCTGTTGCAAGCGGACGGAGGCAGGTCCGTTATCCAAGATGTATATGGGGCGACGGATGAAGATGGACTTACGGCCTTCGCGGTCCGGAATACGGCTGCGGAGCGCGTCACATATACGGCGACGGCTGAAGCAAACGGAAGGTCATTAGATCAGACCGTGACGATCACGTTCACGTACGATCAGCCTCCTCGCATTGAGCTGAAGGCCGATCCTGTAACGCCGACGTTCGGCAGCGTTACGGTATCGGTAACGGCTTCGGTATATGGCGAGGACAATCGTCTAGCTACGATAAAATGGGCGGCAGGAAGCCAGCCATTGTCCTATTTTGATACGCAAGGGGAAGTAATCGCCGATCATTTCGTGGTACAGGCGAACGGCATCTATTCCGTCTATGTGGTAGATTCGGCAGGGAATGCGAATGTGGCGCTGATCGACGTACAGAATATTGTGCCGTTAAGCAGCGATGCCAATCTAGCTGTCTGGCAGTTGAAGGACAGAGGCAGAGACATTCCGTTCCGATTCGACCCAGCCGCTACGAATTACAAGCTGGAAGTTAGCCATGTGGTGCAAAGTGTGAGCATGCTGCTGATCCAATCGAACGCCGATGCCGTGATCTACCTGAACGGCGTACAAGTGCCGGGCAACGTGTTGACGAAGGAGTGGCCGCTTACAACGGGGGTCAACGCATTTGAGGTCCGCATCCAAGCGCAAGATGGCAGCGATAAACGCTATGTTCTTACCGTCATTCGTTTGGCTGAAAGCTCGAATCCAGAACCTTCGAGGCCTTCGAGCGGCAACACCACCCCTTCGAATAGCCAGACGCCGGATCCATCGGTTAAGGTGCGCATTAATGGCATCGCTATGTCTGGCATCGCAGTACGTCAACAGCAAACGGACGGTGTGAACGCCATCGACGCGATCCTGGATATGAATGCCGTCAAAAAGGTGCTCGCAGCACAATCTGCCAGTGTCAAATCTGAAATGGCCGTCTCGATTGAGGAGGAAGCCGAGCGAGTGGTTCTTCGCCTTCCAATGGAAGTGATACGCGCGCTGGCAGACAAACAGGTGCTCCTCACGCTAAAGACGCAGCTGGGACAATATCGTCTGCCGCTCGCGGGGTTCGCAGCGCAAGAGGCTGCGGGGACAGGCGATGAGCAGCTCCTGATGACGATACAGAAGCGTAAAGCCGAAGCTGGCTTACAGGCTGCGGCGAAGCAAGGTGGGTTCCGCTTCATGGCGGACCCGGTACAGTTCACAATCGAACTGCTGAACCATGGCAAGCGAAATGAACGATCGATTAACGGTGTACAGAGCATCATATATCTCGCAGATGGAAGCGTAGGTTCCGTGTCGGCCATAGTGGCATGGGACCCGCTGAAGTCTAACGGGCGTCCGGTTCCGACGCGATTTATCGACGTTGACGGGCATGCTGCCGCAGTCATCCGAGGTGCAGCGGGCGGCATATTCATCCCGATATCGCGTACGCCTCATTTAAGCGACATCCAAGGTCATTGGGCGGCACCTGAAATTGCCGACATGAACCGCCGAATGATCGTTGAGGGCATCGATGACGGGCGTTTTGCGCCGAATGCGGCAGTCACTCGAGCGGAGCTAGCTAGTCTATTGACGAGAGCCTTAGGCCTAACTGCAAACCAGGAAGCAGCTTTCCGTGACGTGAGCAAGGCGAGCTGGTACAACGAGGCAGTTGCTGCGGTACAAGCTAACGGGATTATGAACGGCCCAGAAAATGGGGTATTCGCACCGGATCGGCAAGTCTCCCGGCAAGAAGCGATCGTAACGATGGTACGAGCGCTACGCCTGACTGAAGGCTCGAGTCCGATGAACGATGCGGGTATCCCGCAAGTCGATTTATCCGCGTATGCTGACAGCGATCGGATCGGCAGCTGGGCGTTAGATGCCATTCGAATAGCTATCCAGAAGGAATGGGTGAAGGGCAGTGGACAGGATCTTCGTCCACAGGAGCCATTGACCCGGGCTGAGGCGGCCGTGTTGTTGCATCGGATGCTGCAGGAAGCGGGATGGTTGGATTGAAGCGGCAAATCAAAGAAGCCGTTGCGTCGATTTCGGCGTAAAACATTGCAAAAGCCAGCCTTCCGAGGCTGGCTTTGTGCCGTTGAGTCTGATTCCGTTGGTTGGTATAATCCGAGGAATGACAGGGGTGGGTAATATCGCCGAACTACGACGATAACGCCTCATTCGTAATGCCTTCAATGTCAATCGGGGAGCGGGTGCCTTCGCGGACCAAGTCAGGTAGAATATGCTTCAGGAAATAGTCCACGCAGTGCAGATTAATTTGTTTAATCTTAATGAGCGCGGAGCGGTACATGACGATGAACTCTTTCTCAGTATTGCCGCATTGCAATTCAGCAAAAGCTTCGTAGACTTGATCCATTTTATCCGCGACTTCTAGGATCAACCCTTCCACGGATTCGTCTTTACCTTCACGCAGCTGTCTGCAGAAGATCGGTTTGAATTCGTCTGGGATATGTTCGTCGATGAAATGTGCGACCATGCCTTCTTCGACTTGCTGCAGCATCGCGCGAAGCTCCATGGAATGATGCTTCACGGGTGTCTTGATATCGCCGATGAAAATCTCGCCGTAGTCATGGCTGCTGGTGATCTCGTATAGCTTCTTCCAGTCCACAGCAACGCCGTTGCTCTCTTCAATATCCGCCAGCGTCTTGGCATATTGAACGACCTTCCAAGAATGCTCAGCGACGCTGTGAGCCTGAAATTTGAACTTCCCCGGGCAGCGAATGATTCGTTCTAAATCGGTTAGTGATTGAAAATACGCATGAATCCCCATATGGTGGTTTCCTTTCGTTGTTGATTGAATTGGATGCTGCTCTAGCGTTAGTATAACGTTCATTTGTTAAAGGATGATTAAGTTTACATGGAAATTTATTCCTAGACCAATGTGATAAATATCATCGGAAATATAGTCAAAATTTTAAATAATAGGGGGAACGATGTTTACGAAGTAAGCTGCATGCAGAGGAGGCGTGAGAACATTGGCGACGAGCCGTGTACCATTCGATCAAGATTACGTGATCAATCAAGTGAGACAGTCATTTCAATGTACCGTATTGTGGTGCGAAGGGCGCCCGTGTCTAGAGTATAAAAACCAAGAAGAGCTGGATCAAATCGCCGATTATGTGAATCAAAATTTCGATAAAGATCTTCTAGACGTATTCTTTTCCGCAATCGAGAGCCTTCCGCCGGAATGATGAAGAAGACGCGATAGTTTAACGACAACCTGACCTGACCAAGAGGTCAGGTTTTTTTTGCGTCGAGGCACATTGAAGCACGCAGTAAAGTTGAATTAACAAATTGAACCATTTAAGCGAAAAGAGGTTGATCCTATGTGTATGAAAGAACAAACCGAGCAATTCCTGAAAAATATTGCGGGCTTCCCGCTGATTCACCACATGACACCGGAAGACATTCGTAAAGTCGTCGTAGCGAACGTCATTTCGTGAATGATGTCGTCATTTTTTATTGAATGTCGCCCTTCGAATGCCTACAATGAAGTAGAACTTTGACAGGGCGTCCAATTCATGCACGCTTCGACACAGGAGGAACGCTCTCTATGCAGCAACGGCTTCACAAGGTTAATAAAATCTATGCCTTACAGTTGGCTACGATTTTTGTAGGATTTATCATTTTTGGCTTCTCCGAAAATATTAAAGGTCCCGCGATCCCACGCATTCAATTTGATTTCATGCTGAATGAATCCCAGCTCGGCACGTTATTATCGCTGAATGCACTCGGTTATTTGCTGGCTTGTTCATTTACTGGCTTTCTTACACGTTTGTGGGGGATTAAAGTCGTAACCGTCGCCGCCTTTGCCCTCATGATTCTGTCTGGCGGCTTGATTTACGTATCCCATAGCTATCCGATGTTTTCGTCCTCTTATTTTCTAATGTATATTGGCAACGGCATGCTGGAGATTGCGCTGGCCATTCTTGGAGCACGGATTTTCGTACGCAATACCGGGACAATGATGAATTTATCGCATGGTTTCTACGGCCTTAGCTCGACAGTGGCCCCCTTGATAGCGACGGGCCTGATGTCGGTCAGCGTCTTCGGGCATATGCTCGATTGGCGCGGGATGTACTTCGTGGTGCTCTCGATGTCTATTGTGCCGATTATTTTTGCGTTAAGTGCGAAATTCCCAGGAGATGATCTACCCCAGGAGGAGCGAACGCCGCTTAAGACGCTCATGCGCGATCCAGTGCTATGGTTCATGGTGCTGATTCTGACCTTTGGCGTCGTATCGGAGCTGGCGGTAGGCGGATGGCTCGTCAATTTCCTTGAGAAAGCTTATGCATGGGATACGGTCAGTGCTTCGAGTATGCTGTCTGCCTTTTTTCTGTGCTTCGCACTCGCTAGACTCCTGCTTGGACCAGCTACCGATCGTATGGGCTTTACGTTATCACTTATTCTATTCTCGGGTTTCTCGGCCGTGTGCACGTTTGCAGCTATTCTAGGTGGGGAAGGCTTGGCGTTCTTATTTGCTGCATCGGGCATCGGCATCGCCATGATCTACCCGACAGTCATGGCCTTTATTGCCAAGAGGTATCCGAACGGCAGCGACACGGCGATCACCTTTACCGTTACGATGATGGGACTCGGCAGCGTCATTGGCAACTATCTGATCGGCATCATTACAGAGGTCGTCAAAAACCTCTATGGATCAGGTACGGAAACAGGACTACGCTATGGGCTTCAAGCGGGTTATGGCTTCATTGGTCTATGCGCGGCGGTCTGCGCGGGCTTCAGCTTTGTTCTGTATCGCTTCCTCAAACGGCGTAAAGAGCTGATTTAATGGGTACCACAGAAGTAACAAAACCCGGCCTCAAGAGGTCGGGTTTTTGGTGTTTTTCAATTATACTTGCTTGAACTCGATCCAATCAATCTGCATACCTGGCTTGACAAAATCAAACTTCAATTCGTAAAGGCCTGCTTCCAGTTCGACTTTCGTAAGCTTCAACGGGAACCATCTGCCTTCTGTACCGTTGGTTTGAATCGTCGTCACGGTTTGATCGTTCAACGTTACGTTACATGCGCTTTGAGCCAACTCATTGTCTGGTGACATGGCATGGGCAAAGATCCGGTATATCCCGGCCTGCTCAACCTTCATAATGGTGGATCCAGTCGTGGAGACAGTAACCTGTGTATTTTGGGATAATGGTTGCACTTGTTCCGACGAGAGCGTTGGATTCGCTGTGAAGGCTGGGATTGTTTCTTCAATGATTTGCTCTCTGGAGAACACCGGTGCTTGCATCAGGAACTCACAAATATTCGTCGCACAGCGTTGCAGCTCACCGCGGGTTAAGGAACCCTTAGCCAAGGATTCAATCGTATTGTCTCCCCAAATATTGGTTTCCGCGCCGTAGTTACTCACAACCATATACAGATCGTTTTGCGCTCGGACCATCATATTCGTATATTTCCGATCCGCAGGCCCTCCATGAACAACATCATTCATGATCGCCCACCAATCCGTCATCACGATACCCTTGAAGCCCCATTCCCCACGTAGAATCGTGGTGTTCAGATCATAATTCGACGCCGCCCAATGCCCGTTAATCGGATTATAGGAGGTCATGATCGAATTTGCGCCCCCTTGTTTGACTGCGATTTCGAATCCTCTTAGATAGATTTCCCGAAGGGCACGCTCAGACACGACGGCATTGACCTTGCTGCGGTGCTTCTCCTGGTTATTGCAGGCGAAATGTTTCAACGTACCGTTCGAGCCGCCTTTCATAATGCCGCGAGTGCATGCAGCAGCGAACATTCCGGAAATTAGCGGGTCTTCTGAGAAATATTCAAAATTGCGCCCATTCAGCGGACTGCGTCGAATATTTAATCCGGGTCCTAGTAAGGCGTCAATGTTGTAGCTTAATAATTCTTGGCCTTCCATGATGTAGAGTTCTTCAACCAATTCGGTGTTCCACGTTGCGGCAAGCAAGGTCCCAATGGCTACTTGCGTCGCCTTCTGACCGCTATCCATCCGAATGCCGGACGGACCGTCCGCCGTACAGGCAACTGGGATGCCGTAACTGAGCAAGGGATCACTTACGCCTCCAAAGGCTGAAGCTGTACCCGGTGTAACTAGCGGACTGCTCATGCCTTCTCCTCTGACAATCGCCGCGAGATCCTCATCGCTGAGTTGGGCGATAAAAGCGTCCATGCTCACCTTCTGATCATAAACATCTCTTAACACATACCCTTGATTACCCGTCTGTTCCAACGTCTTAGGCAGATTTTTCTCGATCCGTTCCGCAAGCGAAACCTTGCGTGTCGACACCTCTGCATAGGTAAGCTCGTAAGTGCCGTCTTCATTTCGAGTGCCCGGTTTCATACGTGTAAAGCTTTCCGTTGGGGCCATCGCTTCTTGCAGCTGTTCCACGACTTGAAGAGTGTCCAAGATGTATCCTTTTTGTCCATCAACGTCGATTTCCACGACATTCTTGACACTATTCCCTACGTATAGATGATACGTTCCGGCTTCCATTACATAGGCGGAAGGGTGCCCCGTCACACCGACATCATCATAAGAGGCCATGGTCTGAACAGGGAAACTCACGGTAAGATGCTGCGATTCGCCCGGGTTTAGTTCTTTCGTCTTTACGAATGCTGCAAGGACTTTTGCAGGTTGGCCCAGCTTCCCTTGTGGCGCTTTGTAATACACTTGAACGACCTCTTTACCAGCAAAGTCGGTTCCCGTATTTTGTACCGTTACGCCGATTTCAACGTATTGTTTGCCTTCTTTGACTGTCAGTATAGCTTGTTCAGGCTGTATGCTAAATACGGTGTAAGATAAACCGTAACCGAACTCAAACTGGACTTTATCCGGTCGAAAGGTTTCAAAATAACGATAACCAACGTAGATATCTTCTTCATACACGCTTCTTAACTCATTGCCGTAATTGCGAGTTGAAGGATAATCGTCGATCGAATAGGCAATCGTATCCGTTAATTTACCGCTCGGTGTCACGTCTCCGGCCAGCACGTCTGCAATGGCATTGCCGCCTTCCATGCCGCCATGCCATGCGTAGATCACGCATGAAATCGGGTGGACGTAGCTGTTATCATTCATCCAGCTCATATCAATGATGTTCGATACGTTGAGTACAACGGCAGTTTGCTCGAAATATGTGGTTACTCGCTCCAGCATTGCTTTTTCTTCTGCTGTTAACTGATAGCTTCCCGGCGCATCGGCATTATCCTGATCTTCTCCTGCTGTACGTCCGATCACAATGATCGCCTTGTCGGATTTGTTTCTAGCTTCTTTCACCAGCTCATCGCTTAAAGGCATTTCCTTCTGGTGCCAAGGCTCAGCCGCCCAGCCGCCTCCGCCATTATCGAATGGATTCTGTTCAATCCATGCCTCATATACCGCTGCTAGGTCTTCATTGACGGTGATATTCTTTTTACCCCGAAGACCGTCTAACAGATTGGTTGTATGGGTGACATGGACACTGCCGCCCGAACCTGTGCCGCTGCGATAATAGTTCACTTGGGTTCTACCGAAAATCGAAACGTTTCTCTGAATGGGAAGAAAATGCCCTTCATTCTTTAGCAAAACAGCACCTTCTGCGGCTACTTTTCTGCTAAAATCAGCAAAGCCTTCTAATGGAACTCCGAATTTTTGATTGTTCAATACATTCCCTCCACGATGTTCAATTCCTCTACACGACTAGGTTTCTTTCATTTGTCTAGTATCATAATACCAAATTTGTAGACAGATATGAAAGGAAAACCTCACTGAAAATCCATGGTGTTGCGGAATGTGTCATCTCATGGCAGGGTTTACTTTATTCTCTGAAATAGAATCGATACGATTCGATTGGCCAAATGTGGAACGAATAAGGACAATGGAACGGCTACAGAAAACGCAATCCCCCAGCCTTTCAGCCATTGTGCAATAAATTTGCCATCAAAACCTATATTTATTGAGGTCATCGTAAAGGAAATACACATGGATACGATAAGGGAGTTGATCACTTTGCTCATCATCAATTGTTTTTTGTCCATGATGAACACCCTAATTCACTTCAGGAGCATATCCTTGAATCCATCTTCCCATGTTGGAAACACCGGGCTCCATCCTAGTCGCCTAGCCTTGGCGTTGGATGCCCCGCGCTCGATCCCACTACGTCCTTGAAGTATAGCTGGTTCGTCGGCACCGATCAGCTTCGCGTAAGCGGGGATCCAGACGTTGCCGGGAACGGGCATATCATCGACAATATTGAAGATGCCGGATTCCCAATCGAGCGCGAGCATGATCGCATTTACCGCGTCCTGCACGTGGACGAAGGAGGTTACGCCATCGGTGGCAGTCATTTCACGCTTCCTCACCTTATCGGCGATACTGCCGTCAGCAGCATACCACGTTCCTGGCCCGTACAGCGCCCCGTTGCGCAGGATGACATACTCAGGAATTTCGGTGACCTTCTGCTCTAAGGAGACGATGCCGTCGATGGTCGTCTTCCTTGGCTCTGCCGCGGACAGATCTAGTGCCGTATCTTCCGTCGCGGGAGCATCCCCTGCCTCGTACGCCCACGATATGCTCTGCGCCACGATCCTCTTCACATGGACACGCTTCGCGGCATCCACAATGTTCTTGGTGCCCTCGATTCGTACGTGGGCATTATCGAAAGTATTCCATTGTCTCAGCGCCGTAATCTGATGAATCACCACGTCAGGCTGAAATACTTGAAACATATGATCAACATCTTCCTGAAGAAAAGCGTCGACAACAAACGGTTCTGCCTGCATTTCTGCGACGATGCGCTCACTCGCGGCACTTTTTACCATGCCTCCGACGACATGACCATCCTTAACCAGCAGGGGGATTAGGTTTCTCCCAATGACACCGCTCGCTCCAGTTACTAATATTCTCATTCTACTCCCTCCACATCTTAAGCTGACATTTCTTTCTATACTTGTAGTCTTGGTGCGCCATGGCCTACATCTACTGTATTACATGCAAATATCCGGTACAATAATAATAATACTCATCTGTACCAGGACAGATTCGGGGGGCGTATGATGTACAAATATGAGCAAATCTATCAGGAGATCGAACGGAAAATTAAAAATAAAATTTACATAGAGGGCACGAAAATTCCTTCGATCCGTCAGCTATGTGAAGCATTCAACTGCAACAAAGGCACGATTATTGCCGCGCTTCAGGCTCTTGAACGGGACCATTACATCTATTCTGTTCCCAAGAGCGGCTATTATGTGGTTCATCGCAGTATTACTGCATCCGATCCTTCAGAGGTGTTGAATTTCTCTTCCAGCATACCGAAGTGGAGTCTGTTCCCGTACCTTGATTTCCAGCATTGCATGAATAGATCGATCGAATTTTATCAACAAGACCTATTCACATACGGTGACTCGCAAGGATTCAATCCGTTAATTTCAAACGTGAAGGCCTTACTGGAATCCTATCAAGTATTCGCAAAATCTAAGGATATCTACATCACGTCAGGCGCACAGCAAGCACTGTACATCTTAACGCAAATTCCATTCCCGAATAACCGGACGAATATATTGGTTGAGCAGCCGACATATCATGTGTTCACTAGTTTTTTAAATACACGGATCTCTACTGTGCGGGGCATTAGACGTTCGGCGGCTGGCATCGATTTTGATGAGCTGGAGCGTATCTTTCAAGAGGAACAGATTAAATTTTTCTACGTCATCCCGCGGTTCCATAATCCGCTGGGAACCTCCTATACGAGGAAGGAGAAGCTGGAATTATTAAGATTAGCGTACAAATACAACGTGTATATCGTGGAGGACGATTATCTCGCGGACCTCGATCAAAATTCGAAGGCCGATCCCATATTCGCCTATGATACGCACCAGCAGGTCATCTATTTAAAGAGCTTCTCGAAAGTGATCTTCCCAAGCCTTCGGCTGGCAGCCACGGTGATTCCTGATGCGATCGCTCAGAGCTTCCACGACTATAAAAGACATATCGATATCAATAGCTCCATGGTCTCGCAAGCAGCTCTGGACGTGTATATTAAGAACGGCATGTTCAGTCGCAACAAAAAAATATTGGCACAATCGTATGGCGATTTGGCGCAAGAACTAAATAAAGCCTTAAAAAAGCATCACCTTGCAGACTCTAACATCCAAATCTATTACTCTGACCAGTCCCCGTCGACCAAAGCAGCGATTCTATTGCCGCCACGCTGCCATATGGGGCAAATCACCAAGGCGCTCGAGCGAAAGCATATTATCGTAGAGTCCATTGCTCAGAACTATATCCAACATTTTGAGCAAGAAAATATACTTAAACTCGATGTATCGACCATTGATTTGCACCGAATCGACGAGGGCATCGAGCAGATTATGAATGAAATCTCTCGATCCATTCGATAGTATCGTGCGTGTTCGTTGATATCTCTACAACAGGATGATGACGCCATCATCCTGCAATTTCCCCGATGAAATGAGCTACCGATGCTGCGAGGCGCTCCGGGCACTGCTCCATCAACACATGGCCGTATCCTTCATACACTTCCGTGCGAAGGCTTGGGACGAGCTGCTGATACCGCTCGAATACACGCGACGGGATCATGCGATCTTTCGTCCCGTGAATAAGCAATGTCGGCATCGCAAGCTGATGGATTCGGTCCGTTAGCATCCCCGTATCATCGTCTGCGAGTGTTTTGGCGATGACGTAAGGCAAGTTGGGATCGGCATAAGGCTTTGTCCATTCGGCAATAAATGAAGGCGTCAGCTGTTCCAACGGGAGGCCGAGGATTCTGGCTAACGCGGCAGGTTTCATCGGCTTGTGCATGGCTTGACGGAACAAACCGTCTAGCCACCCTCTGCGAGCTAACCATCGCACGGGCGGAATAACGCCTCTTCGCAGCCCGTCTGGCGCTACCAGCGTCAAGCTTCGGACCTGGTCGGGCGCTGCTAACGCGATATGGGTCGCGACCTCTCCGCCTAGCGAATGGCCGATGAGATGAACGGGACCGATGTCCAGAGAAGCTAGCAGTGCTAGAATTCGATCAGCTTGCGCCCGCTTGGAGTACAGGGCATCCTTCGGCTTATCGCTGAACCCGGATCCGAGTAAATCAGGGCAGTAGGCGCGATAGGATGTCGCTAGCTGCGCTGCGACATATCGCCAGCAATAGTGATAGGCAGCGGTGCCATGTAAGAGGATGATCGGAACAGAATGCTCCGATCCATAGACAGGGACATGCAGGCTGCCGTCAGGTACAGGTACGGTATGTATGGTTGGATTCATTGGCCTTCACCTCCAGGGTGCACTCGCTCCGGATGGGCGATGAGCCACAAGACGGTGCGTTTAATCATGTGCTGTGCGTCTGCATAGGGTGCAAGAGATGGATTCATGACGAGCAGCAACTGCCACCACTGGTTCAGTCGTTCAGAAGACATGTCATCCGAATGCTGGATAAATTGCTGCAACCTTTCAGTATCTAGTGCGGTATCGGCAGGTTGGAACAAGGAGACATAATCGAGTGCTGCGGTTTGCATCGCGGGATCGATCTCAGTTTTACTTGCTTGCATCAGGTCGATCACGGTCTTCGTGATGCGGGTATATTTTTTCTGCCATGGTGAGGCCTCGATGTCTTGTTCGTTCACTCCTTGCCAGAATGTGCCTAAGCTCCTCTGGATCTCCTCTACAAACGAGGCGTCCTGCAGCAGGGCATTCATTTGTGACCAAGCGGAGAGCTGTTTCTCAGATAGACGGTGCTCCTCGGGCACGAATCCAATGTAGGTGGTGAGCACATGCTCCTTCCAATCTTGCGGTACATTCGGTTCGATAAACGAAGCGTGTAGGGTGGATGCGATGAGGTCCTGCCGCTGCTTCGTGCTCTTATGGATGATCTCTGCAATATCGTGCAAATAGTTCAACTGCGCGTTAGCGTCATCTTGACGGCTCGCTTGCGCAAGGATATCCCGAATCTGCCCGAGGTGGCTCATCTGACTCTCGATTATCCCAAGCTGCCAGTTGATCGATGTTGACACAGGGATCTCATTTTGCAGCATCCGCTTGATATCCTGCACTTTAAACCCGAGGTATCGCAGCAGTAAGATCAATTCCAGCTGCCATATATCCTCTTGGGTGTAGTATCGATAGCCTGCCGGACTGATATGAGAGGCAGGAAGTAGGTGAATATCATCATAATAACGGATGGTTTTGATCGTTGCGCTGGTCAGCTTAGCCACTTCTCCGATTGAATAATAGTTGTCCATGATGTGCTTGTCGCCTCCTTCTAAGTTTAGTATAAAGTCTCCTGTAAATGGAGAGTCAAGCGGGATTGATACGAAATCGAAGAACTCGAACTAACAAGTTCTATAGACAGATAAATAGTAATTTATTACAATAAAAGCAATTAATCCAAACCTACTTCATCGATTTGAAAGCGGTATCACTTCATCCTCTTCTACTTCTATCATTCACCGTGTTACAAGATGATTCTCTCCACTTCGTCTCACTAGAAAATAACGGCCTATATGATTTCGAGTTTATTCATCGCTTCGAACGAGTTAATTAATTGATTCTATCGATCGCTTCATGCTGTCTATCTGTCTATGAATCTAGTTCTCGCATTTCGTTGCAACAATATTCTGCTTAGCGGATCCGATGCACCAGTTCTTGATGCGTATAAGCGGGGTATTCACATAGAAATAGGAGGTGAAAAGGGCGAGTTTCGGTTGTCCATATGATCTAATTTAGAGGAGGAATTTCTATGAGAAGAAGTAATGTCTCAAGACGGTTGTCGATGTTCCGCAAAGCTTTACCTCATCTGGTCATTATTGCCTTATTCTTAGGATTGTTGCCAACCATCGCTGCCGCTGCCGATCGCGGTGCATGGGCGCCAAATGTATCTTATGCGGTCAATGATACGGTGACGTATAGTGGGAACAGCTATAAAGCCATACAACCGCATACGTCGCTCGTAGGGTGGGAGCCGCCGAATGTACCAGCGCTCTGGCAGATTATGCAGGGAGGAGGCGGGGATACGCAAGCCCCAACCGCGCCGAGCAATCTTCGATCGACAGGTACGACAGCCTCAAGCATCGCTCTTGCCTGGGATGCATCGACAGATAATGTCGGCGTTACCGGATATACGCTCTATCAGGGCGGAGCGGTCGTTGCGAATCTATCAGGCAGCACGCTCACGTATACGCATGCAGGACTGAATAGCAACACGACTTATACCTATACCGTGAAAGCCAAAGACGCCGCAGGAAACATATCGGCGGATAGCAACCAGCTAAGCGCAACGACGAGTACGACGAACCCGCAGCCAGATACCGTGCCGCCAACGGTACCGACGAATGTGGTGGTGACAGGAAGTACGTCATCCAGTGTATCGCTAGCATGGAATGCTTCGAGCGATAATGTCGGCGTTACGGGTTATGATGTTTATCGCGGCTCCACGCTCGTGGTATCGGTTACCGGCACGACGGCTACCGTTACTGGCCTAGCGGCGAGTACATCCTATACCTTCACCGTCGTGGCGAAAGACGCGGCAGGCAATGCCTCCGCGCCAAGCGCAGGCGTAACGACAACGACGCCAGGTACAGGTGGCGGCGGTCAGCTGCCGAAGCACACGTTAACTGGTTACTGGCATAACTTCATTAACGGATCATCCAATTTGAAGCTGCGCGACGTGCCGAGTCAATATGACATCATCGCGCTGTCCTTTGCGGAGATGGATCCTGCCAAGCCGGGCGGCGTCACGTTCAATGTCGATGGACCGCTTGCAACGGCGTTAGGAGGCTATACAAATACCGATCTGATTCAGGATATCCAAGCCAAACGCGCACAAGGGAAAAAGGTGATCCTCTCGATCGGTGGCGAGAAAGGCAATATCAACTTGGGCAGCGCATCGCCGAACGTGACGAACTTTGTAGATAGTATGTACGGGTTGATTACGCAGTTCGGGCTGGATGGGATCGATATCGACTTAGAGAATGGCATGAATGTGCCGAATCTGACGAATGCGGTGCGCCAATTGCATCAGAAGGTCGGATCCAGCTTCATTCTAACGATGGCTCCACAGACGATTGATATGCAGAGCCCGAATACGACGTATATGCAGCTCTACAATAATCTGAAAGACATGACGACGGTCATTAACGTCCAATATTACAACTCAGGTTGTATGCTGGGACGGGACGGCAAATGCTACTCGCAGGGAACGATTGACTTCTTGACGGCTCTGTCGGATCTGACCTTGCAATGGGTTGCTCCTTCGCAGCTTGGCATCGGCGTTCCAGCGACGCCTGCGGCAGCGGGTGGCGGTTATGTATCCCCTACAGTTGTGAACAACGCGGTTAATTGTCTTGCGACAGGAAATGGTTGCGGCACCTATAAGCCGGTGGCCAAATATCCAGACTTCCGCGGCGCAATGACGTGGTCGATCAACTGGGATAAGGTGAACAATTTCAGCCTTGCGAATACCGTGAAGCAATTCCTCAGCACACTTCCATAAATTCAAATTTGAAACTCTCGGTCTATTACGCCGGGAGTTTTTTTATTGTACATTGAGAGAAACAAGGTAGGACTTAAGGAGGTAAGCGCTATCTTTTTACCTATAAAAATACGATAAAATGAACGTCATGTAAAAAAGTGTATACCCAATGTCATTAATTATCTATTTGAAAGAAAGGCCACTTTTCATAATGTTTACTGTAAGGACATTGCATATGCTACAAGCTTCTATGACGTGTCGGAATCTCGGAAGGGAGGAAAGAGCATCGAGGTAAGCTGAAATGGAAGCGCATACCATTTGGGAGTTTGATGTTTCTTGACTCAAGAATCAGAAGGGAGTTAGCACGATATGAAAAGGAGTAGAAAGTGGGTTGCGCTAATCATGGCTGCGATTATGATTGTAACGATGATGCCGATCGCGCAAGCGGAAGAGGCGCCGCCCCCCACACAGACAGAAGGACAGACACCAGCGGAGTCGCCAGGCGGAGTCAATCCGATTGTTGATCCATCGGTCCAACCGCTAGTGAACGCGGAGGGTGTTACGGCATCCGTATATAACGACGTCTATCGCAACTTGGCTGCAGGACTGTCGTATGAGTGGTCAGAAGAGCCGGAAGCATCTTATCCGGACGTCGGCAACAAATTGACGGATGGCAAATATGGAGCGAATGATAGATCCGACACAGCATGGGTTGGACATCATTTGAAGAAGACGCGCGAAGTCGTGTTCGATTTGGGGGAGAAGAAGTCCATTACGTCAATCAAAGCCAACTTCCTTGAAGACTGGCCGCAGAATAACGTACTCTTGCCACTGACGGTCTCGATGTACGTCTCCGATGACAAAGTGAGTTGGGGCTTGCTCAAAGACAATGCAACACAAAAGCTGTGGAATGACGGCAAATACACAGAGACTTATGTGTGGGACGGCAGCAAGGACGGCATTAAGCGCTTAAGCACTGAGAACCCTGATGCAAAAATCGCATATGCACGGTACGTGAAAGTGATGTTCTCCATGCATCCTTCGGCGATGACACTCGTGGATGAGATCGAAATTATCGGTCAAGACGGGCAAGCAGATGGAGCGGTAACCGTGCCTCCTCAGCCTTCGGCAGCATTGTTAGCGCCTGGTGAAGCGACGGCGGGAATCCATGATTTAGGACTGCTCTATAACGGACATTATGCTGGCGGTAAAGGCGATTGGTCGAAGGATCGCATTATTCCGAATATCAGTTACGTGGATAAAGTTACGAAGCAGCCGACAGAATGGCTCTTCGACGGCGTTCTTTATCTCGGGACGAACTCTCCGGAAGGACGTAGTTTCGGGGCGGGGTCGGGCGATCCGTCCATTCTTGCAGACTGGAAATGGTATTTGGATAAAACATTTGCGCCTGAAGGCGATATGAAGCACCTGAATGATGCGACGGTGGAAGTCAGTGGGAAGCTCGGCGAACCGAATCATAAGACCAAGGTTGTGCTCATGATTCCGTATCCAGATGAGGGAGTATCCAATTTCGGAGATCTTGGAGACGGGAATCTTAACTTTACTGGCCATGAACCGCAAGCGCTTTCAAATCGTGCGAAGGCGACGCAGTGGTATATTAACGAAGTGAAGGCGCGTTGGGCTGCTGGGAACTATTCCAACCTTGAACTCGTTGGTATGTACTGGCTGGAAGAACAGATCGGCATCGATGCAGCCGGTCCGGACTTGATAAAGGCTGTAAGCGGGCAAGTACATGCGGACAATATGAAATTTTTCTGGATTCCGCATTTCTTGGCATATAAGGCTTATATGTGGAAGGATGTCGGCTTCGATGCGGTAGCGTTCCAACCGAACTATTTCTTTGAGCCGACAGGTTATGATCGTTTTGAAGATGCTTCGAACATCGCGAAGCGTTATGGGATGACGAACGAGTTCGAATTCGATGATCGGATGCTGACAGACGGTGTGTTCCGCGAACGGTACATCGATTATTTGAACAGCGGTGTGGAAACCGGCTTAATGAAAAATGGCTTCAACGTTTACTACCAAGGCAATAATGCCGTGTATGATAGTGCGGTGAGCACAGATCCGGCCAATCGGATCCTGTATGACTGGCTGAGAGACTATGTTAAAGGTGAATACAAAGTCAACAACGCGGCACCGCCGGAAGTGGAAGTGCAGAAGAACGGTGAGCCATTTAAAGCAGGGCAAGTTCTTGCAGATTCCGAGAAAGTGAAGTTCACCTGGAAACTTAAAGGTGATGTTGATCCAAGCTTGATTAAAGTTTCTGCGATGTATGATGGAAAGGCGTACACGGAAGGGACGGAAATCAACTTAAAGAATATGTTCGGCAAGCATGTACTGGATGTGACCGTCACTTCGGGAAAATCGAAGAAAACATCGTTCACGTTCGAAGTGAAGACGGATGCCGCGACGATGACAGCGCTCGTGGACAGTTATGTCATTGACAAAAAAATGAGCAGCAGCGATGCGACAGCGCTGAAAGTCTACCTCGATGCGATGAAGCAGGCAGAGGGCGGCGTCAATCCAGCCGAATTCACGAAGTCTCTGAAGAACTTCAATGCGAAGCTGGATCAACTGAAGAAGAACATTAAGATCGATGCCTATACGATGCTGAAGGAAAGCGTCTATTACCTCGCAGGCAGTCTGGCTGAAGGTAAACCTGTAGAAGTATCGTCGATTGAGAACAATAATCCGAATTATATTCCATCCAATGCGGTGGACGGATTCCAATCGACGCGCTGGGCGAGTCACTATGATGATGCGAACTGGTTCCTCGTCGACCTCGGTCAGCCAACGGCGATGGACACGGTCCGCATTAGCTGGGAGGGCGCTCGTGCTGACACGTATAAGCTGCTCGTATCGGACGATAAGAAGACGTGGAAGAACGTAATGCCGAATGACGGCATTATTAAAGCGCAAGACGGCAAAGAAACGGTTCAATTCAATTCGGTGACGGCAAGATACATCAAATTTGAAGGCGTCAAGCGTGCTACGGGCTACGGATATTCCTTCTATGAGTTCGGCGTATACTCGTTGTCTGACCAACAAGTGAAACTGGAACGTAATCTTGCATTAGGACTGCCGTATACTTGGTCTCAGGCGCCTGAGGCATCCCGTCCGGATGATCAGAAGAAGCTAACTGATGGCAAATATGCCAAGATGGTCAACGGCAAACCGGATTTCAATGATCCGGCATGGGTTGGACATCTACGGAAGAAAACGCGTGAAGTTGTATTCGATCTAGGCGAACAGAAGTCGATTACGAAGATTAACGCGCACTTCTTAGAGAGTTGGCCAACCAATAACGTGCTCGTGCCGCTGACCGTCTCGATGTATGTCTCCGATGATAAGGTGAATTGGGGATTGCTTAAGGACAGCGCGACACAGGAACTCTGGCGAGATGGAACGTACGATGAGACTTATAGATGGGATGGCAGTAAGGACGGCATTAAGGCGGCAGGTCCTAGTGCGCAAATCGCTTATGCTCGTTATGTGAAAGTAACATTTACGATGCATACGCGTGCCATGACCTTCGTGGACGAGATTGAAATTCTAGGGCAAGACGGGAAAGTGGAAGGTGCAGTAACCGTTCCGACGTATACGCCGAAATTCTTGGAGGCAGGCGAAGCGACGGCAGGTATTCAGCATCTTGGGCTGCTCTACAATGGGCAATATGCGAATGACTTAGGCACATGGACGAAAGAACGGATCATTCCGAACATTAGTTATGTCGATAAAGACGGCAAGATTAAGGATCGACTCTTCGATGGTGTCCTGTACCTTGGCATTAACTCGATAAATCCAGGTCGTGATTTCGGCGGTAAGGCTTACCTCGAAGACTGGAAATGGTATTTGGATAAAACATTTGCGAAAAATGGCGATATGGATGCGTTAGACGCAGCGGCTAGCGAGGTTTCCAAGGCACTCAATCAGCCTGGCATGAAGGAAAAGGTTGTCCTCATGATTCCGGATCCAGGCGAATCGATCACCAATTTCGGAGCGATTGAACAAGGCGGAGAATCGCTGAACTTCAATGATTCCGTTGGCAAAGAAAAAGCATTTGCGAACCGTGAAAAAGCAGTACAATGGTGGCTGCAGCAAGTTAAATCAAGATGGGAAGCAAAAGGTTACGCTAACCTTGAGCTTGTAGGTATGTACTGGTTCGAAGAGCAAATCAGCACAAGCCAATCCGGACCGGATCTGATCCGTTCGGTGAGCAGCACCCTGCATGACATGCAAATTAGCGGCAAAGACCTGAAGTTCTTCTGGATTCCGCATTTCTTCGCTTATAAAGCGTTTATGTGGAAGGATGTCGGTTTCGATGCGGTGACGATCCAACCGAACTATTTCTTCGAGCCGATGGACAAAGAGCGTTTGGAGGATTCCGCAAATCTTGCGAAGCAGTATGGCATGTCCAATGAGCTTGAATTCGACGATCGGATGCTGACGGACGGCGTGTTCCGCGAGCGGTATATCGACTATTTGAACAACGGCGCGAGTACAGGTTTGATGACAGAGGGCTTCAAATCGTATTACCAGGGCAACAATGCGGTCTATAACACCGCGGTCAGTAAAGATCCAGCGACACGCGTTCTCTACGATTGGTTGTACCAATTCGTTAAAGGAACGTATAAGGTTAACGAAGATCAGCCATCCAAGGTAAACGTGCAAATGAATGGCAAGCCGTTCCAGAGCGGTATGAAGCTCCTGGATACCGAGAACGTAGCTTTTACTTGGAATCTTGAAACGGATGACGGTCTGACGAAAGTAACAGCGACATTCGACGGCAAGCCTTATACGGGTACGGACATTTCGCTCGAAGGCAAGCTTGGCAAGCATGAGCTCGTCATTACCGTGACGGCGGGCAAAATGGTGACAAAATCGTATGTGATCGAAACCACGACGAATGCAGCGGGTATTAAGGTATTAGTGGATCGTTTCCAGAAAGCTGAGCAGTTCACGGATGGGGTTGTTGCGCCAACGCTGAGCAACTACCTCGAAATGATGAAACGCAATGAGAATACGGATGTTGCGCAGGCTGCGAAGTATCTCAAAGGCTTCAACGCGAAGCTGGATGAATTCAAGCAAGCAGGTCAGATCAAAGATGAGGCGTATAATACGCTGAAAGAAAGCGTCTATTACCTCACAGGCAATTTGGCGCAGGGTAAATCAGCAGAAGCATCATCAACAGAAGGTAACAATCCAAACTATGCGCCGGGTAAAGCGGTAGATGGATTCCCAGCTTCCCGATGGGCGAGTGAGTATGTTAACGACACGAACTTCACTGTGGACCTAGGCAAACCGGTTCTTATGGATACGGTCCGCATCGATTGGGAGGTTGCTCGTGCGAAGACTTATAAGCTGCTCGTATCGAATGATAAAAAGACTTGGAAGAGTGTGAAGGGTGACGGGGCTATTACGGCACATGACGGCAAAGAAACCGTTCAATTCACTCCGGTTCTAGCCCAATATGTTCGATTCCAAGGCGTAGAAAGAAATACCGAATACGGCTATTCCTTCTATGAGTTCGGTGTCTATAACCTCTCGGGCACTGTTGACGTGAAGGCAATTGAAGGCGTGCAAGCGACAATTGACAATACAACGAAAAAGGTAACGGTCACCGGATTGGCAATGGATACCGGTAAGATCGATGCCACGTTGAAGGTCGTTGATCCGCAAGGCAAAGTGAACTATGAAGGGCAGGCTAACGCAGCGGATGGCAAGATTACGTTCGCGTTCCAGTTGAATGGCGATGTGGAAGGCAAATATGAAGCAACTCTGTCGGTTAAGGATATGGAACCGATCAAAGTGAGCTTTGAATATAAAAAGCCTACACCACCAACAACAACTCCTGATAGCCCAGCTCCATCAACGCCGACACCACCAACAACACCTGCACCGGTCAACATTCAACCGCAAGCAGATGGCTCCGTCAAAGCAACGGTCAGCTCAAAGCTGGATGGCACAACGGCCGTAGGTACGATTAGCGAGCAGGATCTGAAGAAGGCGATCGCAGGCGCGAAAGCCGATGCATCCGGTCAGCAGACGGTGATCGTCGAGTTGAACAAAAATGGCAATGCAGCAGGTTATGCACTGGATCTTCCGGCTTCATTCTTGGCTGAAAATCCGAATTTGGTGATTGAAGTCAGTACGCCGAACGCAACGGCTGTGTTGAACGGCCAAATGTTCGCGAAGTCAGAGCTCGGCAAGCAAGTACGGGTGATCGTGAGCGCAGGGGATCGCAAATCCTTGAACGCAGCGGCACAAGCACAAGTGGGCAATCGTCCGATCGTCCAATTGTCCGTACAGATGGATGGCAAGTCGGTCGCTTGGAAGAGCGATAAAGCTTCCGTACTCGTGAAGGTTCCTTACACGTTAACAGGCAAGGAGACGGCTTCTAGTATCGGTATTCTCTTGATCAATGATCAAGGCGCCGCTACCGTGGTGAAGGGAGCAACGTATTCCGCTGCTGACAAGCAGCTTCGCTTCCCGGCGAACCAAGCAGGCGTCTATGCGATTTACGCGCAACCTGCGGCATCGTTCGCAGATCTAGGCCAACATGCATGGGCACAAGAGGCGATTGCTCAGCTGGCATCGCTCGGCATCGTGCAAGGTACCTCCGCAACAACGTTCAGTCCGGCTGATCAAGTAAGCCGCGCAGACTTCGTGCTGATGCTGGTGAGAGCATTGAATCTGAAAGCAGACGCAAGTGCTGCCTTCGCGGATGTGGATGCGCAAGCATACTATCACGATGCGGTAGCGATCGCAAAGCAGTTAGGCATTGTGACAGGGACCAATGGTGATCAATTCGCACCTAAGGCGAAGATCTCCCGTCAGGATATGATGGTCATGGCAGCACGTGCGCTGGCAGTAGCACAAGCGAAGGAGCTACAAGGCGATCTTACAGCGCTGAAAGCATTTAAGGACGCTGGCCAAGTGGCTGGTTATGCAGCAAGCGGCATTGCAGGTATGATCGAGCAAGGGCTGATTCAAGGCAATAACGGCTCGCTTAATCCAACGGGCAATACGACGCGTGCGGAGACGGCTGTATTCTTGAACAGATTGTTGAACGTATTATCGAAATAATGATACTGTGATTCGTAATAGCATAACGACTTCGCAGAGCAAAAAGGACACCTCATGGGGTGTCCTTTTTTTGCATATATAGAGCTGTTTAAGCTAGGGAACCACCTGTCTCAAGCCATGTCTTCAAACCCGACAGAACAATCGGCACACCGTTCTGAAGAACGCCGGCCGTACTCATAGCCTGCTCGAACTCATCGTGTACGACGGTGACGAGCGTTATCTTCTGATTATATAGAGCATAACTATCAGTCCAGAGAAGGGCTGAAGCAATTCGCCCGCAACATTTTGGCGGCCTTCCCGGATAAAGCCTATACCATCGAAGATATCATTGGTGAAGGCGACCGGGTTCTTGTCCGAATGACGATGCGAGGGACACATCAAGGTGTATTCTATGGTCATGCACCAACGGAGCGCAAGACAGAGGTGACATTGTACCGTGAATATCGCGTTGCGGATGGTCGCATTGCTGAACATCGGGGTTGAGACGGCCTCATCTTGAGGTCGTTTTTGCCTATGATGCAATGTTTGCGCAAACGTGTTGCATGCCCTCATAACAATTGGTAAGGTATTTAGTAAAAGGTGACGTGTGAAGGAGGGCGACGGATGGCGACGATTAAAGATATCGCAGATCGAGCAGGCGTCTCGAGCGCAACCGTGTCTCGAGTATTGAATCAGGATTACAGTCTTCAAGTATCGGAAGAGACAAGACAGCGCATCATGGATGCAGCGAAGGCGCTTGAATACAAGAAAGGCGGCAATCGTGCGCGGAAGAAGAACGCGGACGCTGCTGCCATGAATATACTGAATATAGGGCTTGTTATTTGGTGTACGGAAGAGCTGGAATTCTCGGACCCGTATTATTTGTCGATTCGTCAGGGAATTGAACGGGAATGTGCGAAGCAAGGTATGCATGTAACGAAGGTCTTTCGGTTAATGGACGATGCCCAAGAGGTCGATACGGAGCAATTGGACGGGCTTATTGTGATCGGGAAGGTGGATTTGGACGTTGTTCAGAGGCCGCTGAATACAAAGCCGAAGCCGATCGTGTTCATTGATTATATCTTGAATGACAATTGCGACTCGGTCATGTTCGATCTACGTAAGGCGGCTAGACAGGCGATGGAGCATTTGTTCGAGCTAGGGCATCGCCAAATCGGGTATATCGGCGGTGTCAGCTATATTCGTAGAACAGAAGGCAGAGTACATAATGTGGACCAACGCCAGCTAGAGTTCGAAGCGATGATGAGCGATCGTGGTCTACTCGATCCAAGTCTCGTATTCGTCGGGGATTGGCGGACCGAGGAGGGCTACCGATTGATGCTGCAGGTGCTTGAACGGAAGGAGCGCCCTTCAGCGTTATTAATCGGCAGCGACCCGATGGCGATTGCAGCCATCAAGGCCGCGAATGAAGCGGGGCTCAGTATCCCCGAGGATATGGCCATCGTCAGCATTGATGACATTCATATGGCTTCTTTCGTGACACCTCCACTTACGACGGTGAAAGTGTATGCTGAGGAAATGGGCATGACGGCGGTGAAGCTGCTGGTGGATCGTCTGAGGGGCCGTGAAGTATCGCTGCATGTGACCGTTCCGACGAAGCTGATCATTCGAAAAAGCTGCGGTGCCAGTGCTAGAATAAAAAAATAGGAAAATCATCGTTGAATGTTTTAGTAAAATTAAATACACTATTTTAGTAAATATTCTAAAATAGAAGGGAATGCACATCACGTGGATACGTTATCTAGCACACCGTTGCTCCGGAGGCTATCGCTCTGTGCGATTGTATTATCGACGGGTCTAACGCTCGTATGGCCTATCAACACGATCTATATGCATGAGCAGTTTGGCGGGACGATAAGTACGGCGGGGCTCGTGCTGCTGCTGAATAGCGGGGCAGCTTTTGTCGGCAATCTAGTCGGTGGGATTCTGTTCGATCGCATGGGTGGCAGGCTTCCTGTTCTCTGTGCGATTGCAGGCTCCGCTTGTACGGTAGCTGCAATGGGATTTGCGCATGATCTATACAGCTATGCGGTTCTGTTAACTTTGCTGGGCCTCTTCAGTGGACTTGTCTATCCGATCCTGAATGCAATGGCGGTGACGGGCTGCCCGGGGGAAGAGCAGCGTGCGGTTAATATTTTGTTCGTGTCACAAAATGTCGGGATGGCGCTAGGTGCAGCGCTCGGCGGCTTTGTGGCGAACTTATCGTTCCAATTTGTATTCCTCGGTAATGCGCTGTTGTACATGGTGTTCTTCGTATTGTTCGCCAGTCTGATCCGTCAGCCGCACCAGAGGCATCGTGCTTCGATACGCCCATCCGTGCGCCGTCAACGCGGTGGTGGTCTATGGAGCAGCGGCTCGGGACGAGCAGTCATTACGGCGTGTATCGGCTTTGCCATCTCATGGCTTTGTTATTCGCAGTGGTCTGCGGTCGTGCCGCTTCATGCCAAGGCGCAAGGCATTTCATTCGCACTATACAGTCTACTATGGACGGTCAATGGCGGGCTTATTCTGCTGTCACATCCGCTCAAAACATGGCTTATACGGCGGTTCCAGATCACGCTGCAGACACAAATTCGGTGGGGGACATTTTTCTTCACCGCAGGTCTTTTACTTGTTGGCTTCGCAGACTCGTACCCGCAGTTCGTGCTTGCGATGGTCATCATGACTTGCGGGGAAGTGCT
Organism: Paenibacillus guangzhouensis; assembly: GCF_009363075.1. Taxonomy (NCBI): domain Bacteria; kingdom Bacillati; phylum Bacillota; class Bacilli; order Caryophanales; family Paenibacillaceae; genus Paenibacillus; species Paenibacillus guangzhouensis. The sequence goes on along the minus strand of NZ_CP045293.1, from coordinate 5,119,838 downwards.
GGTCTTCCCGGCCGTGCCGGCATGGATGGTCGAATCGACGGATGAGTACGCGAGAGGGAAGGTGCTTGGAGCTTGCGCCGCATCCTCTACGGTTGGAAGAATGTTAGGTCCCTGGCTTGGAGGCCTTGTCTATGAAGGATTGCCAGGACACTCTGTTTTCACCATCGCAGCCATGATATGTTTGGTTACGATATGGCATTATCGGCAGGCCGGGCGGCACTTAATCATGATGGTTCCGAACTCGGGCAGCCATGCTTCAAAAGAAGGGAAATATGTCTCTTCAACATAGTACAAAGTGCAGGTCAATGGACCCAGGAGCAGCGAAGGAGCTGCTCTTTTTTTTGTTATGACAGGGGAGAGGGATTTTCCTTTTTTATGTGCATCAAGTCTCTTGATTATTTTAAAGTTGGATGATAGAATAACATCAATAATTTACTAAATATATAGGTAATATTCGCAATTAATTTAGTAAATTTATATTCTGAGTTATAGGGTGATGTGCAGCGAGAAATGTGGGTTGTATGGAGAGGTTGAAAATGTAAGCGAATACATTTGGGGGGGTCCATGCATGAAACGAAATTGGTCATTATTCATTGCGATTGTTCTAGTATTAACATCACTTGCTGGTTGTGCGGGAAAAGATGAGGCTGCCAAGCAAGGAACCGACGAACAGACAGAGACTCAGACGGCTCAGAATGCGGAGAAGAAAGTCAATGAATTCAATTGGGAAGTACCTGCGAAGACGACGGAGATCAATTTCTACTCCGGGCAGGATAACCCAGATAATGTGAACAAATATCAAGCCGCACTGCAGAAATACATTCTAGAGAAATTTAATGTGAAGCTGAACAACATCGTCTATGACGTAGACAAAAAAGAAAAATTGAACCTGATGCTCGTCAGCGGCGACTACCCTGAGGTCATTACGAATCTGAGTGAGTCCGAGGCGCAGCAATGGGTCGACCAGGGCAAGGCGGTTGAGATCGGACAGTATCTGGATCAGCTTGGACCGAATATTAAGAGCCAATTGGAGCCATGGATCAAATCGTATTACAATGCGGACGGTAAACTCTACATGCTGCCGAAGTATTGGGGCTTATTGCCGATCCCGGACAACTCTGCTCATATTCGCAATGATTGGTATACCGCGATGGGATCGCCGAAATTCGAGACCCCGGAGCAATATTACGACATCCTGAAGCAGATGCAGGCGGCACATCCAAAGAATGCAAAAGGCGAAAAAACGTATGCGCTTTCAAGTGTCGCGCCTGTGACAACCAATATGGTGCCAACACTGGCTGGCATGTATGGATTGCAGAACGGCTATAAAGTAAGCCCAGAAGGCGACATGACGCATTGGGTTAATACGCAGGAAGGACTTGAGCTCACGAAGTGGGTGAATCAGATCTACCGTGACGGATTGCTCGACCCGGATACGTTCGTGAACAAGTTCGACGAATGGAAGGCAAAATTCTCGTCCGAGCGCGTTATGGGTCATATCGGTCCATGGTGGCAGTCTTGGAATGCTGGCCATGAGGTGTGGCAGAAGACAAATAAGGATTGGAAGGAAGAACAGCGCTATGTGCAGGTTGGGTTAAAGGCAGCGGGTGCGGAGAAAGCTTATCTGTCGCCTAAAAATGCACGCGGCGGCTCCTTTACGATCATTACAGACAAAGCAAAGGATCCTGAGGCAATTATCAAATGGATGAACTTCTCCATTACCGATATCGGTACAAGACTCATTGGATGGGGAGCTCCGAATCAGCCGGATTCGGTCTGGAAGTACGAAAATGGTACGTGGAGCTGGGTAGAAGAAGCGAAGAAAGCGATCATCGACGCGACATGGAATTATGAGAAATCCGACATGCTCGGCCAAGGCTACCTGATGCTTGTTGAAGGTCAGGGGACGATGAAGGATGACGGCAAAAGTACACTCTGGTTCGATCAGAACTTCAACAACGAAGCCAAATGGAAAAAGATCATGAATGACAATTTGAAGGATACGATCTATGACAACTCGATGGGTTCGATTACGATTCCGGCGAATGATCCGCTTCTCATGACCAATCAACAGATTACGGATCAGCTTGAGACCTTGTGGGCGAAGACGGTCATGAGCAAGTCCGAGGAAGAGATGACCCAGAACTATGAAGCCATGAAAGAAGCGCTAAATAAATCGGGATTGCATGATATTGAGAAATTCAGATCCGATGTGTACAAGACGCGTATGACGACGTGGAAGTAATTGAAGTGAAAGAGGGGAAGGACTTTTCCTTCCTCTCGCTTTGAAATTCATGAATCGAGAAAGCAGGTGGCTCGGATGAACGCGGAAGTGGTACAGCAAGCCTCGACACAGTCGAAATCCAAATTCCAACTTCTTAAGCGGCAGGTCTATAAAGAACGCCAGCTATGGTTAATCTGTATTCCCATGATCATATGGGTTGTTATTTTTAGTTATCTTCCGATGTATGGACTCGTTATTGCCTTTATGAAATACATTCCGGGGAAACCGATGTTCAGCAGTGAGTGGGTCGGGCTGCTCCATTTCAAAACTTTTTTTCATTCGCCCGATTTCTGGAATGTGCTGCGCAATACACTCGCCATCAGTGGACTAGGCATTGTATTCGGCTTTATCTCGCCGATCATTCTAGCGCTGCTGCTGAATGAACTGCGCCACAAAGTATTTAAACGCTTCGTTCAGACCATTTCATATTTACCGCATTTTATTTCCTGGGTGGTTGTCGCGAGTATTTTATTCGCCATTCTCGGCAACGAAGGCTTCTTGAACGATATGCTGCTGCGGCTAGGCATCATCGATAAGCCGATCTCGTTCTTAGGCGAAGGGAAATATTTCTGGGGGATCTTAACGACGACGAATATATGGAAGGATGTCGGTTGGGCAACGATCATCTATTTGTCAGCAATTGCAGGCGTGGATACGGAAATGTACGATGCAGGCAAAGTAGATGGGCTTGGCCGGTTCGGAACCGTATGGCATATTATCCTGCCGAGCATTCGACCTACGATCGTCTTATTGTTTATTCTTGGTCTCGGAGGCATTCTGAATGCGGGATTCGAACAGCAGTTGCTGATCGGGAACTCGCAGACGAGGGAATACCACGAGGTCATCGATACGTACGCGTATAAATACGGGATTCAGCTCGGTAACTATTCCTACGGTGCCGCGATTAATTTCTTGAAGAGCATCATCGCGCTTGCTCTCGTCCTTGGCGCCAACCGGATCAGTAAGAAGGCGCTGGATACATCAATACTTTAGAAGGAGGACGTGCGATGAGATCGACGGCTATTCGACCAAGCTTAGGCAGCAGAATTTTCGATGTATGCAATATCGTGTTTATGTTGGTGTTCACGTTCCTAATGTTGTACCCGTTCGTGAATTTGCTGGCAATTTCGCTCAATGACGGCGTGGATGCTGCAAGAGGAGGAATCTACTTCTTCCCGCGCGAATTCTCGCTGGACTCTTATATCTTCCTGCTCCAGAATGAGAAGCTGTTCTCGGGTCTGTGGATTTCGATCCTGCGCGTCGTCGTGGGGACGACAACATGCGTATTCATGACGGGATTACTTGCGTACGTTGTAACGATCCGCAGTTTCTCCGGTGCACGTTTCATGCGGGTTTTGTTCTTGATCACGATGTATTTCGGAGGTGGCTTGATTCCGACTTACTTGTTGATGGTGCAGCTCGGTTTAATCAATACGTTCAACGTTTATTGGATCCCGGGGCTTCTGAATGCTTATTACATGCTGCTCATGGCTTCGTATATGCAGGGCTTGCCGGAATCGCTGTTCGAATCGGCCCGTATTGACGGGGCGTCTGAACTCAAGATTTATGCTAAGGTTGTCATTCCAATCTCCCTCCCCGTGTTTGCCGCAATTGCGGTATTTAGCTCGGTGGGGCATTGGAACTCTTGGTTCGACGTTATTTTGTACAATTCAAGCGGGAAATGGGATACGCTGCAGACGTATCTGCGTAAGCTGTTGCTCGAGGTTGAGGCACTGCAGCAAATTCAGGATGCACAGGTTGCTTATTCGAAATACCGCAATATATCGAGCTCAACGCTGCGGGCTGCTGTGACGATGGTCGTTACGCTTCCGATCGTCTGTGTGTATCCGTTCATGCAGAAGTATTTTGTCAGCGGCATTACATTGGGCGCGGTAAAGGGGTAGGGTAATTTAAATCACAGAGGTTAGATAAGGACAGGGAGGAACTGCTGGTGAAGACAATGGAGATAGAGATGAATCAAATAAATACGGGGAAATATCATGTTACAGTTATCGGAGACGATAATCGGTTTCGGGCTACGCTCAAGTCACAAGCGGTTAGCGAAGGTGTGGAACTGCTGCATATTACGCTCGAAGCCGATGCGCCGATACAGCCATCGGAAGTAGAAATTGTATGGCATATTCCTGCGATCGACATTCACGGGTATTGGCACCCGGCAGCCTATCGGAACCGACGCCTTCATGTGGATTGGGAGCGAGGGCTTGCCTCCAAGGCGACCTATTCGGCGCCAGTCGGGTGTCTATTCAATACGCTGGGACGTAACCGGTTAACTTTTGCATATTCCGACGCCATGAATACAGCCTTGATGTCGGCAGGCATTCACGAAGAGACTTCGATGTTCCGATGTGCCGTGAAGTTGTTTACGGAGCCGATGGCACCGATACAGACCTATGAAGCGGTGATCCGCTTGGATGCGAGAGATGTACCATATGCCGAGAGTCTAGATGATGTACAGCAGTGGTGGGCATCACTTCCGGGCTATGCGCCAGCTTCGGTGCCTGAAGCGGCAAAGCTGCCGGTCTACTCGACTTGGTACAGCTTCCATCAGCAGCTTGATCCCGACGCGGTCGAAGATCAATGCCGAATGGCGAAGGAACTAGGGTGCGAGATGGTCATCGTAGATGACGGTTGGCAGACATCCGATAATGCACGGGGATATGCGTATTGCGGAGATTGGCTCGTCAGCGAGGAGAAAATACCGGATATGCGGGCCCATGTGGACCGCGTCCATGCGCTCGGCTTGAAATATATGCTGTGGTATTCGGTTCCTTTTGTAGGGAAAAAAAGCGATGCTTGGCATCGATTTGAACATAAAATACTGACGGTATTTGACAATCTTGGCTGTGGTGTACTCGACCCAAGATATCCAGAAGTACGGGAATATATTATTGGTATATATGAGAAGGCGCTTGTGGAATGGGATTTGGATGGGTTGAAGCTTGATTTCGTAGATAGCTTCTATGCGACAGAAGAGACGAAGGATAAGCAAGATCCGGAGATGGATTTTGCGTCCGTGCCCGAAGCTGTTGATCGATTGCTGAGCGACGTCATGGTGAGGCTCCAGGCGATCAAGCCGGAGGTCATGATCGAGTTCCGTCAGAACTATGTTGGTCCATTAATGAAAAAGTACGGGAACATGCTTCGGGCGACGGATTGCCCGAACGATGCGACGGAAAATCGGATTCGCACAATCGATGTGCGGCTGCTCAGCGGCCAGACCGCCGTACATTCCGACATGATCATGTGGAACCCGAACGAACCCGTGGAGAGTGCGGCATTGCAGTTCATCAATATTCTATTCTCGGTTCCGCAAATCTCCGTGAAGCTGGATCTAATTCCGGAAGAGCATATGCAGATGACCTCCTTCTGGTTATCCTTCTGGCGCGAACATCGGGACACGCTCATCGAAGGCAAGTTATCGCCCGGACGACCGGATTTCTTATATCCGATCATCAGCGCGGAATCTGCGGAGAAGCGTATTCTATGCGTCTATGAAGATGTCGTGGTGAACGTCGGTGATGCAGTGCCGGATACGCTAATCGTCGTCAATGGAACGCTGCATACGCGTCTCGTGCTGGAGCTGATGCAAGATCTTGGACCAGTTGAACTTACGACGAGTAATTGTCTCGGTCAGGTCATCGATCGTCGCGATGTCCATTTGCAGGCTGGGCTTCAGCGTCTTGAGCTTCCGGCATCGGGGATCGTAACGATCCAGCGGAAAGGACGAGTGAGCTAATATGAGAGCAGGAGGCCTGCTGTTCGAATCATCGAGCACGACGTTAAATGAGACCTTTGCCTGGGCCAAAGCGCAAGCGTTATCGTATGCGCATCTAAATGATCCGGTTGGGCCGTGGTACGAAGCGGCTCTGCCTGGACGGGATGCTTTCTGTATGCGAGACGTGGCTCACCAGAGTACGGGTGCGCATCTCCTCGGCTTGCAGAAGCACAACAAGAATATGCTGCGCCAATTCGCCGAGCATATCTCGGGTTCAAGAGATTGGTGCTCGTATTGGGAGATCACGAAGCAGGGTCTTCCTGCATCAGTGGATTATACGGATGACCGTGATTTCTGGTATAACCTGCCCGCGAATTTCGATGTCATCGACTGTTGCTTACGACAGTATCAATGGTCTGGAGACAAGGACTATATCGAAGCACCCGAGCTGATGAATTTCTATCATCACACTGTATCGGATTATGTGGACCGCTGGGATAAGGACCGCGATGGGCTGCCTGAGCACTACACATTCTATGGCCGTCGAGGCATTGCTTCCTATATGGAGGACGGTATGCATCCGCTTGTTGCGGGAGATCTCGTCGCGGCGCTCTATGCGGGGTACCGTGCCTATGCGGAGATTCAGAGACTCCGAGGATATGCGGGATATCATAAGGCCTATTCGGATAAGGCCGATGCGCTGCAGGCCATGTATGGGGAGCAATGGTGGAACGAGCAAGCGGGGCGCTTCTACGGCGCAATGCTGCAGGACCGTTCGTATTATTCGCCTTATTATGCCTCTGCGCAGTACCTCCCGATCTATTTCAGACTGATCGATGATGCAGAGAAGCTAGACAAGGCATTAATCGATGTGGTGAAACATGGCGGGAATAATGTCGAGGAACGATCGTATTTGCCGGAGATCTATTATCAACACGGGTTGCATGATTTCGCTTATTCGCTATTGCTCGAGCTGTCCCATCCGAAGATGCCGAGGCGGGAATACCCGGAGGTGTCCTATAGCGTCATTACAGCGCTGATCACGGGAATGATGGGGATTTCTCCGAATGCAGCGGAGCGTGTGTTGGCCACACAGCCAAGACTTAGTCCAGTGACATGGGCATCGGCAAGACATATTCCCGTGTGGTCGAACGAAGTTCACGTCTCCCATCATGGGAATCAAGAGACGGTCCTGGAGCACGGATCCGGATCAGCATTCGTGTGGGAGCCGCAATTCGCAGGTGTATGGAGCATGATATCCATCAACGGCACCACGGTTGAAGCGAACATTAATCATGTAAAGGGGATCGGGCCAGTAAGCTGGGTTCGCACGGATGTTGTGCCTGGCGAGAAGTATATCGCGCAGGCTATCGCGTAGTCTATTAGAAAGTGTTGTGATCGTGATGACGACCATCAAAGAAATTGCACGTATCGCGGAAGTGTCCAGTTCGACGGTGTCCCGTGTACTTCGGAAGGATGTGTCATTCAGCATCCAAGAAGAGACCCGGCGGAAGATTATCGAAGTGGCAAGGACCTTGAATTATCGGACAAAGCAGAATCGGAAGCTTGTCGGGGCAGAGCAGAGCATGGACTCACGGATCGGTCTTGTCATCTGGTGTTCTGAGCAGTTCGAATTTTCCGATCCCTTCTATATGACCATTCGGCAAGGGATTGAGCGGGAGTGTGCAAAGCGTGGCATTTCGATTCACCGGATCTTTCGATGGATTGAAGATGAGAGTCCTGCGCTGGATTTTACGGGATTGAACGGCGTTATTGTGATTGGAAAAGTGGACTCGGATATGCTGCCGCAGCCGTCCTATTCCGAAGTCCCTATTGTCTATATCGATCATCAAGGATCCGATTCATACGACTCCGTCCAATTCAATATCGCTAGCGCAGCCAAGCAAGCCTTGGCGCACTTGCTGCAGTTAGGTTATCGGCGTATTGGCTACATCGGAGGAACGAGTTATGTTCGGAAGCAGGATGGGATTCACTATATTGAAGACGAGCGGCAGACAGCATATACGTTGATGATGCGGGAACGCGGATGGTTTCATGAAGACAGCGTGTTCGTCGGCAGCTGGGGGGCTGAGGAAGGTTATCGATTAATGAAGCAAGCAATCCAGCAGGGGAACCTTCCAGAAGCCTTTTTTATTGCCAGTGATCCCATGGCGATCGGCGCGTTGCGGGCATTGGACGAGTCTGGGATCAAGGTGCCGGAGCAGGTCGGCATCGTCAGCATTGATGATATTGATCTGGCACAGTACGTTACTCCGCCGCTCACGACGGTGAAAGTCTACACCGAGGAGATGGGGGTAACAGCGGTCAAGCTGCTGATTGATCGCCTCCTTGGTCGAGTACTGCCGTTTGAGGTGACGGTGCCGACGGCGCTGATCATCCGACACAGCTGTGGTGGCAGCATGCAGAAAGAAGTAGTTGCTCCTATCTCTTAGAAATATGGTTCATATTGAGCTGTTCCGCGCGAGTCGGGGCAGCTTTTTTGCTTTTTCAATGAACGCTCGATACCTGTACAAGATTTCCATCCTCTTGCGGCATCTACTATAAGATCAAGGAGTGGTCAATCTGAATACAAGCTCCCGGCGCGTGACGGTGCAGGTGTTCGATTGGTCAAAAGGCTGTAACGCGGAAGACCTTTACTCCGCAGGAAGGTGATACGGTCTTCCAACGGAATTTAGTGCGAATCAAGTGAACGAGAGATTGGGATAAACGGTGTTCCTATACAAGCACTGGTCGCTGTGGGCCGGTGTTTGTTTGTATTCGTCCAGCGAGTCGTAGATTTTAAGTATTATTTGTATTATAATGTGTAATACTTAATGGACTTTGTGAGGTGACATCCATGGTAATTGCACTGGAACTTGATAGCGAGACGCCGCTCTATGAACAGCTGCGCAATCAGATTGTCATCGGTATTGCTACCGGACAGCTTGAAGCCGACGAGAAGCTTCCGACCGTCCGTCAATTGGCTGAAGACCTTGGCATTAATACGATGACCGTGAACAAAGCCTACGCGTTATTGAAGCAAGAAGGCTACATCGTCATTGACCGCAGACACGGCGCGAAGGTGAACACCCGTGCGGAGGAAGATTCGAAGCATGCATCACATCTGGAGGAGCAGCTACAATTGATTATTGCCGAGGCAACGATCAAAGGGGTTGATCAACCGCGATTCCAGGCACTCTGTTCACAGATTTTTGCTCGAATGACCTATCAGCACTAGAAGAACTAGAATTTAAGGAAAAGAGTTGATGGCGATGTTATTGGTGATTTATCTCGTTACGATTCTTATTATGTATCTAGCCATGCTGGCAACCTATAGGCCGCAGGCGGCTTATCATCATGGAATGCTCTTCGCGGTTATGCTGCCTCCGTATGCGATGGATGATCCCTCGGTCCGCGAGGTGCAAGCGCGATTCAAAACGCAGTTCAGACAAGTGACGTTCGGATCTCTGATTGCGCTCCTTCCTCTTGGCTTGCTCTATGCGCAGATGGCATATCAGACGATCTATTTTCTGGTATGGTTGACTGTCTTTGTGATTGTGATCGTAATCCCTTTCCGACGGGCCTTCCAAGCGACGCTTGCGCTTAAACGGGAACGCGAGTGGTTCGTTGGGGCGAAGCGGGTCATCCATAGCGACCTCAGAGTCGCGCAGCTGAAGAATAAGCGTTCGGCGCCATTGTGGTTGTTCATTCTCCCTTTTGCCATGTCGATTGGCTATATCGGGTGGACAGCGAGTGATTCGGCGCGGAGTTTAGTCCTACCAGTGACTAGTCTGGCTATTACTACGCTCTTTTTCTTGGTCTCGTTCGGTATGCGCAAGGTGAAGGGGAAAGTATACAGTGCGAACAGCGAAGTGAATCTGAGCTTGAATCAAGCGAAACGCCGCATGTGGTCTTATGGTTGGTTATTCATGGCGATCCTTGAGAACATTCACTTTCTGCTGATCGATTGTCTTCTGATGCAGGAGAGCACGGTGTGGAAGAGCGAATGGTTTGTGATATCGCTTCTGTTCACGGCGATTCCGCTAGGAATCATGTTAGCCGTGCATTATCGCGTACGCATGCTAGAGCAAGAAGTATTAGCGCATGACGGGAAAATCATTTATTCTGATGATGACGAATATTGGGGCAATGGCTTCACGTACCATAATCCGAATGATCGCAGTGTTTTTGTCACGAAGCGGGTCGGGATCGGGTTTACGGTCAATTCAGCGACACCGGTCGGCAAGCTGCTCGTCTCAGGCTCTATGATCGTGTTCGCTGCCGTTATCGTGGGCGTATCATTCCTGTTGATTCGTTCGGAGCTGACATCGCCGGTCTTATCGGTCACCTCAGAGCATAACGTACATATTGATTACCCGATGTACTCCTATGACTTCAAGATCGGTGATATCGAAGAATTACAACTTGTGGATGTGATACCGAAGGGGACGAAGACGAATGGGGAAGCGACGAATCAATATGCAAGAGGGAACTTCCGGTTGAAGGATATCGGACGCTCGAAGCTTTATGTTGTCAAAAATAATCCGCCGTACATTCAGATCAAGCTCAAGGATCTTTACGTGTTCTACAACGAGAAAGACGCGTTACAGACGAAGAGCTTATATGCGCAGCTTCAGTCGCAGGTGCAAGCGAAGTAAGTCGCACAAAAGAGATTAGGAGGTACATATGGTTGAGATCATTGCTTGGGTGGTCAGCAGTATTTTATTGATAATAAGTGTGCTGCACTTCTTTTGGGCGTTTGGAGGCAAAGCGGGCAGTCGCGCCGTGATCCCTACAAATGGTGCGGAAAAGCTCTTTCAGCCCTCGCCGATGGGCACGATTGTGGTTGCTCTTCTGCTCGCTCTAGCGGCATGGATTGCACTGGAGTGGGGCGACGCGGTTACGCCTCGATTGTTCTCTGAAACGCTCCTCACGGTCGGAGGTTGGGTCGTTGCGGCCGTGTTCGTCATCCGCGGCATCGGGGATTTCAAATGGGTGGGGATGTTCAAACGCAAGAAGGGCACAGCATTCGCGAAATGGGACAGCGTGCTGTTTTCTCCACTATGTCTGTTATTAGGGATCTGTTATATTTTGATCGGTACGATACGCTAGGTTTTGTAATCATGCCCCCTCGCTAAGAGGGGGGGTTTTGTGTCTCTTACTTACCCTAAATCTTCGATCGTGATGCCATATAATGCATGAAGCTTCGCACGGCCTTCCTCTGTTAATCGAACGGCCCTTGAACCGCTATCCATTCGGACGATCCACTTCAATTCGAACAAATGCTTTGTAATGACAGCGCCTAGGAATCCGCCAATATGATGTACTCTTTCGCTCCAATCAAGGCAGCGTTTGGCAAAGCTGCGTCGATTTACTTTCATGGTCGTGAGATCAAGTCCGATCGACTGGAAATGCTCATCCCCTTGCTCCGTGATATCGAATTCCGTCTCCGAACGAATGGCAACATAGCCTTTGGCGATGAGTGCTTGTGTTAATGCGACCCCTAGCTTGCCGGCCAGATGGTCGTAACAGGTCCGTGCATGGCGAACCTTCTCCATCTCCTGCGACTGGCGCAAGGAACGTATTTGTACGGGCGGGGACATGGCCGAGATCATCTCCATCAACTCAGCCACTTCTTGGCTTGCTAGCCGGTAATAACGATGTCTGCCGTGTTGTTCGACAGCGATTAGATTTCCTTTCATAAGTTTGGAGAGATGGGAACTTGCCGTTTGTGGTGTGACTCTAGCGATATAAGCGAGCTCGCCTGCGGGCAGCGCATGCCCTCCCATAAGTGCATCTAGCATTGCTGCGCGGGTAGGGTCACCAATGAGGGACGTGATCATGGTTATTTTCGGATATGCATTCATATTTCGATGATAGTTTAAATGTGCAGGGTTTACAATAGCTCTCGAGAGCAATGCTAGGAGGGCACAGCAAATGAATGCAAAAGAACTAATACTTCTTGATTTGAAAGAAACACGCCGTCGATTTTTAATGGCAGCATACGGGATACCGAATGCTTATTTGACTTGGCAGCCAGATGTCGACGCATTAAGCATTGGACAGATGATTCGCCATGTGCTGTTACATGATTATTCGTGGTATATGATTTTGACGGAACAGCGATTGCCTTCCGAGGAGGAAAGGGCTCCGTTGTGGGAGCTTCCATTCACCTCGGTACAAGACGAGGTTGATCGATCAATGGTATATCACGATCAGTTTATTGCATATGTTGAATCCTTGAATGTAGGAGATTTTGAGAGCAAGCTAATTCAGTGGCCGCACCGCCCGATTGCGCGATATCTTGGAGACACGTTGGAACGTAAATCGTATCACGATGCGGTGCATACCGGGCAATTGCTGCAATATATGCGGATGCTTCAGCTGGAGCGGCCGGATATTTGGGACTGATCTAATAAGAAAGTGCTTGAACTCGGCCGGGTTGTGGTCGGGTTTTTTATTTTGCCTAAATTCATTTACTAGTGCTTGACAAAGGTAGATCCTTCCTACATAATGATATATGAACATATGCTCATATATACAATAAACAATTTATTCAAATCGTATTCATATTTTGTTGGGTTGAAGGGGGATCATAACGTATGCATAATCATTCACATTCACATGGACACAGTCATAGTCACGATCATCATCACGGTCACGGCCATAGTCATGATTATGGACGGGAAGGCAATAAGAAAGGTCTGATCATTGCGCTCTCGATTACGGCGGGGATCATGCTGCTCGAGTTCTTCGGCGGTTTGATGACGAACAGTTTGGCGCTCCTATCTGATTCTGGGCACATGTTAAGCGATACGAGTTCGTTAATCCTGAGCCTGGTCGCGATCTGGTTCGCGACACGCCCAGCTTCACCGAACAAGACCTATGGCTATTATCGATTTGAGATTCTAGCCGCGCTATTTAACGGGGTGACGTTATTTGCGATAGCGGGTTTTATTACATGGGAAGCCATTCAGCGGTTCAATAACCCGCCTGAGGTGGCCAGCGGCTCGATGATGCTCATTGCCGCTGTCGGTCTGCTCGCTAACCTTATTAGCGCCTGGGCGTTAATGCGGAAGGGCGATGTGAAGAATAACGTGAACCTGCGCAGTGCTTATCTCCACGTCATCGGGGATGCCCTCGGTTCGGTCGGCGCCATCCTTGCAGGGATCGTGATGTGGGTCTTCGGTTGGTACATCGCCGATCCGATCATTTCTGTCGTTGTCGCTATTCTGATCTTGCGCAGTGCATGGGGTGTCATTAAGCATACGGTGCATATTCTTATGGAAGGCGCGCCAATTACCGTGGATCAAGATAAGGTGAAGGAAGAACTGGAGCGCATTGTCGGTGTGATTAATGTTCATGATCTCCATATCTGGACCATTACATCGAATCTCGATTCCTTGACCTGCCACATGCTCATTGAGGACGATCAGGACAGTCAGCGTATCCTGCAAGACGCGATTCATCTCATTGAAGAGAAATTCAAAATTCAACACACGACGATCCAGATCGAGACCTCACGAGTTCATCATGGCGAGATGCAGGTCTAAACGTCGTTGCATGCCGAGTCACATGAGACATCCGTCTGATGTGACTTTTTTTTCTGGCATTGAGCGGGAGACTTGGACATTCAGCACCATGAAAATCAATTGTAATCAGGCTGCCCATTCTGCGATATACTAGATGTATATTGCTAGATGCTAGATTTCAAGAGTGAAGAGGAGTCGATGGAAGATGAGCAAGCAGTCCGCGTTAGCAGATGCATTTCGGCAGACGGTCTACAAGGTTCCGGGTCATGGGGATCTCGTCGTACAGAATTTACGTTCCGTATTGGAACAGATCGATGGCGATCTGGAGAGCGATCGCTACGGCTCCGGGAAGATCATTGAAGATTTTCAAGATAAGATGGCCGCCTACTTGGGCAAAGAGAAGGCCGTCTTCCTCCCGAGCGGTACGATGGCGCAGCAGATTGCCCTGCGGATTTGGTGCGATCAGCGTGGCGTGGCCAAGGTCGCTTATCACCCGCTAGCTCATTTGGAGATCCATGAACAGGATGCTCTCCGGGAGCTTCATCATATCGAACCCGTGCTGCTCGCAGACAAAGACAGCTTGATCCGTCTGAAAGATGTCGAGAATATGCCTGAAGACGTCTCCTGTCTACTGCTTGAACTGCCGCAACGGGAGATTGGCGGTCAATTGCCGTCATACGAAGAGCTTGAAGCGATTTCGCAATATTGCCGGGAGCGGGGCATTAAGCTGCATATGGATGGCGCGCGTCTATTCGAGATTACGCCATATTATGGCCGATCTGCCGCGGAGATTAGTTCGCTCTTCGATAGCGTGTATGTCTCTTTCTACAAAGGAATTGGCGGGATTGCGGGTGCGATTCTAGCGGGTGACGCAGATTTCGTGGAGACCTCGAAAATATGGAAACGAAGACATGGCGGAGACTTGATCAGCCTGTATCCGTACATTCTCACGGCCGATTATTATTTCCAGCAGCGCGTGGATAAGATGCAGCAGTACCATGAAGATGCCAAATCATTAGCGGGGCTCTATAACGACTGCCATCGGATAACGACAAGACCGGTAGAGCCGGTGTCGAACATGTTTCATGTTCATATTGATGTGCCGAAGGAGCAGCTCGAGCCGTTATTGATTCAATGTTACGCAGAGACAGGTATCGGGCTTACGAGTTATCTCGTAGAAGCAGGGGAATCGTCATGCGCTTATGAGGTGAGTGTTGGTGACCGATACGCCTTATTGCCGAAGGAACGGTTGACGGGAGCGTTGCAGTGGCTGGATCAGAAATTGAAGGAATCCTAAGTTAAAAGGTTAAGAAGAAGGACACCGAGCAGGTGTCTTTTTTGCAAAATATAAGTGTTTATAAGCTTCGCGGATAAACTGTTCTTATATTTCTCGAAGATACGCTTATCGTCCGAAAAAGGACGACGAAGTCGTTTTTTCTTGTATCCATTTAAATACATTATTCGACATTTTCTTCTTCTCACGATAGATCATTCATGATATTCTTCTACTAATACCATACTAAATATGAGTTGGAGGCGTTCTATGCTTGACTACTTCAAGGATTTTATTCTGAACATCTTCATCATATTTACCCCGCTCGTCATGTATCCCTATATTTACAAAATGAAAGAAAGAAACCTACTGTACAGTTTCCTGATCTATATCCTCTTTGCGATCGCCATTGTCGCGACGATGTCATTTCCTGTGGTGCTGAATGAGATTATTTATGATTTTCGATCGATTCCGCTTGCCGTAGGCTCGCTATATGGCGGATTGTCGGTCTCAGGTCTATTGTATCTGACGATTGTGGCCTATCGATTTTTGAACGAAAGTCCACATCATTGGATTTATATCTTGTCGTTGATGCTTACTTTCGTGTTAGTCGTTCTGTCACTTCGCATCTTTGATAATATGAAAACGCTTTACAAAATCTTAATCGCTGTCTGCTTAAGTGTCCTGATCAAATTCCTTACGTTAACCGTGTATTTCATAGGGACTGGACAGTTCGAGCTTCTGTTCATCAAGCCATGGACGATTACGCAGACCTATATTGTACAAGCTGTTCTGGTGGGATTCTATGTGTACCTGATCGAGTTCCTGAACAGGTATTTCTATATGCAGGAAGAGGTTATTAAGAGCGAGAAGATGAAGATCATTAGTGATATGGCGGCTTCCGTAGCGCATGAAATTCGGAATCCGCTGACGGCGGTGAGGGGATTCATTCATTTATTCGGCTCAGAAAACGTGGATCGCGAGAAAAAGGCGATGTACCAGCAGATTTGTTTTGAGGAATTGGACCGCACAGAGCATATTATTACAGATTACCTTGCTTTGGCGCAGCCTGATCCTGAGATTACAGAAGAACTGCATGTTCAAGACGAGCTTATGTATTTATCGAATGTACTAACGACGTATGGGAACTATAATCAGATCAAAATTCATGTCATATTTGCGCAAGAGAGACCTTTTTATATTACTGGGGACCGGCATAAGTTCCGACAGGCATTGCTTAACATTGGCAAACATGCAATCGAGGCGATGCAAGAAGGCGGCGTACTGACGCTGCATGTGGGACTGTGGAATGATTATGCGAAGATCAGTATGCGGGATACAGGACAGGGGATGACCGCAGAGCAGATTCGAAGACTCGGAACGCCGTACTATTGTACGAAGGAGAAGGGAACAGGGCTAGAGATGACCGTTGCCTTTAGCATGATTAAGAAGATGAATGGAAAAATTGATATTCGCAGTAAAATGGGCAAAGGGACGGAGTTCATCTTGTTGTTCCCGATTACTTGAGATACATCGTGTCGTGGGATGAGGTGACTTTTGTAACCCTGATCTGATTACATATCTCACTGGCTCTGATCCTTCAAATTCGAGATACTAAGACTATCAAATCTTGAATTCGTGAAGGAGTGGGTTTTAATGAGTCCAATCAATTCCATGTTTATATCGATGATCATATTTTTCTTTATTTTCCGCGGCCTGCAGCGGGGGATGAAATCGCCAATCGCTAAGTCGGGGCTTCCGTTAGTTCTGCCAATTCTCTATATCAGTACATCGATGCTGCAGCTGCTCGACCCGAACTTGCATATTCAGAGTGAACAACTGCTGCTGGCAGCACTGGCTGGGATGGTTTTATCAATTCCGCTGATTCTGACGACGAACTTCGAAGTGCGTGAAGCAGGGAATACTTTTATCAAATGCAACAGAGTAATGTTCGTCCTGCTCATTACGATATTCGCACTCCGGTTCATCGCGATCGCTACCGTGAAGGGG
Source organism: Paenibacillus guangzhouensis (assembly GCF_009363075.1). Classification (NCBI taxonomy): domain Bacteria; kingdom Bacillati; phylum Bacillota; class Bacilli; order Caryophanales; family Paenibacillaceae; genus Paenibacillus; species Paenibacillus guangzhouensis. Next base: position 5,103,003 of record NZ_CP045293.1, on the reverse strand, counting down.
ATAGATCCAGGTGCGTTAAGCTTCCTGCTCAACTTCATGACCTTCAGCTATATTGTCTGCTGGAGAGTGGTCTGCTTCATTAAATTCCATAACGTGAGATCGAAATCGATCGTTGCTTAATTGCGGGAAGGGTGCCAAGTGGGCGCCCTTTTCTACGTCTACAGACAGGAAGAAGATCGTTCTCCGGTCGGGGATGAATTCTAGACTGTAGGATATTTTTGGAAAAATAACCATGCGATACACTAATCCCATCAAGTAAAACGGTGTGAGGAGTGTAGTGTAGGATGCAAAAAACAAAGTTTTTTGAAGGCGAAAAAGGGTTGGTATACACGGGATTGCTGGGTTTTCTGCTCGCGATCATCTGTGGGGGATGGACGCTGTTATTCGGAGGCGAGGTGGCACCACATGGGGATGTCTCCAAAGCCTTCTCCTTCAACGCTGCGATCGGCATATTCTTAATCTCAACTGCGGCGTTGATTCCATTCTCAGGGATGCCGCGCGGAGGAAGGGCCACCTTCCGCTGGGCTTACATTCTGCTGGCGCTTTATTCTTATGGTGCAGAGACGATTCAGAACTTCCGCGGCGTAAATCCCAGATTCGAGCTGGACGGCTCGGCTTTTGACCGGATAGTGGGGTTCGGGTTTGCGATTGTAGCGCTGTTGCTCGTATTATTCTACTTGTTTTTTGCCGTATTTTATTTCCGGTCCAGCGTATTGAAGCAGCGGCCTGTGCTTGTGCTGAGTATTCGTTATGCCATGATTGCGGTACTCATTTCATTCGCTGCAGGCATCTGGATTTCTATGAATAACGGTCGATTTGTCGGTGGTAGCGGGAATATTATCTGGCTTCATGGGCTAGGATTCCATGCGCTTCAAGCGTTACCGCTCGTAGCATGGCTTGCAGAGCAGACGCAGTGGAAGGCTTCTGCACGAAGCGGGTTAATTCATATGACAGGCATGGCCTACATTCTCGGGTTGATTGCGCTTGGCTGGCAGACATTCCTCGGACATTCCATTCTTGAATGGTCGCTGTTCCCTATTTTGGCGGGAGGCTGTTTCCTGATCTCTTTGGCTGCAGGGGCGTTTGTACTGAGTGATGCAGCGAAGGCGATCCATGTGAACAAGAAGACAGTGGTCCGTACATTGAAATGAGAAAATGATTGAAATTTCTCCCATTGTCCCTCACACTGCATAGTAGATGAATGTGATCAGTCAATGAATGGATGATGGGGGAGAGCTATCAGGTATGGATAGGAAATGGGTGCATTACGTTGGGCTGGCGCTCGTAGCGGCCATTTGGGGAGCAAATTTCGGCGTATCCAGGCAGGCGATGGAGACGTTCGATCCGATTCTGTTCACGTTTCTTCGGTTCGGGCTGGCTGTGCCATTCTTCTTCCTGCTGCTGAAGGTGACGGAAGGAAGTATCGGCATTCCCGTGAAAGTGGCCATGCAGCTTGCGGTTATTGGTCTTCTCGGGGTAACGGGACTTGAGATTGCGGTCATGTATTCGATCAAATATACGACGCTGGCGAACGCTTCCCTCTTGAATGTGGCGCCTTGGCCGATCTGCGCCGCGTTGTTCGGACCGCTATTTATGAAGGAGCGAATTTCTTCGCGTCTCGTGACCGGCGGCATCGCGGCGATTTTTGGTGTGTGTTTCATCATTCTGGGAGGGGGCGAAGGGTTAGATCTGTCTTCCAGCCACATGATTGGCAACGGCCTGGCGCTTGGGGTGAGTATCTTCGGTGCACTCTATAATCTAGCCTGCATGCCGATCATGAAGCAGTATTCCGCACTCCGGGTGAGCACATGGATGATTCTGTTCGGCGCGATCGGCATGCTCCCGTTCACGTTCGGTTCTTGGGGCAAGGTGGACTGGAGCGCCTTGTCAGCGACACACTATACCGCGATTGGGTATAACGTGCTGATCTGCACGGTCATCGCCTTCGTCGTATGGAATGCGAGTATGTTCAAGGTCGGTGCGGCTCGCGCGAATTTCTTCCGTTATGTAGTACCGGCGTCAGCCGTCACGGCTGGATATCTCTTCTTCGGCGAATCGTTCTCAGGTTGGCAGTTGGCCGGCGCTGTATGCATGGCCACAGGACTGGTCTGGATTAGTCTGGAACGCAAGGAACCCGCGGCACCTAACCTTACTTCTTGAAGTAAGGTTTTTTTATTTTTCTTCGCACTGTACCTTGATGTACTCGTCGGGCGTCTTGCCGATAATGGCGCGAAAATCCTTAATGAAATGGGATTGGTCATAATACCCCAGCTCCACAGACAACTCGGACCAGTCCACACGAGGCTGATGTTCGATCGTCTCGGCGGCATTTTGCAGACGGTAGAGCTGGATCACCCATTTGGGGCTGACGCCGACATATTGGTCGAAGAGACGCTGCAGCGTTCTTTTATTTAGATGGAACCGTTCGCAAATTTCGTCCACCTTTGTGATCTCGCGATCTTCCTGTACGCGGTCGATGATTGCATTAATTAATGTAATTTGGTCGTCCCACCGCGGGAGCTTTGGCCGAATGAACTGCTCTGCGAGTTGGACCATGTCGGACTCCTGGGCTTGCGCAAGTAGCTCGTGCTCTAATTGATGAATATCCACATCGAATACGTCTTGAACGCGCATCGGTTGATTCGCAAGCGTGGAGATGGGCTGCTTGATGAAAGGGTAGAACCCTCCCGGCTTGAACTTAGCCCCGAATACGCAGCCTTTCCCCTCTAAGTAGTGCGCGTATTTCTGCTTCGCAGCACCGAAGATCGCACTTCGATTGGGTTCGATGACGAGATTGACACAGGGGTTCGGCACGACTTCCTGCAGGTAGGGAGCTTGTTCGGTTAGATCCCAGGTGACGATCCAGAAATGCTTGATGAATGCGGCAATTTCACTGGAGGGTTCATGCCTAGACAGTTGAAATTTATGTGCGCCGCGGGATAAATTCAATACGCCCATACTGGGCTTGATCATTTCAGGTTTCATAACATACCGCTCCTTTTCTGCGCATCCATATGCGATGCATCATAATGTCGCGTTTTTACAATACTTGGGCATCGTTGGGATTTATAATCATATTAGCACAGTTGTGCGTTTGGAAGGTATTGCTGAGACTGAAGGAGGAGCCTTGAGTATGAGAGAAATCCCTTTGAAGTACGAATTTTATATCAAAGCAACCCCGGAGCAGGTATGGAATGCCCTATTTGTCCCGGAGAATACGCGTAAATTATTTTTCGGATGTGTGCTCGAGTCTACGTTCGAAATTGGCAGCCGTTATGCCTATATTGGGCCAGGGGCGGAAGGGGATGAGACGGTTCACGTATACGGTGAAGTCCTTACTTATGAGCCTTATAAGACGTTCAGCTGCACAGAACATGCAGGTCCATCCTACCGTGACAATCATGCGGAGTTAGAGTCGAGAATGACGTTCAACTTGGAGACGGTCGGTCAATGTACGAAGTTCACGTTGATCAACGACGAGTGGACAGAGGGACATCCGTCCTACGATAGCACGCAGAATTCATGGTGGATGATATTGAGCAATTTGAAGACGCTCTGCGAGACAGGCGAGACGATGGATTTCGGCTGGTAATCAGTGATAATTGGACAAGCTAGCCTTCGGCGATCATGAAAAAAGAACCTGTGAGGAACCCTTCGATATCGAAGGATTCCTGCAGGTTCTTCTTGTTTTATTTTTCTGAGACAATTACGTCTTGATTGCACCTCGGCACCAATCTTCGACACGCCATACGTGCGTCACCCAATCTTTGTAGAACTCCGGTTCATGGGATACGAGCAGGATTGTGCCCGGATAAGCCTTTAACGCCTCGCGAAAAGCATCCTTCGACCGTACATCCAGATGGTTCGTCGGCTCATCGAGCACAAGCACATTGCTCTCTGTGAGCATCAGCTCGCAGAGGCGTACCTTAGCTTGCTCGCCGCCGCTCAAATGGCGCAGCGGTTGCCGGATATGCTTCTCCGTTAGGCCCGGCATCGCGAGCATCTTGCGAATCTGCTGCTGCGTCAGGTCCGTCCGGAAGGCTAATAGCCGTTCTAGCGGCGTCTGGTCGGAAGCGATGTTCTCCTGTGCGAAATAGGCGGCTTTTACGTTATCCCCGATCTGCAGCGTGCCATTCATTAGCGGCATCAATCCGAGCAAGGTGCGCAGCATTGTCGATTTTCCGATGCCGTTGTGCCCGATGATCGCGATTTTGTCCCCGCGTTTCACTTCCAGATTGACGGGCGCGATGAGCGGTGTCGAGTAGCCGATTTGTATCCCTTTGGCTGTAATGACGTGGGTGACGGGATTCTGGCGTACCTCGAAGCTGAATCGCGGCTGAGGCCCGTTTGTTGGTTTGTCGATACGGTCGATTCGCGCGAGCGCCTTCTCCCGGCTTTTTGCCTGCTTGGCTTTACGGATGCGATTTTTATTGATGAACCCTTCCAGTCTTGTGATCTCTTGCTGCTGCCGATCATAGGTCTGCTGCAATTGCAGTCGGCTTAGTTCATGGCTTTTCAGAAAATGGTTGTAATTGCCCGGATAGCGTCGCAAGGTCTGATGTTCGAGATGATAGATGATCGTCGTGATCTCATTCAGGAAATGTTCATCGTGGGACACGACGATAAAAGCATGCTCATAGCTCTTCAAATATCCTGTCAGCCATGCGATATGCGCGTCGTCCAGATAGTTCGTCGGCTCGTCGAGGAGCAGTACATCCGGCTCTTCGAGCAGCAGCTTGCCGAGCAGGAGCTTCGTCCGTTGGCCGCCGCTAAGCTTGCTGACGTCGCGTTCCAGGCCGAGGTCTAGGATGCCAAGGCCAGCAGCGACCTCTTCCACGCGGCCTTGAAGCTGGTAGAAATCCGACGATTCAAGCTGATGCTGCATCTCGCCATATTGCCTTAGTAGGGCATCGAGCTGATCGCCTGCTTCGGCCATGGACTCGGCGAGTTCGATCATACGCCGCTCGATCGCATACAAATGCGCGAATGCGCTCTGCAGATAGGCTGCGATTGTCATACCGGGCTGCAGGTGGATGTGCTGCTGCAGATAGCCGACCTTGACCTGCGGCATCCAATCGATGCGGCCAGCATCCGGCAAGATCTCGCCTGCGAGCAGACGGAGCAGGGTGGACTTCCCGGCGCCATTACCACCGACGAGACCGACATGCTCTCCGCGCAGCAGGCGGAAGCTGATCTCCCGAAAATTCAATTTATCTCCGTACATATGGGTAACTTCTTCAATACTTAATAAACTCATGGTTGTTCTCTCCTCTTCAATTGAGCTGATGCGGCTGAATCGAGAGAACAGCAGAGTAGGCCCTCTTCTGTTGTGGTATGAACGAAATTATCGTTGTTTTTTCTTGATGATATATACAAAAAAGACAAGGTGAATACACCTTGCCTACGATTATATCGGTTTCGTTTCGTAAGAAAGGGATTGGCTTTTTATCTACTGTTCTTCGATTCGCTTAACGGTAAAAATGGGCAGACTTCTCCCGTGTTAAGGTAAATCTCTTCTAAGAACAGTCGACAAAATTTCCATATCCTTTCCACCTCATGCAATTCATTTTAGTTGTTACTTCTATAGTATATGCAATTTCATTTGGATGAGTCAACCAACAAGAACACCGTTAGTTTAAAATAACTTTAGATTCAATAATTTCAAAATCAATTGACTTTGCGCCTGATCGTGACATATATTAGTCAATGTAAATAGTTCCTTTATCCTACTTAAGACCTACATATGTCCATCTGCAACTACAAGAATTTTATATTTCGGCACACTAATCGAAAGGTTAGGTCGCAAAGCTTCGGAGTCTACGGGTCTTTGACTTATGATCGTCCGGCTGCAGTTAACAGACGTTATTGCAGTCGGACTTTTTGCGTTTCCAAGGAGCTGAGATTATAAATTCATAGGAGGTAGACATGAGACGAGGATTTAGACTTGTAGTCACGTGGTTATTCATCGTGTCCGTATTGACAGGATTCATTCCCGGCACGATACCGGCGAGTTCTGCAGCGGGTTCGAACGATCTCGTATGGCCGAATCCTGGTGCGGTTAATCTGACCAAGAAAGCGGAGCCGACAGGAACCCCAGGGGAATGGAAAGTGACCCTGACGGTAGAAGGGAAGAACATCAAGAGCAGTTCGGACGTGGTGTTGGTCATTGACCGGTCCGGTAGTATGAAAGGTACGCGGATGACCAAAGCGATTGAATCAGCGAAGAGTTTCGTCGATCGATTGCTTGTCAAAGATTCGGCGACAAGAATTGCTGCTGTATCTTTTTCGGGAGACGTAACCAATGTATCGGATTTTAAGGGTGTTGGCGAAAAGGAAGCACTAAAGACTGCAATCGGGAATATTAAGGCTGATGGTGGTACAAATATTCAAGCAGGGATTCATAGTGCAAGTGAACTTCTGAAGAAAAGTACCGCAGAAAATAAAGTCATTGTTCTTTTGAGCGATGGAGAACCAACATACAGCTATAAGGCTTCTAAAGTAGTAGACTATGCATCGCCTGTGGGTAATTCTTTTACTAAAGCACTTCAAGAGTTTAATTATGGGAAAATCATTGGATATGGAAATGATTATTACCTGAATGATTATGAATATTCGATAGGTTCAGGAAAAAATAAATATTGGGTTGATAATAATGGTATTGGCACAGTATCAGAGGCTAAATTAGCACATGATCAAAAATTTGACATTTATTCTATCGGACTAGAAGTAGGGAACAATAGCAATGCGACAAACGTACTGAGATACAGTCAGAATCGCGGTTACTACGCATCTAGCAGCTCTGAATTAGAAAAAGTATTCACGGAATTATCCAGTAAAATTTCTTATGCAGCACAAAAAGCGATTGTAACTGACCCAATGGGCGCGATGTTCGATAAGACCAAAGGACCTGATGTTTCGCAAGGGACAACGAAGTGGGACGCAACTAGCGAGACAATTACTTGGGAAATCGGCAACATTGTCGAAGGCACGCCAGCAACCATGACATACACAGTGAAGTTGGATGCAAGCAAGAATCCGGATCCGAATACATTGTATCCAACCAATGGCAAGACAACGATGAGTTATGATGATGTTAATGGCAAACCAACATCCAAAGATTTCGAAGTACCGAAAGTAAGCTTTGGTAAAGGTTCGATCTTGGTCAAAGGTTATCTCGTCAACGCGGATGGCGCTCCGATTAACGAAGATGGCGTTGCGGTTGAAAGGCCAGATCTTGCAGCGCAATTATATAGCGAACCGTTTAAACAAAACGGCAGTGACGCGCTGGATATTAATAAGAAGTATTCTGTTCCAGCTAAGGATATGGGAGATTATGTTCTGAAAAAGGGCAATAGCCCGCAGGATGTAACACTAACTTATAGCGAGCCTAACCCAATCGTTTGGTTCGGATATGCGAAGGCTCCATATAACTTCAAAGTAGAATACAAAGCCGGAGATGTTGAGCTCGACAAAGCCTTAGAAGAGAAAAAACTACAAGATGAGTCTATAGATGTAAAAGGCAAAGCGTTTGATGGCTATAAGCTGAAGAACGTGACGCTCAGCGCGGATAGCGGATTGACGGTAACGGGCGATCAAGTGACAGGCTCAATGCCGAAGAAAGACGTTACTGTAACATTTAACTACGAGGCTGCTGAGCAGAGTGTAACGGTATTCTATGTTGAACAAGGAACGAACAAGGAACTTGGTACATCCGTGGAAGAGGGTATTACAGGACAAAAAGTTACGCTGAATGCGAAACCAATCCCAGGGTACACGGCTGAGAAATCAAGTGACACTTATACCTTTACAGCTGCGAAAGACCAAAAATATACCTTCTATTACACAGCTGATAAGCAGTCTGTAACAGTGAAATATGTAGATAAGGACACAAAAGAAGAGTTAAAGGATGCTGTCGTAAAAGAAGGAGCTACAGGCAAGACAATTACGCTTCAGGCAGACCCAATTGCAGGGTATACTGCTGATAAGGCAACGGTTGATTATACATTTAGTGCAGAAGCGAAACAAGAAACAGTTATCTACTATACAGCTAAAAAGCAATCGGTAACGGTTAGATACGTGGATAAGGAAACGAAAAAAGATCTGGTTAATTCCGTTGTAAAAGACGGAAAAACAGGGCAATCGATTGCATTGCAAGCCAAGCAAATCGCAGGTTATACCGCTGAACAAGAAATCATCGATTATAAATTTAATGCAGATGTTAAGCAAGAAGTGATTTTCTACTACTCTGCGGGGAACCAAACGGCGATTGTGAAATATCTTGAAAAAGGTACGAATAAAGAGTTAGTAGAGTCTATTAAAATCGCTGGCGTAACAGGCAAGACTGTTGAGTTGAAGCCAGCTTCAATCGAGGGATATACACCTGAAGAGGCGAAGTTTGACTTTACTTTTACAGCGAATGCAGATCAAGGCCATGTCTTCTATTACACAGCCAATGAGCAAACCGTGAAAGTGAAGTATGTGGAGAGAGGCACTAACAAAGTGCTTCATGCACCAGTTGATAAAAAAGGCGTGACAGGCGAGAAAATCAAGCTAACAGCTGAAACCGTCCCTGGATATACACCAGAGGAAAAAGAGATCAGCTATACTTATACAGCGGAACCAGGACAGGAGCAAATCTTCTACTATACAGCGGATGAACAGACTGTAATGGTGAAGTACCTTGAAAAAGGTACGGATAAACCGCTTCAAGAGGCAACAAAAGTAGATGGCGTAACAGGTAAGACGACAACGATAAAAGCGTTAGAAATCCCTGGTTACACGGCAGAACAAGGAACGATTGAATACACGTTTACTGCGAATGCCAAGCAAGAAGTAACTTTCTATTACACAGCAGCTAAACAAACTGTAAAAGTGAAATACCTTGAAAAAGGTACGGATAAACCGCTTCAAGAGGCAACAAAAGTAGATGGCGTAACAGGTAAGACGACAACGATAACAGCGTTGGCAATCCCTGGTTACACGGCAGAACAAGGAACGATTGAATACACGTTTACTGCGAATGCCAAGCAAGAAGTGACTTTCTATTACACAGCAGCTAAACAAACCGTAAAAGTGAAATACCTTGAAAAGGGTACGGATAAACCGCTTCAAGAGGCAACAAAAGTAGATGGCGTAACAGGTAAGACGACGACGATAACGGCGTTAGCAATCCCTGGTTACACAGCAGAGCAAGGAACAATTGAATACACGTTTACTGCGAGTGCCGACCAAGAAGTAGTTTTCTACTATACAGCAGATAAGCAAAGCGTAACAGTGAAGTACCTCGAGAAAGGCACGAATAAATCGCTTCAAGAATCAACAAGTGCAAATGGTGTGGCAGGGCAAACAGTAACGTTGACGGCTTTGGAAGTCCCTGGTTACACGGCAGAGCAAGGAACGATTGAATACACATTCAATACGAATGAAACGCAAGAAGCAGTGTTCTACTACACAGCTAATAAACAAACCGTAATCGTGAAGTACCTAGAAAAAGGTACAAATAAACAGCTTCAAGAAGCAACAAGTGCAGATGGTGTGGCAGGCCAAACAGCAACGATAACAGCGTTGGAAATCCCTGGTTACACGGCAGAGCAAGGAACGATTGAATACACATTCAATACGAATGAAACGCAAGAAGCAGTGTTCTACTACACAGCTAATAAACAAACCGTAAAAGTAAAGTACCTTGAAAAAGGTACGGATAAACCACTTCAAGAAGCAACAAATGTAGACGGTGTAACAGGTAAGACGACAACGATAACAGCGTTAGCAATCCCTGGTTACACAGTAGAGCAAGGAACGATCGAGTACACATTCACTGCGGATGCAGCGCAAGAAGCGATCTTCTACTACACGAAAGATGCTGTTGTTCCAAAGCGCACTCTTCTCGTGAAATATCTTGAGCAAGGAACAGAAAATGTTCTGGCTTCAGAAAAGCTATTAGAAGATATTGCTGATGGCGAAATGATTAAATCAGTGTTTGTAGAAGGATTCACGGCTGTTATTGAAGAGTGGAAGTACGAGATCGCGAACGGCAATCAGCAGACACACACATTCTTCTACACCAAGAATGATGTACCTGCTGAGAAACGTACGGTTACCGTGAACTATGTTGACCGTGAGACAGATCTTCCTCTGCAAGATCCAACAACCCATGAAGGAGAAGTAGGCAAGAACCTTCACTTGGTTGCTAAGACAATCTCGGTATCGGATGCCGTCTATTTGCCAGAGAATTTCGAGTTTGAATACCCAGTAACAGCAGAAGAATTACAACAATACACATTCTACTACAACAAAGGAAACGTGGAAGATCTCCAAAAAGTAACGGTTCACCATGTGTACGTGGATGGAGATAAGAAAGTTGAATTGAACGTAGAGGTTAAAGAAGGTAAGACAGGTACAACCATCACGATTAAGCCAGAACCGATCACAAAAGATGGTATTACGTATAAACCAGAACAACCAGAATACACTTACACCTTCACAGACAAACCAGACCAGACGTTGGAAATTCGCTACGTTAAAGTTAATACACCGGTCGAGAAAGACCACAACGTTACTGTGAAGTATCTAGAAAAGGGCACGAACAAAGAATTGGCAACAGCAAGCAGTGTAACTGGGAAAGCGGGCGTTACCGTTAAGCTTAACGCTGCACCAGTAGTAGGCTACACGGCGGAAAAGGCACAGCAGGATTACACGTTTACGGATCAAGAAGGTCAAACGCTCACATTCTTCTACACGAAGAACACGACGACACCTCCTGTAGATCCAACAGGCCCATCGACGCCATCGACGACAACACCGTTGCCGCCTGTTCCATTGCCACCGGTACCACCATTGCCTCCAGTTCCACCGCAATTGGAAAAGGATAAGCATTTCAACTACATCAACGGCTATCCAGATGGCATGATTAAGCCTGAGAACCTGATCAGCCGTGAAGAGGTTGCGGCGATCTTCTATCGTCTGATGGATGATGAGTCACGCAATGAGTACATGAAGCAGATCAGCTCTTACAAAGATGTTGAGCAGAAGCGTTGGTCGAGCAAGCATATCGCAACGATGGAGAATGCTGGCATCATTACAGGTTACCAAGACGGTTCGTTCAAGCCAAGTCAACAGATTACGAGAGCAGAATTCGCAGCGATTGCATCCCGTTTCGACAAATTGGATGAGAAGAAAAACGAAATGTTCACGGATATCAAAGGACATTGGGCTGAGAAATACATTGTCTCTGCAGCGAACAAAGGCTGGATCAAAGGCTATGATGACAACACGTTCAAACCGAACCAATACATCACACGCGCAGAAGCAATGGCATTTATCAACAGCGTCTTGAACCGTAAAGTGAAGGTCAAAGGCATCCATGAAGATGCGAAAATGTGGCCAGATAATTCGGTGAACAAATGGTATTACACCGATGTCATCGAAGCGACGAACTACCATGGTTACACAAGGAATGAGGATGACACCGAGACTTGGAACGAAATCAAGCCGAAGCACGTGTATCCTGAATAAGAAGTTCGAGTTATAACACAAAAGCTCCTCTCTGATGATCAGAGGGGAGCTTTTCTATCTTATTGATTAAATAGCTTGTCCATAAAATCGTATGTAAGCGGAGCGTCCTTCTTCAGCTCTTCACGTGTTGTATCATTGTAGAGGTACAAGCTTGCGCTTTCTGCGAAATACTCGGCAGGGTAAGCCGATACATAACCGTCATGGTAGTTGTTCGCTGCTTCTTTATTGAAGACGTCCTTGAAGTCTTGCGAGTCGCTTACGTTGTTAAATACGAATCGGTCTACCGCGTGCAACGTCTCATGGATTTCAAGGTTGTACGAGTTGTGACCATGGCCTTTTTTACTGTAGCCAATGCGGACCACGACGACTTTCTCGCTGACGCCGGGTACGTCATCCCATGTAAGTCCTGTGCCTTCCCAGCCTCTTGGCGTTACGCCTTTGAGGTAATTGAGTTCAGGCTCCTTGGTAATGATATCGTTGGTTAATTTTACTTTAACGCCTTTATCCGCGAGGGTTTTTAAGATCGGAGCAGGAATTTTCTCTAGGCGCTCCATCATCGCATTTGCTTCTTTTGCATTATAATCGCCTGTTGGCAGCACGACCAATTGATCAGGCAGTGTGCCTTGTGCGTGAATTGTATGAGTAGGGAGTAGTACAATAACCATTAGCACCATTAACGTCATAAGCACGAGTTTAGTTTGTTTCATCACGAACACTCCTTGGCAAGCAGAACGTCCTCGTCCGAGTGCGTTAGCTTAGAATTGGTAACTGGCTGGCATGGCGAGTGTTCCTCGCGTTAGCCCCTATAGCTTTGCGTCGCCATCTCTCGATGGGTTTGCCTTTGTCAATACGGAGTTGACATATGAAATTGTTGTACGTAAAAAACCCTTCTTACCGAAATAAGAAGGGTTCACAACGCGAATAACGTTGTACTTCTATGTCGGTAACTGGCTGGCATGGCGAGTGTTCCTCGCGTTAGCCCCTATAGCTTTGCGTCGCCATCTCTCGATGGGTTTGCCTTTGTCAATACGGAGTTGACATATGAAATTGTTGTACGTAAAAAACCCTTCTTACCGAAATAAGAAGGGTTCACAACGCGAATAACGTTGTACTTCTATGTCGGTAACTGGCTGGCATGGCGAGTGTTCCTCGCGTTAGCCCCTATAGCTTTGCGTCACCATCTTTCGACGGCTTTGCCTTTATCATTTTAATAGGAAATAAGTTCTATGAATCTATCACTATAGTAGTCTTGTTCTATCAAATAGTCAATAAGAAAATTCTCAAAATTTGGTGAAAATAAGGGTTTCGACAGGCGAAATGGAAGGTGTTAGGAAGAAAAAGTCGGATTTCGCAAAAAAGCGCTATCACCAGTGGGAACATGCGAGAATTTTACTAGTCTAATAGAACTAGAACGAAGGAAAGAACCATGCACGATTTCGGCCCAGAATACGTACAATAACCTAGGACGGTGTCATCATAAACGAGTCTGGAGGAGAAGCCGTGATACTTATTTCGGGGAAACCTTTACAAGAAGCCAGTAGTTTGCCGCTGACGCGGATGGAGCGAAGTATTGTAAAGGCGAAGGAGAACAGCCCGGTAACTTATAATTACCCTTCGAGGGAAGCGTTAGTCTATGAAATGCAAATGAGGAGTAAAATCGTGGAGGCAGCCAATGCCTTGAACGCAAGCTACGCTAGGTTTTCGCCTTTTCGGGAATCGTTCGCTAACCCACGATATTGGACACGAACACCGAATGGTGGATTCCGGTTAAAAGGAAATGTTCAGCCCGCAGATGGGATTCGAGATATATTCGAGCATGGTGAATACTATGGGTTTGAATGCTCAACAGCGATCATGATTCTATTCTATAAAGCAGTACTGGAAATGATCGGAGACGACGAGTTTAATAAGTATTTCCAAAATCTATATCTCCGAGACTGGCATGCCAGCAACTATCTACCGCTCGTCGTCACGGAGGATAAGAACGAAGCGTATCTCGGGGATGGGGTATATTTCGAGAACCCGGATTTTGATCCGAAAGGACCGGAGTGGCGAGGTGAGAATGCGATCGCCATGGGTCCGAATCTATATTTTGGTCATGGAATTGGGCTCAAGTCGTCGGAAGAAATTCTGGCGGCCTTGAATGAGAAGCGGAAGCCGTTCAGCACAAGAGAGGCCTTCCAGGCAGATTTAGTCGTGCATCCGGACTTTGAGTCCATACGCAATTTATCCTCGAATGGTTATGCAGCCCAGGCGTTCTCACAGCAAGCGTGGAACCCGTTCGTCGCCCAGATCGGATCGCAGACGATGTATTATTATTAATCACACGCAAATATATGATTGGCCAGACCTCCATGCCTGCATTTCGGGTGATGGGGGTGTTTTTTTGAACCGGAACCGGTGTGTCACCTACCTTGTTCCGGGAGACGTTATGGATAGATATCATGCGGGGTTAGGATTATCCGGTGCTTGTGGTATAATGAGGCTTACTACAATAGCCATGCGGAGGCCGACGATATATGCTTAGTTTTGAAGAAAAGCTTGCGATTGCCGATTCATTCCCTGAATTGGAACGCAAAAATGTATCCATGAAACGTGTAAATTATCATTTCGAGGAAAGTATGTTTGATAAAAAGACCGTCGTTTATCACTTGCACCCGAACGGCAATGGGTTCGTCTATGCCGGGTATCTAACCGGTTATGACGTGGATGATCGCGGGCTGGTGAACATTCGCGATATGTCTGCGGAAGAAATTCGCACGCTCATTGAGGCATCGATTCGTTCCTTGACGTGGAAAGGGGTGCGCCGTGCAGCTGGGAATACCGAGGCATCGGATGCGCCAGCTCCGACTACCAATGAGAAAGCGAATGAAGAGCGTTGGACGAACGCGAAGAGCCAGGTGCTGGAATTGAAATTTGAAGACGAGGATCAGATGTGGTATATTTTCGCAGGCAAAGATCTCGATACGGTATTCGAATCGTACGAGGAAGCTGTGGAATATCTGATCGAAGAAGGATTTGCTCGCGCAGCGAAATAAGGAGCGATGAACAACATGGATGTGACACCGCAGACTGTTGCCAAATGGATGGTCGATGAAATTGAGTTCAAGGGGACATTGCATCAAACCGATGCTATTGCATACGTACGGACGCATTTTGGCGAGCAATTTGTTTTTGTGAATGAGAACGGAAATGCTTCACTGGAGAAAGAAGTAAAGAAGGCGTTTCGCAAGCTGCATAAGGGCAGGGTCGCGTGGGATCGCGATGGTTTCTTCTGGGCTTGGACGTAAAGATGAAAGGCTTCCTCCGATTCAGTATCGGAGGAAGCCTTTTTATTGCATTAGATTACGCTGATGGGCTATCGGGATCGATTCCCTTGGTCTCGCGTCCCCAGAACAAGACGACGAGCGCCCCGAGGAGAATTGCAACGAAGAAGATGGTGAAGATCGTCGTCATCGCTGTCTCTCGAGCGACGAGCATGCCGACCAGATAAGGGCCGATCACGCCGCCGATGCGCCCAAAGGAAGCAGCAAGTCCAACGCCCGTGGAGCGTACCTCTGTCGGATAGAGCTCAGGCGTATAAGCATACATCCCGCCCCATGCGCCGAGATTGAAGAAGGATAGGCAAATTCCTGCTGCAATCAGCATGCCTTCGGAAGAGGCCATCCCGAACCAAATCGCACTTACAGCCGTTAGGACCAGATACGTTACGAGTACGAATTTTCGGCCGATTTTCTCGATGAAATACGCAGCCGTGAAATACCCTGGCAATTGTGCAAGCGTAATGATCAGCACGTATTGGAAGCTCTTAACGAGATCATAACCTTTCATCACCATGACCGTCGGGAGCCAGAGGAACATGCCGTAGTAGGAGAAGACGACGGTAAACCATAGAATCCACAGGGTAATCGTAGAACGGCGATACTTCGCCGACCAGACGGACGCGACACGCTGACGGAACGGCAGTGGCTTCTGCTGTACTGCCGCCGTGTAACGGGGCGAATCTTGAATCGCCCGGCGAAGGTAAAGGGCATAGAAGGCAGGCAATGCACTGATCACGAAGGCAATGCGCCAGCCGTAATCCGGAATGACGAAGTAAGCGATCAATGCCGATAAGATCCAGCCAAAGGCCCAGAAGCTCTCGAGGAGCACAACGGCCCGGCCTCGTTCCTTCGGTGGTACAGATTCGGATACAAGTGTCGAAGCAACGGGGAGTTCCCCGCCAAGGCCGAATCCTGCGATGAATCGCAAAATACATAGTGCGACGAAGCTGGATACGAGTGCTGATAATCCGCTGGCCGCGGAGAAAATCAATAGCGTCCAGATGAGGATCGACCTGCGGCCGTATCGATCTGCCAAAGTTCCAGCTACCGCTGCGCCGGCAGCCATCCCGATCGAGTTGATGGCCGCGACAAGGCCGATCTGCTGCGCGCCAAGGTGCCAGTCAACGGCAATCGCAGCAATGATGAAGGACACCATGCCAACATCCATGGCATCGAATAACCAGCTCAGGCCTGCGCTGAATAATAATTTACGCGTAGAGGGCTCGCGTAAGGCTGCTAATCTGTTCATGTACTATGCTCCATTTCATCACATTCTGCATTCTCTATACATGAATATTACCAAAAGCACCCTCAAGGATCCAAGGCTTTACGCAAAAGAAATTATGAATCGGAGAACTTAAACGGTTGCTGGGGTTAAACGTTTCGTCTGTCTTTCTTGATCTAATAGAAGCATCATTTGGGTTTGAATGTGCCGACTATCTGAAGTTGCGAAGGCAGTGTGAGCTAAGTTGCGGATTTCTAAAGGGTCTACGCTTAAGTTATATAATTCGAACTCCTCGGGGACGGGAGTGCTGCTGCTCGCTGAGTTCGGGTCGAAATATCGAGCGTATTTCCATAGCATTTTCGTCGTATTCCCATCTGCACTCTTCGTATCCAGCCAAGTGATGACGGTCTCGATATGATTGGGCTGAACAACGGAAGGATAGGGTCTGCCCAAGGCGCTGACCTGATGCTGTCCAAGCATGACATCGTCATCCGTCATGAAGAAGACGGGATGGTTCGGCGGCACAGAATGCCCTAATAGATAGGAGCTCAGATCACGGCCGACGAAGGGATGAACTTCCGTAAATGTTCGCTTCAGGCGCGCTTGGATCTCAGGGACATTCGCTTGCGCTAATCCTAGCATGGTAGGGAGCAGGTCGAGATGGCTGGTTAATGCGTCAAGCTGCTTCGAGTTTGGGAAGAGCTTCTTGTTATAAATGACGAAGGGGACGTGAAGTATCTCTTCATAAGCTGCGTACCACTTCTGGTGTAGATAGCCGTGCGAGCCGAGCAGGTCGCCATGATCTGATGTGAATATCACAATCGTATTGTCGTAGAACGAAGAGCGTGCTAATGCTTCATACACGTTCTGCATCTGCTCATCGGCATTTTTCTGCAATTGATAATAGAGCCTGTAATAGAAGGGTGGGTTAAGAATAGGCTGCAATGCTTGAGGATAGATGGTGCGATAGCTGGCCTGGCAGCGGGGTTTCGTATGCAAGGACTCGAGCACGGTCGGTGGGGGTTCCACCATCGGTACGCCGTCATCCACTTCGAAGTTGAATGCAGGAATATGTTCCGTGAGGGAGCCATACAGCACGATGTCGTGCGGATTGACGAAGGAGGCGACGATGAGCCAAGGTGGACGATCCTCCGCAGGATAAGATTGTTGATCCAACGCTTCAATGAGCCTGGCGGCTTCGGATCCATAGACGACATCTCGTCCGCTGACCCCGCCTGCAGCTGAAGATCCAGAATTCCGCGGGTTGCGCCCATGCGGCTCAGGTCCGATCCAATCGGAGAAACCGTAGCTCTCGAGGCGTCCTGCTTGCGCATAAAGGGACTCCATCTGTGGAACAGGGACGCCGTTGTTAGGGTCATAGCTGGGAACATCCTGGTGCGTCCCCGGGACGACGATATCCTCATACGAAATATGCCATTTCCCTTTGTAATACGTCTGATAGCCGGCTTCACGCATGTAATTGCCCATTGTCGGGACTGTATTGGTGTTCAGCCAGAACATATCCGAGTCGAAGGCGCTCTTGGCAATCCCGTTCGTCTGGGAGACGCCATGCATCGAAGGATAGTGGCCGGTGAACATGGTCGCTCGGCTGGGGCAACATGCCGCACTCCCGATATAATGGCGGAGCAGTTCGACGCCATTCTCGCGCAGATATGTCTGCGTCACGAGATTGTTCTTGCTCCAGTTTCGCAGGGCCGCGCTCTCATACACGGGAGGGTAACGCTGCTCATCAACGATAAAAACTAAGAAATTAGGCCGCTTCTGCATCATCTCGTTCATTCAGCTCCTTTGGATTAAGACTATTTTTCGAAGCGATATTCAATGACGCTAAGATCTGGAAAGTATTCGTTGCTATTATGTGCCAGAAGTGGTAAGATGGAACTGTATTGATATTTGACCTGAATTCACATATTGCAGAGGGTTATGATGGAAGGCGTGGATAACCTTGTGTAATATGTGAATTTTTATTTATTAAAAATCGGAGGTCAGGCCATATTAAGGGAGTGGCTCGAGAACTAACTCCTGTGACCGATGGTTCAGGGCAATTATAAGCTTGATAATCCTGGATAGAAAGAGGGATGGACATGTACAATTCACGGAAAAAGCCAATGGATGAGATTCCTGAGGAAGTAACAGCTATTTGGTCGTGCACCAATGAGAAATGCAATGGTTGGATGAGAGATAATTTTGCTTTTTCAACAGAGCCGACATGCCCCCAATGTCAATCCGTTATGGAGAAGGGCGAGAGAAAGCTAGCCGTATTGGTGAATACAAGCCCGCTGCAATCCAAACAATAAGACGATAACGTAATGAAATAGAGCCGACCGATGGGTCGGCTTTTTTGTATGCGAAAGGGACAATGCCATGTGTACGATCGTCAGATCAGCGCAGGTTTGTCCCTTTCCTTATCGTTATTATTTATAATTATTATAATTTAGTATTGATTTTAATTATCAACTATCATACAATGGGGTTATGATTCTTGATTGGTTCTGACTACTATCATATTACATAAAGGGAGGCGTTTTTATGACCAAATTAACAACGAATCAAGGTGTTCCGATCGGTAATAATCAGAGCTCTAGGACAGCGGGGCAGCATGGGCCGACGTTGCTCGAAGATTATCAGCTGCTCGAGAAGTTGGCGCATTTCGACCGTGAACGGGTACCTGAGCGGGTCGTGCATGCACGTGGTGCCGGGGCGCATGGCGTATTCACAGTGACGAACAGTATGAGGCGTTACACCAAAGCGGCATTTCTGCAACAGGAAGGTCAAGAAACACCTGTATTCGTTCGTTTCTCTACGGTCATTCATGGACAGCACTCCCCAGAGACACTCCGCGACCCGCGCGGGTTCGCGATCAAATTCTATACCGAAGAAGGGAACTACGACTTCGTCGGCAACAACTTGCCAATCTTCTTCATTCGCGATGCGATGAAATTCCCAGATATGGTGCATTCCTTGAAGCCAGACCCACGGAACAATCTGCAGACGCCGGACCGGTATTGGGACTTCATGTCGCTGAGTCCAGAATCGACGAATATGCTCGTGCATCTCTTTACGGATGAAGGTATTCCAGCGAGTTACCGTCATATGCGCGGTTCAAGCGTCCATGCGTTCAAGTGGATCAATGCATACGGCAATATGGTCTATACGAAGCTGCGCTGGGTGCCGAAGCAAGGCGTTAAGAACTTGTCGGCGGAAGAAGCGGCTGAAATTCAGAGCAAGGACTTCAATCATGCGAGCCGCGACCTCTACGAAGCGATTGAGCGGCAGGAATTCCCGGAATGGGATTTATACGTGCAAGTGCTAGATCCTGCGGACCTGGATAACTTTGATTTTAATCCGCTTGATCCGACGAAGGATTGGTTCGAGGAAGATATACCGTACCAGCTTGTGGGCACAATGACACTCAATAAGAACCCGGAGAATGTGTTCGCGGAGACGGAGCAAGTCGGATTCAATCCTGGCGTTGTCGTTCCTGGTATTGAGCCTTCGGAAGATAAGCTGCTGCAAGGTCGGTTATTCTCTTATTCCGATACGCAGCGTTACCGGATCGGTACGAATTATTTGCAATTGCCGATCAACTGCCCGTTCGCGCAGGTGAATAATAACCAGCGGGATGGCGCGATGGCGCATGGTCAGCAGAAGGATCATATTAATTATGAACCGAACCGCTATCAACATACGCCAAAAGAAGATCCAGCATACAATGATGTGCCATACCCGGTTCATGGCGAGGCGCTGCGGAAGACGATTGAGAAGACGAATAATTTCGGTCAGGCTGGCCAAGTATGGAATCGTTATTCGGCTGCGGAACAGGATGCCCTCGTGAAGAACTTAACGGCTGACCTCTCCTCGGTTGCGGATCAGACGAAGCTGCTTGCGATCTGTAACTTCTATCGTGCTGATGCGGAGCTTGGGAAGCGACTGGCCGAAGGGCTTAAAGTGGATCTGGCACCGTATCTCCAACACATGCAATCATAACGTAATAGACCTCCATTCGCATCAATGACGGCGCGAGTGGAGGTCTTTTTGTGTTTGTCTATGATATTAGACACATTTAGCGAAATACTGTTTAAAATTTTAGACACTTAATCAGTTATAGTCCAAAACGTTTCAGCTTATTGTACAATGTCGCACGCGAGACGCCGAGCAGCTTCGCCATTTCGAGTTTATTGCCTTGAACCTCCTCTAAGGCTTGCTGCAGGAGATTTCGTTCGAAGGCATCCATCGTCTCTTGATAGGCATGTACGCCAAGATGCCTGTCCATAGGTGCGGATGACGATGCTTCGGCAGGGCGTGCGGTTTCTTGATATAGAGCACTTGGCAAATAATCCGTCTTGATCATACCGTCGGTTGCGAATATAACAAGCCGCTCAATCGTGTTCCGCAGCTCGCGGATGTTGCCGGGCCAATCGTATTGCACCAGATATCGAATAACCTCCGGTGGAATATCTTGAATATGCCGCCCATACACGAGCGAGAATTCATGGAGGAACGACTGCGTAAGATCATAGATGTCTTCCTTGCGCTGCCGCAGCGGAGGGATCTCCATCGAGAGGACATTCAAGCGATAATAGAGATCCTCGCGGAATTTCCCGTCCGCAATCATCTTCTTCAGATCGCGATTCGTCGCGGCGATGATGCGACAATCGGCACTGCGCATCTGCGTGCCGCCGATCGGGAAATACTTCTTCTCCTGCAGCACGCGCAGCAACTTCACCTGCATCTCAAGCGGCATTTCGCCAATTTCGTCCAAGAAGAGCGTTCCGCCGTTCGCAAGGGCAATTTGTCCTTTCTTCCCGCGGGGATCGGCGCCGGAGAAGGCGCCTTTCTCGTATCCGAACAGCTCGCTCTCGAACAGCGCAGGGGGGATCGCGCCGCAGTTGATCGCGATGAAAGGAGCATCTTGGTCTTCGCGGGAATCATGGATGGCCTTGGCGAATAGCTCTTTTCCTGTGCCGCTCTCTCCTTGAATGAGTACGGTAGCCTTCGTCTGGCTGACCTTCCGCATCGTGTCGATGCAGCTCTTGATCGTGCGGCTCGTACCCTTGATCGGCGAGAATGGATCGGGCGATGGGCTAAGCATCTCCATCTCCCGTTGCAGATGATGCATCTTGCTCGACATATGAAGCATCTCTTGATGAAGCCGAATTTGCGCTGTAATGTCCGATTCTGCGGCGACGGCGCCGATAATCTCCCCGTCCAGCTTCACAGGATTCGCATTGATGAGCACGAACAGGTCTTGGCGCGGCTGATGCTGCATTTTATAGACCGATTCGCCGGTCTGGAGGGTCTTCAAGGACTGCAGACGATCGACCGGGAAAAATGACGTCGCGGGCTTGCCGATAATTTCTTGGCTCTGGATCGAGAAGATCTGTTCTGCGCCAGCCGTCCACACAGCGACCTCTTGGGCTTCGTTAATGAGCGTAATCGCCATATCCGGGTCGATCGTCGCCAAGGTTGTCTGATAGTACGCGTCCAGGATGCGGTAGGATCGCATTACCGATTGCAGCACCTCCGCAGCCGATACGTAGCCGATGACCTGATCTTCTGATTCCACAAGAAGATAAGCGGAACAGTTGAATCGGGTGATAGCCTCCTCCAGAGGCATATTTACCGGAAGCGCTTCCACAGGCAATTTGACGAAAGATGGCTCCAAGGCACCATCCCGCAGCTCGTGGGATGCTGCCACATAGTAGTATTGCGAGCCCGCTTGCATGAACACAGGTCCGCCATCTTGCTGAGCGATAGGCTGTATCGGCTGGGACTCGCTATGATCAGCTGATATGCATATGAATGAGGTATGGATCAATGATTCGAGACACGGCAGATGATGCTTCAATCGGGTGACCTCCCATATAGAAGAACGAATATCCTAATATATGGATTATACCTGATCTTCCTCTATTTAGTTGAACATATTTTTGAGCACCATCATTAGATTGGCGGGCTTCTCGGCTAGTCGGCGCGTATAATACGGATACCACATCACACCGTACGGGACATAACAACGAACGCGATAACCCTCTTGGGCAAGCTTCATTTGCTCACTCATGCGCAGGCCATAGAGCATCTGGAACTCGAAGGCGTCTTTGGAAATACCTTGTTGCTGCACGTAGTCTTTGACCCAATGGATCATCGTATCATCATGGGAGGCTACAGCCGTATAGATGTGTTGATCGAGGTGCATTTGAATCATCTTCTTGAAATTCGTAATGACATCGGTTGCGTTCTGGTACGCTACGGTACTCGGTTCTTTGTAGGCTCCTTTGACAAGGCGAAGGCGGATGCCTTCTTGAATCATCGCTTCCACATCATCCAGCGAGCGATAGAGATAGGCTTGAATGACAGTCCCGACATTCGTAAGCCCCTCGGCATGCAGCCGTCGCACGATATCGATCGTCGCTTGTGTGAACGGTGTATCTTCCATATCGATGCGAACGAAATTGTCATGCTTTGCCGCTTCGGTCACGACGGCGCGAATATTGTCATAACATGTCTCGGGATCGAGCGCGAGCCCCATCTGCGTCGGCTTCAGCGAGACGTTGGAGTTCACCCCGCGGTCCGAAATGCCTTGCACGAGCCGCACATATTCCTCCCGATATCCCGCGGCCTCGTCCAAGTGGCGAATGCCTTCCCCGAGGTGGTCCAGCGTTGCCATAATGCCTTTCTGATTCAGCGCTTCAATTTGTGTCAATGCTTCAGCCAGCGTATCGCCAGCGATGAATTTACTCGCCAATTTCTTACCGTACTTGAGCGACCAATGTTCAACGAGCCGATTGCCGGCGATCGTTAGCAGTGTTTTGCGGTATAGTTCTGTACCGATGTCCATGGGTAGAATCCCCTCTCCGAATCGTCATGTCATAGTGAAGGTCTAGCAATCAATGAATGAAGCAAGAACGATGCCAGAACCATATTTCTTATAAAAAATTCTTTTCCTACGCAAGTTGGCACGGTATTTGCTTATACATGGGAATACAGGACGTCATTCAATTTTTATTGCTATTTTACTCAGGGAGGATGAGAAGGGTATGCGCGTAGAATTTAAAAATGAGGTATTCACGAATTTTAAAGATGAACAGAACAATCTAGCTTATGATAAGGCATTACAGCAGGTGGAGGGAGAGCTTGGGCGCTCGTATGACCTTGTGATTGAAGGCCGAAGAATAGCGACAGACCGTAAAGTGACCTCGATCAATCCGGCATCGACAGAGCAAGTGATCGGGATTGTATCGCAAGCCGATACGGCGCTCGCGGAAGAAGCGATTCAGACGGCGGCACGGGTGTTCGAATCGTGGAAGAAGACCGATCCGCATGAACGTGCACGGTATCTCTATAAGGCTGCTGCGCTCATGCGCCGCCGTAAGCATGAGTTCTCAGCATGGCTGACATTCGAGTCAGGCAAGACGCGCGCGGAAGCCGATGCGGATACGGCGGAAGCGATTGACTTCATGGAATTCTATGCGCGCGAAATGCAGCGCCTTAGCCAGCCTCAGCCGCTCACGATCATTGAAGAAGAAGAGAATGAGCTCTACTACATTCCGCTTGGCGTCGGCATCGTCATTCCGCCGTGGAATTTCCCGCTCGCGATTATGGCGGGCATGACCACAGCTGCGCTCGTATCGGGGAATACCGTCGTCTTGAAGCCGGCGAGCACGACACCGGTCATTGCTGCGAAATTCGTAGAGCTGCTCGAAGAGGTGGGCTTGCCTCCAGGCGTGGTGAACTACCTTCCTGGTCCAGGCGGTGAAGTGGGCGATTACCTCGTAGATCATCCGCTCACGCGCTTCATCAGCTTCACGGGGTCGCGTGACGTTGGATTACGGATTAACGAGCGTGCAGCGAAGACAGCGCCAGGTCAAAAGTGGATCAAGCGCGTCATTGCCGAGATGGGCGGCAAGGATTCCATCGTCGTCGATAGCGATGCGGATCTAGACTTGGCTGCGGATGCGATCACGGCGTCTGCCTTTGGCTTCTCGGGTCAGAAATGCTCGGCTTGCTCCCGCGCAATCATTCATGAAGCTGTATACGATGCGGTGCTGGACAAAGTCGTAGAACGGACGAAGCAGCTCGTGATGGGGAATCCAGCTGATAAGGTAACGAATGTCGGGCCGGTTGTCGATGATAAGGCTTATCGTAAAATTCAAGAATATATAGAAATTGGTATGCAAGAAGGCCGGCTTGTCCTCGGGGGCCATACGGGCGAATCGAATGGATATTTTATCGCGCCAACAATTTTCGCCGACGTTGACGCACGCGCGCGCATCTCACAGGAAGAGATTTTCGGACCAGTGGTCGCGTTCACGAAGGCATCCTCTTTCGATGAAGCGCTGCAATTTGCGAACAATACCGATTATGGTCTAACAGGAGCTGTCATTTCGAATAATCGGGCACATCTCGAGCAAGCGCGTCGTGAGTTTTTCGTAGGTAATTTATACTTCAACCGTAAATGTACGGGAGCGCTCGTCGGAACGCATCCATTCGGCGGTTTCAATATGTCTGGAACCGATTCGAAGGCGGGTGGACGGGATTACTTGCTCTTGTTCACGCAAGCGAAGATGGTATCCGAGAGATTCTAATTGCAGCATCCGTACGTAGCGAAATCCGATAGGGGGAGTTACCATGTTAGGCTATCAGTTGGTTCAAGATCAGCGTCTCAAATTAGCAATGACTCCAGAGCTCCAGCAGTCCATGCATATTCTCACCCTATCGGGGCACGAACTGATGCAGTACGTTCAGGAAGAGATGCTTCAGAACCCGGTCTTGGAGCTAGAGGAACAGCGGAGAGGACGTGTGCCGGCGCGAAGCATGGCATTCGACCCGTTATGGCGAGTTCAAGCTGCCTCAGAATCCTTGGAGCAAGCCGTGCTCGGCCAATTGCGGCTGCTCAAGCTGGCGCCTCAAGTCCGCCGTGCGGCGGTCTATTTAGCGGGGAATTTAAATGAAGACGGCTACTTGGATGTTGAACTAGCCGAGGTGTGCACGGCGTTGGATCTCTCGACCGTCCAGGTGGAAGAGGCGCTGCGCCAGGTGCAGGCATTGGAGCCAGCGGGCATCGGCGGGCGGGATGTCAGGGAGTGCCTCCTGCTTCAAATTGAACGCGACCCAGCCCCGGTCCGCGGTGCAAGGGAGATCGTGTCATACTATCTGGAGGATCTAGCACATGGGCAATGGGGGGCGATCGCGTCCGGCTTGCGCATATCGAGGGCACAGGTGAAGGCTGCTGTGCAATACATTCAGCATCTTCAGCCGCGGCCTGGTCAATCGATGGGGGCGTCCGTCGTTCCATACGCGATCCCTGATGCCATGGTGGAGCTAAAACCAGAAGGATATAGGCTGCATATGCATCCGTTCAGTTCGCCGCGGTTAACCATTAGCGAGGTCTATCAGGGGTTAGCTCAGCATCAAGGAACTGCGGCATTCGAGTCATCTGATGCGTCTGCTTTCCTGCAGGCCAAGATCAAATCGGCTGCATGGCTCGTCCGGTGCGTGACCCTGAGGCGCCAGACGCTGATGAACGTGATGCACGCGATCTTGGAAGAGCAGATCCAATTCTTGTCGGCAGGGGTCAAGGGCATCAGGCCAATGACCCTGGCCGTGATTGCGAGCCGATTAGGCATTCACGAGTCTACGGTGAGTCGTACGGTGAACGGGAAGTATCTCCAGACACCGCACGGGGTTTTCCCGTTGAAATATTTCTTCTCAACGGGGCTGCCAACACGTGAAGGAGTGGATACTTCTACACAGGCCGTTAAGGCTCGATTGAAAACGATGATCGCTGAGGAAGATAAGGAACGTCCGCTATCTGACCAACGGATTGCCGAATTGCTCATGAATGAGGGAATTCAAATTTCGCGCCGTACCGTGGCGAAATATCGGGATGGGATGCATATTCTAGCTGCTGGATACCGGAAGGCGAGAGGGTAATCGGGCAAAGTTGACGTCAGCCTCTTCAACGCATGATAATGGGGGAAAGTGCCAAATCGATGGAGAGGGTGATGATGATGGATTTAGGGTTAACCGGCAGGTCCGTGTTCGTAGCCGCGGCCAGTAAAGGACTCGGCCGGGCGAGCGCTCTGGAATTTGCAAGAGAAGGGGCGAAGGTAACGATCGCAAGTCGTGACCTTGCACAGCTCCAGCAGGCACAGGATGAAATCCTCGCGCAGACCGGCAAGCAAGTATTGATGATGCAGATGGATGTGCTGAGTCCGGAAGATGTAAGCCGTGCGATGCAGGCGGCGGTAGAAGCTCATGGCGGATTGGATGTGCTCGTTACCAATGCGGGAGGTCCGCCGGGAGGGCGTTTCACAGATATGGATGATACGAAATGGGTGCACGGCTTCGAATTAAATCTGCTGAGTACCATTCGCATGATTCGCGAAGCGCTTCCTCATCTGCAAGCCGCTGGCGGAGGGCGGATTGTGAATCTCGCTTCGACATCGGTGAAGCAGCCGATCGCAGGACTCATTCTATCGAATGTGTTCCGTGCAGGTGTACAAGCCTTGACGAAGACGCTGGCTGCCGAGTTCGCGGGCGACAATATTTTGATCAATACCGTGGCGCCGGGGCGTATTGCGACCGATCGAATCGCGGAGCTCGATGCACTTCAGGCTGCGAAGCTGAGTTGTACGGTAGAAGAGGTCCAGCATGCGAACTTGAAGGATATTCCGCTCGGCCGACTCGGTACGCCTGAGGAATTTGCGAGGATTGTAGCCTTTTACGGATCTTTTGCGAATAGCTATGTGACCGGTCAATCGCTGCTTGTCGACGGCGGTATGGTGAAGGCAATTTAAGAGAAGGTTGGACAGGAATATCTCCTGCCCAACCTTTTTTCATATATAAGCGTATGTTAGGCCTTCAAGTCCGTCCCTTCTAACCGTCCCATGGAGCGATTGCGCAGTGCTGCTCGGCGATGATGGAGCAGATAAGAGCCGGCGATGAGCGCAAATCCGATGAAGAACATCACCCAATTGCTTGCGGGGTCGCCTACGGAGATGCTGGAGTACATCGCACCGGATAGATCAAATACAAAGCCGGCATAGGCCCATTCCTTAAGCCGTGGGAAGCCAGGTACGACAATGGCGATGACACCCAGTAATTTGGCGATCCCTAGAAAGGGAAGCAAATAGGAAGGATAGCCCAAATGATGGAACAAGACAACAGCATCGGGGGCATATAGCATATCGGGAATCGCCCCGAACGCCATGAGTGCTGACAACAAACCTGTAAAGATCCAATAGAAACCATTCGTTTTTCTCATTTCAATACACGCTCCTCTTATGATATGTGGATTTCCGATACGGCTTACTTAGTGAGCCGCTAAATGGTCTGCAAGACGCCCAAGCGTGGATATCCCACCCTCAACGGCTCCGTATGCCTATTCATCATGAATTCCTCCGCTATCGTTTGTTTGTAAACTAAATATACCCCATAAGGAATATTCCTGTAAAGGAATATTTTAAAGTCACCCTAAAAAATCTTCAATCGACGTTCGCTCTCTGAAAATAAAAAACGACCGCTCCCCGGTAAAATACCAGAAAACAGTCGCAATCATACATGTATTGGATTATAGCTTATGAAGTTTGTTCCTTATGGTATACCTCGACGCATTCACGGCAGATGCACGACTTGCCCTGCAGTTCGGGTGCGATTCGCTCTCTTAACGCCATGGGCACCGAC
Organism: Paenibacillus guangzhouensis; assembly: GCF_009363075.1. Taxonomy (NCBI): domain Bacteria; kingdom Bacillati; phylum Bacillota; class Bacilli; order Caryophanales; family Paenibacillaceae; genus Paenibacillus; species Paenibacillus guangzhouensis. Next base: position 5,075,235 of record NZ_CP045293.1, on the reverse strand, counting down.
GTGTGGAAGCACCAGCAATCATCAGTTCCTGCACGGTAGCCGCAGCGGTTATCTTGTCCGCATAGCGGGCATGGATGGGGATCCACTTCGAACACTTTATCATTCATAGGATATGCCTCGGACTTAATTAGATTCTTGTTCATCTGAATTCAGCTTCGATGCGTCGATCCATGTGGAGGACCAGTTGACGATTTCGTTGAATATCGGCGCGAGGGCATGCCCCATCGTCGTTAATGAATATTCGATACGAACGGGTGTCTCTGGATAGACAGCACGGTTCACGATGCCATCGACCTCTAACTCCTTGAGTCGTTCGGATAGCAGTCTTCCGCTAATATTCGGCAGGGATGCCTCAATTTCGCTGAATCGCTTCGGACCCGACAACAGTTGGAAGACAATGAAGGAAACCCATCGTTTGCTTAATATTTCGACAGCCTTCTCGAATCGAGGGCACAATGTCGGTTGATTCATTCCTTTTCACCTCACGCCCTATATTATAACGTACTCTGCTGCGGAACACCTAATAAAATTAAGAAGTTAACTTATTGTAACTAGTGCGTGCCTCGAAAACGTGTCGGAGAGATACCGTAATACGCCGTAAATTGCCTCGTGAAATGATGGATCGTGCTATACCCTAGCCATTCCGCAATATGGGTGACGGATTGATTGCTCTCGCGTAACGCTGCGGCTGCCCGCTGCATCTTGATTCGTGTGACATAGGCTTTGGGAGGTAAGCCGGTCATTTTGCGGAATAGCTCATGGAACTGGCTCTTCTGAAGTCCGCATTGGGCTAACCATGTCTCATAATGATCCGGCTGCTCGATAGATTGTTCCATTCGTTCGATAATGCGCTGGATGCGAGGATCATAATCCTGATGGGACTGTGATATTCGTGACAGCTCCAACAGAAAAGCGTGAAGCAGATGCGTTGTAATCGATGCCGCGTGAGGCCCTTGGTGATTGCAGGTGCGAACGATGTGCGTGAACAGTTCGATGAGCAATGGATACTGTTGCAGCTGAATAACGGCTGGCAGCCCGTCGATTTCAGGGCAGGGCTTCACGGTCGTCACATCAGGAGAATCATATTGTTCTGGCTCCCATGCGAGATGGTGCGTTGTGACAGGAGGCGATGCCATCCACAGATCACAGTAGATGTTGTAAGATGCGAGTGCGGCGTCCGGGTCGGTATGGAAGCCATGAATCATTTTTGGCGGGACGAAGAATAAGGTGCCTTTGCGGACAGGGTACTGTCTGGAGCCAATCATGACGGTTCCTACACCTCGGTCGAAGAGGTGGAAGGCATAGCAATAACCATAACGATTGAAGTCATGAAATGCGCCGTGGAACTGATAGTGATGGGCCAAACGGACGGAAGGAAGCAGATGATCAATCGTCACGTAGATACAACTCCTAGCGCTAGCGAAATGGTTTTTACCACAGCATAGCATGGAACGGGATAGGAGAGATGGTTTATCGGAAAAAATGATAAATGATCGGCAAAATATCGAAATACGCTACGTATGCATCATGGTAGAATCAGGCTAAATCAAGCAAATTCAATTGAGCTTGGAGGCGGATAAGGATATGGCGATACGATCATTTGGCGGCAGCTTAACGGAGAAACAACGGGAATTCTATCATAACGAGGGATATCTGATACTGGAAGATTTACTAAATGAAGAAGACATGATGGCGCCGAAGGAAGCGATGCAGACGAAGGTGCAATGGATTGCTGATGCTTTGGCGTCGGCAGGATTGATTACGGATAAACTGGAGCACCGCCCTTTCCCATATCGACTGGCGGAGTTGTTCCAGGGACTGACTTCAGAAGATTTCTTGCAGTTCGGACGGAGCTGGAGGGACCGACTGCCAGGCTACTACCATTTGATGAGCAATCCCAAAATCGTCGATGCGGTGGAGTCGCTCATTGGCGGGGAAATATTCTCTAATCCGGTGTATAACGTGCGTCCGAAGGTTCCGGGTGTTGCTGCAGGAGCGGTGCCGTGGCACCAAGATAAATCGTATTGGCCGGATGCGAATGCTAATCCTGTCATTACGGTGTGGCTGTCATTCATCGATGCGACGCTTGAGAACGGCTGTCTGCATCTCAAGCCGAAGACGCAGCATTCGAAGGTATTGGATTGGCACCATGAGAAGCATACGGGAACAGGGTATACCGCTCTGCACGATCATCAGCTAGGCCGTCAGAAGACGGTAGCCCTGCCGGTGCGCGCGGGAACGGCCATTCTGTTCAATGATCGCCTGCTGCATATGTCGACACCGAACCTCTCCGACCATGTACGATGGAGCGTGGATCTTCGGTACCAGCCGACGGATCAAGACCCCATGCCGCAGCATGGAGCGGGATTTTTGGTGCGAAGCCGCGAATTTCCGGATCGTGTGGCGACGCTGGAGGATTGGATGGCGAGCAAGCCGGAGCATGGTAGTACCGCAAGCGTTTAGCGAAGACGGCGGGCGATTATTGTGCCAACCTGTGCGAGAGATTGACACTCTACTAACTAGTAACTATAATGGTTACAGGTGCGAGAGATAAGTTAGAAGTACAGGAGGTTGGTTACAATGACTGTGAAAATTCAAGTATATTCGGACTTTGTATGTCCGTTCTGTTATTTAGGGAAGACACCATTTGAAGAGGCGATTCAAGGCAAGGATGTCGAAGTGGAATGGATGCCGTTCGAGCTTCGCCCTAGCGGATCGCAGCCGATCGATCCTTGGAATGAGCCAAGCAAGCTGCAGGGCTGGAACTCCTACATTTCGCCGATGGCGGAGAAATGGGGCGTCGATATGAAGCTGCCACGTATTTCGCCACATCCTTATACGGGTCTTGCATTCGAAGGGTATCATTACGCGAAGGAGCAAGGCAAAGGTAATGACTATATGAACTGCGTGTTCGCTGCCTTTTATCAGGAGGAGCTGAACATCGGCGAGCTGGACGTATTGGTAGAACTGGCGAGCGGCATTGGGCTAGACGCAGAGGATTTCCGCGCGGCGCTAACGAGCGGGAAGTATACGTCCATGCAGGATGAGGCCCGCCGCCATGCCTATGAGGAAGCTAAGGTGTCCGCGGTGCCGACATTCATCATCGGCGGTCAGCGTATTCAAGGGGTCACGAACCGTGAGTCCTTCGAGCAAGTGCTGAATGAAGAGCTAGCGAAGGATCAAGGCGGACTTACGATCATTCCAGGCTTACAATGCGATATCGATGGATCTTGCTACGATCCTTCCTAATCTGCATGGGGAACGCAAAAAGAACCATCCACACCACGCATGAAGCGCGGGTTGAAGGTTCTTTTTGCATCCATCCGGATGTTATTGAATCATCTTGAGATGTACACTCTCTTGAATCATGTCGCGAATTTCTTCGATCTGGGCCTGATAAGCTTCTAACGAAATGCTTCCGCTTAAGAATCGCTGGTCTAACTGTGACCTCAGCTGCGCTACCTGAAGATCAACGACTTGATCGACTTCCATGTCATTCTCGCTTGCGATGTCGGCGAGGGATTGACCATTGTAGAGCGCATCGTAGATTTGCTCTTCGGAGTCAACGCCAAGTACATGGAGCAGGTCGTCTGGATTGTTATTCGATGTATTGTCGGTTGCTTGCTTGTATGTGCTTGCGCTTGCATTTGCTTCGTTACTCCAGATGCTGGTGCTGCATGCGATGAAGAAAGCCATGAAGCTTATCATAATTATCTTTTTAGGGTCCATTTGTGAATTCCTTTCTCATATCAACCATCGTAGTGGTGTTCGTTACATTCAAGGTTTGTTACGTTTGGGATGCAGATAAGTTTCGTATTTGATGATTGTATTATAGGACAGTAACCTTAAGGCCAGATGAAAATGAGTTAAAAGTTCGATGAGGACTGTGCCATTCCATTGTCTAACAGCCGCTGCAGCATGTCGCTGCGCGGCTATTTGGTTGTCGCTTATTGATTTTGTTTGCGATTTCCTCTTGCCTGCTTATCATCCCGGCTATCTGCCAGTTTGTCGCCGAATTGATCCATTCGGGATGGAGATGCTGCGGGGCCGTCGTTCTTAGGTTTGCTGTTTCTGCCTGTCATGCTCATCACCTCCTCCTGTTATCATCATCCAACAAGAATGGAATCATGCATTTCTGAACGACTTGATTAGCTACACATACCGAAGGATTCTTTTCAAATGCAATTTGTTAACGTTCTGAGTCTAATTTGTGTCCAAAAATTGAAGGATTTTATTGCCATTGTGACAAAATTGTGATTAAATATAATCATAACAATATAAAACGCTTCCAATCTTCGGGCACAACCTCTCGGCGATTGGCGGGAGACGGTTGTGACAATCACGAGGAGGTTATTTACATGACTACGAAATCCTTATCCGAGAAATCCATGGACACGTTGAAGGCGAAACGCAAACACTCGATGATCATCGCGATCTCGTTTTTTACCTTTGCCCTATTAGAAGGCTATATTGGAACAGTATTAACAGCAGCGAGCGGCACGACAGCACAGCTCTCGATGCTTGGCGTGATGGGCGTTATGCTAGTGCTCGGTCTTGTGTTTGAATTTAGATCCATTATCATTCACAAAGTTATTCAGCGCCGTGTGAGCCAGGAACAACAATAAGAAGTCAATGAAGTGTTGAACGATACGAGGACTTGAACTGGAAGGCATTCCGAGCCATCGGCTGCCCCAGGGCAAGTCCTTTTTATTCGTACAGCAGCCTGCTAAAGACTTGAAGCTGATGCAGGCTGCTGTTTAACTTATTTGGCGGAAAGCTGGGATTTTGCTCGGGAGATAACGTCGCTAATTTTCTGCTCATAGGCGTAAATTTTCTGCTGATGAGCCGTGATGTCGCGGATGGTCGTGGACAATGCGCTTAGGGCATCAATGGTTCGCTTGGCATCGGTAGCTTTGACGGCATCCGTAAGGTTCCGTGAAGGGGTAGTGATTTGCTTCTTAAGCGCGCTCAGGATACTCTTCTCCGCTCGGATCTGTACCTTGATGGGGTCCACGTCCTTAAGAGTATTGCGGACTTTCTTCACGTTCTCCGCTGTCTTGCTCTTCCAAGCGCGTAAGGCCTCCTCCTTCGTCCGGATTTCTGCGCGAGCGAGCTGAACCGCGGTTTTCATGCTGTCCGCTTGAATGCGAAGAAGCGCATTCAACTCTTTGTTCTTCAGTGCCTTGGCGGTTTGAATTCGATCGTTCAGAGTGGTGTAGGATCGGAAGAGAGGCTGATATTTCGCCTTGGTCTGCGTGACCAGCTGCTCCAATCGACTTCGCTCGGTCAGGCCGATCTGTTGAATTTGTTTGCGTAAGCTCGGCAGCGCCTCCTCGTTCTTCGTGTGGAGTGATAGAATACGCTCATTCCATTGATCCTCTGATTGAAGGAGCGTGGTTAACTCCCCCTGCAGGCTTGCGATGCGTGCCGATTGCGTCTTGTCTGCGGCAGCACTCGTCTTGTTCAAGGCGGATTGCGTGGATACGGAGATGGCATAGGAAGCGGCATCCGCTGCAACCGGGGCCATGACGGCTGTTAACAAGGTTAACGTTGTGCATAAGGCGATGATTTTCTGTCTCATAGAAATGAATATCCTCCTTCGTGGCAACCCAAGCTGCTGACAACACAAAAAAGCACCTGCGCGAGAACAGCTGCCATGCAGCAATCCTCACGAGGTGCTTCCTTCGTAAGAGCGGGTTGATGATATTTTTCCAAATATACCCTAATTTGGCGAGGGAGTCAAGCTTACACAGGCATCATGAGCGTAGAGATCGCGATGCGATTCCAAGCATTGATCGTAATGATCGCCATAATGATATCAGCCAGCTCCTTCTGGCTGTAATGCGTCGCTGCTTCTTGATAGATCTCATCGGGAACCTGGTTCTTCGAAATGAGGGTAACCGCTTCGGTGAGCGCGAGGACGCTGCGCTCTTGCGGCGTGTAGTAAGGCGCTTCCCGCCATGCATTCAGCAGATAAATGCGCTGTTCCGTCTCGCCGAGCTTGCGCGCGTCTTTGGTATGCATATCGAGACAGAAGGCGCAGCCGTTGATCTGGGAGGCGCGAATTTTGATGAGCTCGAGGATGTTCTTGTCGATCGTGGAGTCATGCAGGTACTGCTCTAATCCTAGCATCGCACGATAACCCTCTGGATTGACAACGTTCATTTGCATTCTTTGTTCCATGTGGAAATCCCTCCAATATGTCTATTGTTAAGCATGATTTTTGCTTCTCATAGCTATAGACAAGATAGAGATTCCATTTGTGACATTACTGGAGATGAATATGCGAGAGTTTATCCGGATTTCGAATGAAATAGATTGATTGTGCTTTCTCGCCCGTCGCATCCGGTTGAAAAGCAATCATCGCGTAAACTTCCTCGCCGGCATGAATGAGGATTCCTGGGCTGCCGTTCGTATGGATCAAGCGCACCTGATAGGATGCGTCTCTTTTGACATGGATGCCATGTAGAAAGGCATAGATCCGTTCTCTTCCATAGATCGGATTGATGGCTGCCTTGACACGTCCGCCACCATCGCTGAGCAGGATGGCATCTTCGGTAATCATCGTAACGAAATGCTGGAAGTTCCCGGTGCGGGATGCTTCGATGAAGCTTATCGATAGACGTTCGGCAAGATCGGCTTTGGCTGTGGCATCGGTCAGCTCAGGTTGCAGCTTCTTCTGCGCCCGGCTAAAGATTTGTCGGCAATTGGTCGACGTCTTGTTCAGCAACTCGCCAATCTCTTGATAGCTGTAATCGAGCGTTTCACGCAGGATGAAAACTGCACGCTCAACAGGTGATAGCTGCTCCATCAGAACAAGTAGGGCATAAGAAATATGCTCGCGCTGCATGAAACTGTCATCTGGGCGTTCCTCAAGACTCGACACCTGCGGTTCTGGCAGCCAGGGACCGACATAGACTTCGCGCTGCTTGCGGGCGCTCTTCAGGTTGTTGATGCAGCGATTGGTCACCATTTTGATCAGATAAGCTTTTTCGTTCTGAATCGCATGGGTGGGAGACTGGGCATAGGCAATGAATAGATCCTGTACAATATCCTCGGCTTCGGTGATCGATCCCAGCATTCGGTACGCAATGGATTGAAGCAAGCCCCGGTAAGTGGTATATAACGTTTCAAGTGTCGGTTCCATACGATCTCCTTCGTACGTATTAGATACTCCTATTGTAAAATATTTGGGGTGGTTCGTTCCACAGCGCGTAAATAACTCGTTCTTTGCTTGGGAATAGGATATTTATGTTAAAATGATGGGATAAACGTTAAAATTATAATTGACAGGAGATATGACGAGATGACAGACGTATTCGAAACCATTCAGCATAGACGCAGCATCGGGAAAGTGAAGCAGGACGCGGTGCCGCAGGAACAGATCGAGCAATTATTAGAAGCGGCAACTTGGGCGCCGAACCATCGGCGTACAGAGCCGTGGAAGTTCTTCGTCATGGAAGGTGAAGGGCGTCGCGTACTTGGACGGGCCTATGCGGATATTGCCCTTTCTCAAGGGAGCGGACTCTCTACGGACGAAGAAGCTGAGCAGCGCAGCAATCATGAGAAGAAGGCATTTCGTTCGCCAATCGTCATTGCGGTAGCTGTAACGCCAGCAGATGATGCGAATGTAACGGAGATCGAGGAGTATGCTGCGGTACATGCAGCCGTGCAGAACATGCTGCTTGCAGCACATGCGCTAGGACTTGGCGCAGTCTGGCGGACGGGTGACCCGATGTATCATCCGATCATGCAGGAAGCCTTCGGATTGAGTGGCCGAGAACGGCTTGTAGGTTTAATCTATGTAGGTTATCCCGATATGGATGCGCCGCAGAGCAAGCGAATTCCTGCCGCAGAGAAGACGGTATGGCTTCGCTAAGCTATACCGTGTAAATCGAAAAGCACCCGATCACTTGGATCCGGGTGCTCTTTTGGTTTGGTGTATTGGTTAGGTGTATGTGTCATGGTTATTTGGTCGTCTGAATTTCTCTCAGTGCTTTAAGAATCAATTCATTACATTTCTCGCGTTCATCATAGAACAGGCCGTGGCCGCTCTTCTCAAAAGGAATAAGAACGGAACCGGGAATCCCTTTGTGCGTCGCTAGTGCGAGTGTGTAGGGACAAATTTTGTCTTTGACGCCATGCAGAAGCGTTGTCGGAACGAGGATCTTGTCAAGATCCTGCCTTAAGTCTTCATCACGGAGTGATTCTGCGAGCGCGATGGTGCCGTGACTCGACGCTTGAAGCCCGAGCAGTTGGAACCAGTCGCGGAAACTCTCCGTAATCGGACTGAAGAAGAATTTGCGGCCGAAATCTTCGATCATCTGCGGACGATTAACCGAAGTCTGTTCGATCAACGCATCGACATCTGCAACCGTATTGCCATAAGGGAAGTCGGGGCGTTTCGTGAAGCTTGGCGATGCTGATCCCAGCAGAATAAGCTGTGCGATCTTGCGTCCAGAATGACGGGCCATGTAGCGAATGGCGATCGCGCCGCCCACCGAGAACCCGATGAGTCGAACGCGCTCCAGCTTGAGGGCGTCAATAACGGTACGCACATCGTCGGATAACCGGTCATACGAGTAACCGTGCCAAGGGCTATCCGATTGGCCAAACCCACGAATATCAATACAAATGCATCGATAGCCATACCTGGGCAGGATCGTGGTCTGATATTCGAACATTTGGTGATTCACCGGCCATCCATGAATGAAAACGACGGGTTCGCCGGATCCCACATCTTCCACATATATTTTCACACGGGGCTCTACCTCGACAAAGTAACCCAAATTCGATCCGCTCCTTCATACGAAGTGATTAAGGCAATCTCCTGTAACCTCATCGTAAAATCGTATGAAATGGATGAGCTCTCTTATTCCACCGTTTTGAGTTCAGCACGTACACGTTCTAGATGCTCTGCGTCCATGGTCTTGCCAACCGTGTTCAGCATTAAGAAATACCGCAAGGTCTGCTCTCGCGTCATATCCTTCACTTCTGCGAACACAATCGGATAGTTCATGAAATGATTCTGCTCTCTGGCGGTCAGATCGCTATACTTCTTGCCGTTCCATGCAAATCGGTCTTCATAATAAGCCATCAGTGTCATCAAGCGTTGTTTGCCGTCTACAATTTCATAGCCAAGTCCGGATCGAACCCAAGTCTTCGGATCCCGTTGAATCACGGCGAATTTACCGATATCGACATTGCTGAACACGGATTCGATCAGACGAACCTTGTCCTCTTGCTCCCAGACGTAATCACGCTGGTAATCTGGATCCAGATTCATACCGAAGTTGTATACACGTTGGAGTAGTTCGGATAACATACGGAACGTAAATCGAACATTCATATCGGTATTGCGAATGATCGTATCCGATGTCTCAGGGATCGGCTTTCGAACCTCCAGCCAGCCAAAATAGTTGCGTGTATGCTCATGTCGGATCGGATTTCCGTAGTTCTTATCGATATAGGTATAGTCGATGAGATAGATTTTGCCTTCATGGAGTACCTCTGCTACAACAGCATCTTGCAGGATTCCGACGCGGACAGGGTCTCCGGGTCTGAATACATACGAAGGCTCCGAAGTATGCTTCAATTTCTCTTCGAGTTCTTCCAGCTTGCGTTGCAATTGCCCAGGCTTCATGATCATATGCAAGCACCTCCAAAAGTTGGTATTTAATTGGCAGACTTATTTCAAATTGTAACAGTCTTGTTCGTGAATGAGGTCAGGTAATTTATTACAAGGTGGGAAAACCCTTGGTACTCTAGGAATAAAAATGACAAGCGCATGGTCATTCATTCATAAAATGATGTCAAAATTGATAACAAATATCCATTTACATCCAAATTTTAAGATTGAGAAATGATGTTAAATGATGTCGATTTTCAATAAAAAAAGGCGTTTCGGAAGAACAAATAATGTCTTCTGAAATCGCCTTTTGGCATGCGGATAAATGGTAAGGAGAACAGACTGAGGTTGCAAGGGTTTTCATTTCTTGCTAATCAAACTTGCTTGAAGTGCAATACGTGCCATGATCTATCGTGTTATTCGGATTTCTCGCGCTCTAGGCGTCGTTCTTCAATCGTGCGGTTGAAGCGTGCCAAGCTCTCGCCGAATTGACGGCATTCTTCCTCATTCCAGTCCTCAAGCAGCTTCGCATAGAACTCTTGTCGCGACACTACAAAGGCATGCAACTGGTTCTGTCCAAGCTCGGTAATTTGCAGCAGCTTGACCCGCGCATCGCTCGGATCGGAAAGGCGTTCGACGAACCCTTTCCCTTCGAGGGCAGCGGTCTGCCTGCTTGCGGTGGAAATGTCTAGATGAAGCGCATCCGCAAGCGATTTGATTGCTAGAGGACCCTCATCTAGTAATAGACGCAGCAATAGATACGTAGAGCGATCAATCTCTTTGTGATTCAAATAAGCAATGCGGATCGCCTCTGCGCGACGACCGAAAATAGCAATTTCACGTTCAATGATGCTGAATAGGTTTTCCATAGGCATTGACTCCATTCAACTCGCAATTTTCATATACTTTTAGAGGTAGTTCAAAAATTCATCATTTGATCACGAAGTCATTTAAGAAGCCTAGTCGACATCGAATCTTACGTTCACCTTCGAAATCCGGTACTCATTTAGGTTTCGCCTAAACTCCGTTCCTCCTTTTTCAGGTTCTCGCAACCTTCTCGGTGCTGAAATGCCGACTTTTTGAACTTATACTTTTAGCTTAATATCGAAAGATGCTGTATGCAAGTTTTTTCAATCTAGAACAATGTATTTTCTGAGAGAAAAGCCGATTTAGCTCATTGACAGGCTCTATTCCTTCGCATACGATAAGTTTAGTTAAGTTAACGATTAGCTAACAACTTAAAAGGCATGACGTAACCAAGATTTCATGCCCTAATCCATGGAGAGGGTGGCGAAGGATGATCCACGAGAAATATGCGGAATTACTGCGTGCGCAGGAGGAGCTGCTAGGCCGGCGCAATACGAAAAAAGAGAGCTTCTATAACGGGTTGTACGATCGCTATACCTATCCGGTATTGACGCGTCATCACGCACCGCTCTATTGGCGGTTCGATCTGAACCCTAAGACGAATCCGTATTTCATGGAGCGCCTAGGCATCAATGCGGTGTTCAACGCTGGCGCTATCTACTTGAACGGCAAATATTACGTTGTAGCTCGCGTGGAGGGATTAGATCGCAAATCGTTCTTCGCCATTGCCGAGAGCGACACCGGGGTGGATCAATTCCGGTTCTGGGATTACCCGGTATCGTGGGAGAATGACGATGAGGACGAGACGAATATTTATGATATGCGCCTCGTACAGCATGAAGATGGCTGGATCTACGGCATCTATTGCTCGGAGCGGAAAGATCCAGAGGCATCGCCTTTCGATACGTCGAGCGCCGTCGCGCAAGCGGGCCTCGTGCGCACGAGAGATTTGAAGTATTGGGAGAAGCTGCCGAACATTCAGACGCCTTCGCCGCAGCAGCGTAACGTGGTTCTCCATCCGGAGTTCGTGGACGGGCAGTATGCGTTCTACACACGTCCGCAGGACGGCTTCATCTCGACAGGCTCTGGCGGCGGTATTGCTTTTGGCTTATGCCCAGATATTCTGAATCCGGTAATTCAGCTCGAGACGGTATTGGATGAGAAGCGCTACCACACCGTCTACGAGGTGAAGAATGGCCAGGGACCTGCGCCGATTAAGACGGACAAGGGCTGGATTCATATCGCGCATGGGGTGCGGAACACGGCAGCGGGGCTGCGGTATGTCTTGTATGTATTCGCGACGAGCCTGGAAGATCCGACCCAAGTGATCGCGAAGCCGGGCGGTCATCTAATCGCACCGTACGATGAGGAACGTGTGGGGGATGTGTCGAACGTTATTTTCAGCAACGGTGCGGTTGTGAATGAGAAGAATGAAGTGTTCATCTACTATGCCTCCAGTGATACGCGGCTGCATGTTGCGACGACGACGATTGATCAATTGGTCGATTACACATTCAACACGCCAGAGGATCCATACCGTTCATTAGATTGCGTAAGGCAGCGCTCCGCGTTGATTGCGAATAATCTAGAGTTGCTAAGTCAGGGCTAGTCGTGCATGATAGAACGAGATGAATGTAATCTATAAGTAGATATGTTGTATCGGAGGACGGTTATCTTGAAGAATCGTGAGATTACCATGCGTGACTTGGCGGAGAAACTCGGCGTTAGCACGGTGACAGTATCTAAGGCGCTGAATGACAAAGAAGGCGTCAGCGATGAACTGAAACAAAAAATTAAACAGCTGGCCGATGAAATGGGTTATCGGATGAACAATCTGGCCAAGTCGATGAAAGAAGGGCGCTCGTATAACATTGGCGTCATCATCCCGGAAAGGTTCGCCGTCGAGGTGCAATCCTTCTACTTCCGGTTCTATCAGCAGATCACGACGATGCTTGATCCTTACCATTACTCGGGTATTCTTCATATCCTCAGTGAAGAGGATGAGGCGCAGGATGTACTGCCTCGGATCTATCATGAGAAGAAGGTTGATGGGTTTATCCTCTTAGGGCAGATCCATGCCAATTATGTGGAGCATATGATGCAAACCGATGTACCTATCATTTTCTTGGATTTCTATGACCAGCATACGGATATGGATGCCGTCGTGATGGATAATTTCTTCGCTTCCTATGAGTTGACGAATTATCTGGTCGAGATGGGGCATCGCGAGATCGGGTATGTCGGTAACATTTATTCTACGAGCAGTATTCAAGACCGCTACCTAGGTTACTATAAAAGTCTGCTGGAGAACCATCTGCAGCTTAATCCGGCGTATGTATTATCGGATCGTGATTCACGCGGGCTGATGGTCGATGTCGAGCTGCCTGAGCAGCTGCCGACAGCGTTTGTCTGTAATTGCGACAAGGCTGCGTTCCGTGTGATCGCACAGCTGCGTAAGCGGGGCTACGCTGTACCTGAGGATATTACCGTGGTCGGCTTCGATAATGATATTTACTCGACGATCTCCGATCCACAATTGACAACCGTAGAGGTGGATGTGTTGGAAATGTCGCGTGTCGCGGTGCAAGGGATCATCGGTAAGCTGCAGGATCCGATGAAGCAAATCGGTCGTGTGCAGATCAAAGGCAAAATGGTGTATCGGGATTCGGTGAAAAGGATTTAATAATAAATGCGCGTCAGGATATCCTGGCGTGCTTTTTTTTGTTCGTCTGCACAATTGTAGAACCGGTGGTCAAATAATATGAATTTTATCTATCTTCTTGAATCAGAGGTTCATTCTTGGAGATTCCGTTGTTTTCATATGAAAATGGTTGGTGATATTTTGTGACCAATGGTATAAAATGGGGCAATATAGATTGCATTATATACCATGGGGGGCACGTGAGAATGAGGTTTAGCATAACTAGAAAAATAATCATCAGTTTTCTCATCGTAGCGATTTTGTTAGTGAGTTCAGGTGGTTTTCTTCTGATCAACTTGAACCGCATGGATAAATCGTATACGACATTATTGCAGCGGGACACCCAGATTTTGTCACACGTTGAACGCATATCTACATATACGGCCCAACATACGAGCAGCCTTCAACAGTTCTTGCTTACCAATGATGAGAAGAATGTTCAAGCGATGCAGCAAGCTAGTCAGGGTGAAATTCAGCTTATTTACGGTACACTTCAGTTAATGGAGAAGGAAGAGGATAAGCAACTGATGAATCAACTGGTCGCTTTGAGTCGTGATTTCAACCTGAAGGCAGAGAATATCATTAATCAGGCAGCGACGGATCGGGAAGGCGCGGTGAAAGATGCAACGGCAAATCTGATCCCTGTCGGTCAGCAGATGGAGAGCATCACGAACAAGATCGCGAAGAATCAAGAAGAAGTGTTGAAGCAGAGTACGGCTGAGAATTCATCGATGGTCTCAGACTTGAAAGTGCTAAGCTATAGTTCGATCGGGCTAGCGCTTCTGCTAGCGATCGTCATCGGTTACCTGCTGTCCCGCTTAATAAGCAGACCGCTTGTAAAGATCTCTCGGTCGGCGCAGCATATCGCAAATGGGGACTTAACGGACCCGGATATCCAGATTCGCAACCGGGATGAGATAGGCGACCTCGCGCAATCCTTCAATCAGATGAGCAGCAATCTTCGCCATCTCCTTGCCGAGATATCGGAGGGTGCGGAGCATGTAGCAGCTTCTTCCCAAGAGCTTGCGGCAGGCGCGGATCAGACGAATCGCTCGACGGAACAGATTGCGGTATCGATTACCCGTGTGGCGGAAGGGACGGATCATCAAGTTCAGAATGTGACCGTCTGTGTACAAGCCATGCAGGAATTATCCGCAGGTGCGCAGCAGATTTCGGACAACGCGCAGCAAGTTGCTGAAGCAGTTGTCGTCACGCGTGAGAAATCAGAGGAAGGGAACGAGTCCATCCAAGCTGCAATTAAGCAAATGAAGTCGATAGAGCAGACAATTGACGGGTTGTTCCAGATCATTGTCGATCTTGGTGATCGTTCGAAGCATATTAATAAGATGGTAGAACTCATTACGAGTATCGCCAAGCAGACGAACCTGCTAGCTCTTAATGCAGCCATAGAGTCTGCGCGTGCTGGAGAGCATGGCAAAGGGTTCGCTGTGGTTGCGCAAGAAATTCGGTTACTCGCTGAGCAATCATCGCAATCAGCCATGCAGATTACGGAGCTGATCTCGAAGATTCAGCGCGATTCTGATTCAACAGTCCAATCCTTCCAAGCGGGACGGGAGGAGATCCAAGAAGGAATCCGGATTGTAAACCTAGCGGGAGAAGCCTTCGGTCATATCCAGTCTGCAATTCTTCGTGTTTCGGATGAGATTCAATTGGCTTCTAGCAGTATCGAGCAGATGAATGTGAATACAGCTCAAGTCGTGAAGTCGATGGATGCTATCTCTGAAATGACTGAACGTTCAGCTTCAGAATCGCAGACGGTTACAGGAGCTGTAGAGGAGCAGTTAGCGTCAATGGAAGAGTTCACATCCTTTGTCGAATCGCTCTCAAAGCGAGCGGAGCAGCTTCAGGCTCAGACGTCTAAGTTCACAATTTAGGACATTTGACCGATATAATATATGAGACAGACATGACGATTCGAACGGGCATGAAAAGCTCGAATCGTCGTGTCTTTTTTTGTCGTTAATTGTAGAGATTTGTAAAACTTTATTGGATTATGCTGGAATGTTGGGGAAAATCAAGCTATAATTACTTGGAAAAATAGACCATTGGATTGGAAGGAGAGAAAAGATGAGATTCAGCATTCGGAAGAAATTAATCGGCGGGTTCCTCGCGGTTGTGGCTATCTTAATCATCTCAGGTATCGTTCTTTTCAACAGCTTGACCAAGATGGACCATTCGTACCAGGACCTGCTGGAACGGAGGGTCGATATTCTGATAGGCGTCTCGAATATATCCAAGAGCACGGTTGCTCAGACCAGCGGACTACGCGATTACTTGCTCTCCGAGACGGAAGAGTCGTTAACGCGATTCAAGCAAATCAATGAACAGCAATTGAAGCAGCTGGAATCGCTCGGGAAAATGGCGGAGCAGGATAGCGACAAGAAATCAATCGCCAAATTGGTGGAATTAAGCAAATCCTTCGTCGAGAAGTCGGATAAGGTCATTGCACTATCCAAGACGGATTTCGATGCTGCGGAGAAGCAAGCGGTGAACAGCATCATCCCGATTGGCCGTGAGATGGAATATGAAGTAGAGAAAATGGTGAAGGCGCAGCAGCAACTGCTCGATGAGGGCAGCAAGGAAAATCAAGCGATGTCTAACGGCCTGAAGCTAATGAATCTGATTATGATTGTGGTTACTTCGATCCTAGCAATGGTTATTGGTTATGCGGTATCTGTCCTGATTAGCAAACCGCTTCGTCGTATCTCTCAATCGGCCTCCCTCATTGCAGACGGTGATTTGACAGAGCCGGAATTGGCCATTAAGAACCGTGACGAAATTGGTGATCTCGCGATCTCTTTCAATCGAATGAAGAGCAATCTGCATCAGCTGCTTAAGGAAATCCATGCGGGGGCAGAACATGTCGCTGCTTCTTCCGAAGAACTAAATGCGGGCTCCGTGCAGACGAGTCAAGCGACCGTCCAAATCTCAGCATCGATCCAGCGTGTTGCAGAGGGGACAGAACATCAGGTGCAGAGCGTATCCGAGTGCGTCCAAGCCGTCCATGAGATGTCGGAAGGCGTGAAGCAGATCAATGCGAATGCGCAGAGCGTATCGCAGGTCGTTATTGCAACCGCAGAGAAATCTGTTGAAGGAAACGAAGCGATTCAGTCCGCGGTACAGCAGATGCAATCGATTAATCATACAATGGAAGATTTATCTCACGTGATAGCAGGTCTAGCGAATCGTTCCAAGGATATCGGAGAGATCGTACAGATCATCACGGAGATTGCAAGACAGACGAATCTGCTCGCGTTGAATGCAGCAATCGAATCGGCAAGAGCGGGGGAGCACGGCAAAGGGTTTGCCGTGGTCGCGAACGAAGTGCGTAATTTAGCAGAACAATCCGCACAATCGGCGCAGCAGATTACGGAACTGGTCACGGTGATCCAGAAAGAGTCGAAGACGACACAGGAATCCGTTGAGGTTGGACGCAAAGAAGTCGCTGAAGGAATTCGCACGGTGAACCAAGCAGGCGAAGCGTTCGAGCATATTCATCATTCGATCAGTCAGGTGTCTGATGAGATTCAGAACGTCTCTGCTAGTGTGCAGCAAATGTCGGTAAACACCGAGCAAGTGGTTGGTTCGATCAATTCGATCTCACAAGCGGCTGAATTGGCAGTTGCAGAATCGCAGACGGTATCTGCTGCGACACAAGAACAGCTCGCTTCAATGGAAGAAATCAGTATATCGGCGGGCTCACTCTCGACAATGGCAGAGCAGTTGCAATCGCAAGTCGGGAAATTTAAAATTTAGCACATGTATTGCGAATACAGCCCGACCTGTCCAAGGTCGGGTTTTTTAATCGTTATCGGGGCTCCTGCAAAGTACCTGAATCGTATCGAGACCATAGCCAAAGCACCACTTGTGGGGATGAAATCAAGTGGTGAAACGAACGGAAAAAGAAGGTAAAATGGGAGTATCGTGATCCGCGTGTGTAATACATAAATCGTTGATTCGTGTTAGGTGACGAAGGAGGATATCGAAATGATGCAGAACAGAGCAGTTTTTGTTGGGTCTTATGCACCAAAGGAAGAAGAGGGCATTCATTTATTTCAATTCGATCAAGCTGAGGGACGTCTGAAGCGGGTAGGCGGCGCAGCTGGTGTAGCGAATCCATCGTTTCTGACCGTCGATGCTCCTCGCGGCCGCGTATATGCTGTGAGTGAGACGGGGGAAGGGGCCGTTGTGTCCTTGCGTTATGATCTTGAGAAGGGCACGCTGGAGGAAGTGAACCGACAATCTACCCAAGGTGCAGATCCTTGCTACGTCGTGGTAGATGCATCGGGCGACTATCTGTTGCTTGTGAACTATTCCTCAGGCAGCATTTGTGTCTATCCGCTCACCTCAGAGGGTGAGATTGGTGCGATGTCGGATCAAGTGCAGCATACGGGACACGGTGTTCGTGCAGACCGTCAGGAAGCGCCTCACCCGCACTCCATTAAGCAGATTCCGGGAACGCCGTATTTCCTCGTCGCTGATCTTGGTCTGGATCAAGTCGTGACCTACGAACTCACCTCAGAGGGGAAATTGATTGAACGTTCGATTGCCCATCTGGCCCCAGGCTCTGGACCGCGCCACTTGGATTTCCATCCCGAAGCACCTTATGTCTATGTAATCTATGAATTGACTTCCGAAGTAGAAGTGTTCGAAATCGATCGTTCGACTGGTGGATTAGCGGCGGTACAGAAGCTGTCGACGCTGGCACCAGACTTCCAAGGGGAGAGCTACTGCGCTGAGATTTCCGTCTCCGGTTCGGGTAAGATCGTATTCGGTTCGAACCGTGGGGAAGATAGTCTTGCGATGTTCCACGTTCAAGAACCGAACGAGCTGCGATACGTAGGCCATGTATCAACAGAAGGGAATTTCCCGCGCCACTTTACGCTGGTGCCAGATGCGCCATATATCCTAGCCGCGAATCAGAATTCGGATTCGATCATCGTGATCCGGTTGAATGCGGAAGGGATGCCTGAGGCAACGGTGGACCGTATTGAAGTGGTTAAGCCGGTTTGTCTGCAGGTCCTTTAATGCAAGACCGTCCAACATACACGTTAAATCGATATCGTACTATTGGTTTATAGATTCGTATGTATCGATCGCCCGTCTCCTCCATATGGAAGATGGGCGATTTGTCGTGCGCACGTATTAGAATTGACAGGGTGAAGATGGAAGATTATCATTTTGGTATTGATATTAATTATCATTATCAGACTGTGAAATGACCCGAATCATATCGCACGTGCTTCATCCATTGAAGGAGGATCTTCCATTGCTTATTCCAACTGAGATCTTAGATAAATATATGATTACCCATCAGGATCAATCGCCCGTCATTGCCACCTTCGAGCTGTCTCGCCTCGCGGACCGGGAAGGCGCACTCGCCTTTCTGAACGCCTATGCGCCGGAGCTGAAGGCACACTCGCTGGATGTGGCGGCGACCTATTTCACCGCACAATTTGCCCGTATGTTCGCGGCATTTCATTACGCGATTTGGCGCTGCGGAGTCCATCTGGATCTGTCGATGAACATCTTGCGCGTTCGCATTGCCCGCCATCCGGACGGATATGTTACGCTCAAGTTCGACCTGAAGGCGATTCAGGGGACGACGGTACCGCTGGCGAATCGATCGCTGCTCGTTAAGTCGCTCATGACTTCTTTTTACAGCGAACAAGTTCGTCCGATTTTGCAGTCCCTGGCTTCTGCCGCAGGGATTAGTGTCGGGGCGTTGTGGGGGATCATTCCGACCTATTTCGAATATTATTACGAGCAATGGCTGGAAGATCCGATCGATGAAGTGCAGCGCATTCACCTCGCGGAGGACATGGACGTGCTGCGCCATCAGCTGCCTCCTGCGGTATTTGGACGGGTGAGGAATCCGTTCCTAGTGAAGTTCCGTTATATGGACAGTCCGTACGAAGCTGGGAAGAAGATTAAGCTGAAGAGCGCGTGCTGCCTCGCGTATAAGACGGAGGAGAGTTCCTATTGCCTGACCTGCCCAAGGCTGTCGGAGGCGGAGCGGTCGCGGCGCGTTGCGGAATATCAGGCCAGACAATCATAAGGGAATTCCAGGTCAAGTCTGCCTATGCGATTTATTTTCGAGTATACTGGGGAAGTGTCTTGATGTAGACCACGAAGGTGATGTGTAGGAGAGAGGGAGACCAGAGCGAATGATCAATCTAACCAATATCGAAATTCAAGATCTTGTTATTCATAAAGTAGGCAATAAATCGAAGGACGAAGGAGTCATCATCGCGAAGGAGCTGACCGTCATTGATAATGACGAGCTTCGTGCTGCGCTGCTCAAGTATTTTCTCGCTTCGTTCAAGTTCGATGCGACGTACCGGTTCCATCACGAGGCCGACTTGGCGCTCAATGAAGTATATACGTTTGCGAATGCGATTTTCCAAGACAGTACGACATTTTACGACCAATCGGTGCATGTATTACGGCATCTCTATGAACAATCTTCGCATCCCCAGATTAAGTCGGGTGAGTTGTACGTCGTACATTTCAACAATATTCTATACGATAATTTCAAAGTCGACGCCGTGGGTATCTTCAAATCCGAGCATAAGGATGAATTCCTCAAAATTGATGAGCGCGATTCGTCAGCGTTCGAGCTTCAATACGAGCAAGGCGTGAACATCAAGAAATTGGATAAAGGATGCATTATTTTCAATTACCAAGCGTCTTCTGGGTTCCATGTCAGCCTGGTCGACTTATCGAATAAGGGAAGTCAGAACGAGGCAGTCTATTGGAGGGATGATTTCCTCCAGGTGAGGGATGTGGTGGACGAGCACTATATGACCGATCAATACATTCGGATGTGCTCGGATTTCTACGACGATGTCGTCGCGACGACCCATGATCAGTTCGAGAAGAAAGAGAAGCTGGTCTTCCTGAACGAGACGATCCAGCATTTTGCGAGCAATGAGCAGTTCACGCAGGATGTATTCTATGATGAGGTTATTCGCGATCCGGAGTACATCGATATGTTCAAGACTTATAAGGAGACATACGAGGAGATGAAGGAACTGCCGCCTTTGACGGATTTTAACATCTCGCAGACCGCGCTTCGCAAGGTAAAACGTCAGTTCAAAAATGACATTAAGCTCGACACCAATATCGAGATCAAGGTCAACAATGAGAGCTTCGACTATCTGGAAAAAGGGTACGATGAGGAACGCAAAATGTACTTCTATAAAGTTTATTTTAACAACGAAGCCTAAGTCGAAAGTAGCTCACGAAGAATAATTACGTATCCAAAAACAAGTCGCTATATTTTTGTTTGCAACTTAAGTTGAATTATGTATAATAAAAAACGGATTTCATGTAACTTATATTGCATTTTTACATTCGACTGGAGGAATAAATCATGTCAACAACAACATCTGTAGATTTCATGCAAGTGGTAACGGATCGCCGTTCGGTTAAGCAATATGATCCATCATTCAAAATTTCCAAGGAAGAACTTGTGGAGCTGATTGAGACAGCTACGAAAGCACCATCCGCTTGGAACTTGCAGCACTGGAAATTCGTCGTTATCGACGAGCAAGCACAAAAGGAGAAATTGCTTCCAATCGCTTACGGTCAACAGCAAGTGGTTCAAGCTTCGGCTGTTATCGCGGTATTAGGCGATCTTGAAGCGAACAAAAATGCAGAGCCGATCTTCGGTGGTGCAGTCAAAGCGGGTCAATTGCCGCAAGAAGTGAAGGATGCGCTTGTTGGTCAAATCGAAGGCGCTTATAAGAGCCCACAAGTTGCGCGCGATTCCGCGATTTTGAACGGTTCGCTTGCTGCGATGCAATTGATGCTTGCTGCCAAAGCAAAAGGCTACGACACTTGCCCAATGGGCGGCTACAATGCCGTGCAATTCGCGGAGCAATTCAATGTGCCTAGCCGCTACATCCCATTGATGCTGATCTCGGTTGGTAAAGCAGCGCAAGAAGGCCGTCCGAGCCCTCGCTTTACAGCAGACGAGACGATTGTGTGGAACCAATTCTAAGATTGAACTGCAACGAATAACGGACGCTTGGCGGTCCGGTAAATATGAATCCCTAGGAGCTTAGTGCGCCTAGGGATTTTTGTGTGTTATATGGTAGGTGCGAGATTCTCTGTCTGAGTAGGGGGCGCGTTAATGATCGGATTGCGTGGAGTAGCTGATAAAAGGCAGTTATATGCTTGCTGTGGCGCGTTTCTGGTTGAAATAACTGATAAAAGACAGTTAATTGCGCGCTGTGGCGCGTTTTTGGCTGAAATAACTGACAAAAGGCAGTTAAATGGCACGCTATGAGGCGTTTTGGCTCGAAATAACTGATAAAAAGCAGTTAAATGGTGCACTGTGGCGCGTTTCTGGCTGAAATAACTGATAAAAAGCAGTTAAATGGTGCACTGTGGCGCATTTTTGGCTGAAATAACTGACAAAAGGCAGTTAATTGCGCGCTGTGGAGCGTTTTGGCTGAAATAACTGATAAAAAGCAGTTAATTGTTGCACTGTGGCGCGTTTTTGGCTGAAATAACTGATAAAAAGCAGTTAATTGTTGCACTGTGGCGCGTTTTTGGCTGAAATAACTGACAAAAGGCAGTTAATTGCGCGCTGTGGAGCGTTTTGGCTGAAATAACTGACAAAAAGCAGTTAATTGCGCGCTGTGGCGCGTTTTTGGCTGAAATAACTGACAAAAGGCAGTTAAATGGCACGTTATGAGGCGTTTTGGCTCGAAATAACTGACAAAAGGCAGTTAATTGGTGCACTGTAACGCGTTTCTGGCTGAAATAACTGACAAAAAGCAGTTAATTGCGCACTGTGGAGCGTTTTGGCTCGAAATAACTGATAAAAAGCAGTTAAATGGCCCGCTGTAGCGTGATCCCATCACGTGACGCATTGCCAGCGGAAAGATCGCCATGCCATACGCAGCGCAGCGATGCCAAGCCAGATGGCGGCAATCCAGCTGGTGTAGACAATGGCTGCTGTCTCCGTCTGCCCGACACCGATCGCAATCAGTCCCCAGACGATCGGGAGCAGGAAGAACGGATCATGTTGGCGCGTTGCGGCCCATAGCGCAATGAATCCCGTAAGGATCAGCAGCCATACGGACAACGTAACTTGAGACAAGCCTGCAATTTCTCCCTGACCGTATGCGTGCGTGAGGAAGACAGAGAGATTTGTGAGCGTTGCAACCACCACCCAGCCGAGGTAGAGGCTAAACGGCACGCCGAGCAGCCAATAGGCCGCGTCCCGAACGGGCGGTCCTGGTATGCGGGTACGCGAATAGATGGCGATCAAGGCGATGAGCAGTGCGAGCATGATGAACAGGGTGGATTCGATATATTGATAATGCCACAGCAGCAGCCAGACAATATTCATCGCACAGCTAACGATGAACCATCCGCCGATCTGCTGAATTTCCGGTCGGGCCCGTCCAGCAGGCAGCAGTTGATAGATAATGAATACGAGCAGTGCAGCATAGATCATTCCCCAGATGAGAAATGCATAGGAAGCAGGAGTTAGGCGGGAGGGGTTCATCGCCGAGATTTCACCTGTGGTATGTCCCCCTATCGGCAGCCATTCTGCCAGACCATTCATGACGAGTACAAGCACGAACGCGATAGCATTTCCCACAGCGAATACGAATGTATTGCCCATCACATGTCCTCCCTTATTAGGCGTTAATTCTGCTTGTCTTACTAATATCCCCAGCCGCTCATTGCTAGAAATGCATCAATAGAAGTTTCCTCATTCCATTCTACGTCTTGTCCTCTCACAATATGCGAACTCTCAATCACACACCAACCCACATGAAAAACACATCTTTACATAATCTTCATGTGCATTTGATGTCCATTTGACATGAATCCCTTACATTATGGTTGTGAATTGGAGGGATGGTTGTGTCATTAAGTGCATTAGAACGCAAGGAATATATCGTGAACAAAATTCATCTTGAAGGCAAGATTCGCAGCGATGAGCTGGTGGATACGCTACAGGTCTCCTTTGAGACGATCCGCCGGACCCTGGAAGAGCTCGAGAAGGAGAATAAACTTAAGCGGGTTTATGGCGGGGCGGTGAAGCTGACCTTAGGTCGGATGGAGCCGGGTGTTGCCCAGCGGGAGCATTTATTCGCCCCTGAGAAAGATAAGATCGGCCGTGCCTGTGCCGGACTTGTGCAAGATTATGACGTGATATTTATCGATGATGGTACGACGACGCTGCAAATGATCCATTATTTGACCAATGTGAAGCAGCTTAAGGTGATTACGAATTCGCTGCCTGCCGTGCAGCTGCTTCAGCAGTATAAGAATCGCGGGATGTTGGACGCCGAGATCATCTTCCTCGGTGGAGTCGTGAACTCCGAACAGGATCGCGTGACGGGTGTGCTAGCGGAGCGAATGCTGGATTTTTTCCATGCTGACAAAGCATTCATCTCGATTGACGGTATTCAGCTGAAGATGGGGATTACCGGGTATGAAGCGGAGCGCGGCTCCTTGACACGGAAGTTCATTGAGCGGTCGGAACAGACCGTTATCGTAACGGATCGATCCAAAATCGGAGAAGTGAAAATGTACAAAATCGCCGATATTCGCGAGGTGGATATGATCATCTGTGATATCGAATTACCGGAGGCGTGGGCGAAGACGCTTGAGTCATACGATACGAGCTGGATTCAGGCGAAATAGGTAGCATGATCGATAAATGACACGAGAAGGATGAGGGGAGCGATCAGAATGTTGGATAAGCATACGCGAATGGGCGGTTATACCGCGGTCATTGCTGAGCTGGATGTCGAAGCGCTGCGGCCATGGGGTGGGCATATTGCTCAACTGGGGCGTGTGGAGGATGTGAATGAACCGTCGCTTGGCATGGTGATGATGCGTGCCCAAGAATCGGTTCAGCGTCACGTGTTCAATGCAGGAGAGATCTTCGTCTCCGAAGCGACGTTAACGGTTGATGGGGTTGTCGGTTATGGCATCGTCATGGGGAACGCGCTAGAGAAAGCGCGGATTGTCGCGCTGCTCGATGCAGTGCATCACAATATGGAGTTGAAATGGAATGATTTCCGAGAGCAATTCCGCATTTGGATTGCGAAGCAGGAGAAGGAACAACGGGAGCGCCGTCAAGCGGATTTCGCCTTGACCCAGCGAACGAAGGTTGATTTTCAATTGATGGATACGGAAGAGGAGGACGAAGCATGAGTGCGGGTGTGAAGAACGCAGAGCGAGTGCATGCGGTGCAGCAAGTCTATCGTCAGGTGCTGGATGCGATGTCGAGACCAGGCAAAATTGTGCAGCTGGATGCGCCATCCTTCATACGTCGCGATGCGGCAGATGCTTATGTGCTTATGCTCGGCATGATGCTGCTCGACCAATCCGTGTCGTATGAGGTCATCGGCGATATGTCGCTGGCTGAGCAGCTGCAGCTCTACACGTTGTCGCGCAGACAGCCTATAGAGACGTGTGATTATGTATTTCTCGCCACAACGGATGCTGGGGCGCAGGCTGGAGTAGACATTGCTTCCTGCAAGCGAGGGACGTTCACTTTTCCAGATGAGAGTGCAACCATCATCTGCTGTGTACGTCAGCTAGGCGCAGGTTCAGAAGGCCGCAAAGGAAGCGTGAAGCTTACGATGCGCGGCCCTGGCATTGCGAAGGAACAGGAACTCTTGATCGATGGGCTCACAGGAAACTTGCTATCCGGATGGCGGGCCAGTAATGAGGAGTTCCCACTCGGCGTCGATTGGATCTTCGTTGATGAGTCGGGATGCGTGGCTTGCGTGCCGCGTAGCACCAAATTCAGCTGGGAGGTGGCGTAGATGGCTTATGTCGCAGTCAAAGGTGGAAGCCATGCGATTCACGAAGCAGAGAAACTGCTGAAGTATATTCCATGGAAGGAAGGCGGAGCGCCGCTCGAGGTGCAGCAGATCCGCACAGGAATGCGGCTCGCGGTTGATCGGGTGATGTCTGAAGGTTCCTTGTACGATCCCGACCTCGCGGCACTTGCGCTCAAACAGGCAGAAGGGGATGTACTGGAAGCATCGTTCCTCCTGCGCGCCTTCCGCTCGACGTTGGTGCGTAATTTCTATACGCTGCCGATTCAGACCGAGAATATGGAAGTGATTCGCAGAATTTCGGCGACATTCAAGGAAGTGCCGGGAGGTCAGTATCTTGGACCAACCCGTGATTATACCAAAAGGCTACTGGATTTGAGCCGAATGGAAGAAGATCCATCGGAGATCATGAAGTATGTGACAGAGTATTTGTCCGAGAATTTGTCGGAGGCATTGCAGCAAGAGCTAACGGGGACGAGAGCTAGCGAAGGCGAAATACCGGTATTCCCGCGTGTCATTGAACTGCTGCGAGCGGAAGAGCTGTTGGCAACGGGGGAACTGCAAGGAGAGGATGATATCGTCGATGACATAACACGTCATGCGATCAGCTTCCCGGCATCGCGTTCTGCGCGATTACAGACGATGGCGCGCGGTGAGAGCGGGGCGCTAATGGCCTTCGCTTACTCCAGCGTTCGCGGCTATGGCGATGTTCATCCGACGATTGGCGAATTACGCGTTGGGTATGTACCGGTGGAGATTGAGCATCCGTTCTATCCGGGCGAGAAGATGACCATTGGTCGCGTACTAGTCACGGAATCGGAGATGGTCGTGCGCGTCCATGCAGAGAATCACCGAGAAGCGGCAGGCCGTGCGCAATTTGCCGTGGGATATGGCCTTTGTTTCGGACATAACGAAGATAAGGCGATTTCCATGTCCATTCTGGATCAGACGATGCAGCAGCAGAACGCAGATTCCCCGGCGCAGGATGAGGAGTTCGTACTGTATCATATCGACGGCATTGAATCGTCGGGCTTTATCTCCCATTTCAAACTACCGCACTATGTTGATTTCCAAGCTGAGCTTCAACGCGTTCGTTCCATTAATGATAGCGGCGATCGCAGAGCAGAAGAGGACGGCGAACAGGAGAAGGAGGCGACGACGCATGGAAGCTTATAATTACGCTTTTCTGGATGAACAGACGAAGCGGGAGCTGAGACGGAAGACCTTGAAGGCCGTTGCGATTCCAGGATATCAAGTGCCATTCGGTTCTCGTGAGATGCCGATTGCGCGCGGCTGGGGGACCGGCGGCTTGCAGGTAACGTTATCCGTTATTGGACCTGAAGATACGATCAAAGTCATCGACCAAGGCAGCGACGATAGTGTCAATGCATGTAATTTGCGGGAATTGATCTGCCAGATGTGCGACGTTGCGCCGACGACGGATTCGCTGGAAGCCAGCCTTATTCAGACTCGGCACCGGATCCCGGAAGAGAAGCTACGTGAGGACCAGATTTTGATCTTCCAAGTTCCGCTCCCCGAGGTGCTGCGGACGGTCGAGCCGAGTGAGCAGGAGACGCGTCGTATGCATGCGGAACGGGATTATAGCCGGATGTGGCTTCATTTGTACGAGGATATCGTGAAATACGGCGAGATTCGTATTTCGTATGATTATCCGGTGATGGTGAACGGCCATTATCTGTGCGATCCGTCGCCGATTCCGCGGTTCGATGTACCGAAGCTGCATCAAGCGGATAACTTATTTCTATTTGGTGCAGGGCGGGAAAAACGGATTTACGCCATTCCACCGTATACCGATGTGACACCGCTGCAATTCGAGGATATTCCGTTTGAGGTGGAGCAGTTCGATCAGCCATGTGTCAAATGCGGCAGTACGCATACGTACTTGGAAGAGTCATACGATGCGGAGACAGGGGCGAAGCAATATGCATGCTCCGATACGAGTTATTGTGAGAAACGGCAGCGGCGAGCAGCAGGCGAATCTGTGGAGATCGGGGGGATCTGGGATGGGACCAATCCTGCGAATTAATAATTTAAGTAAACAATACGGTGCGGGATGTTCTTCCTGCATGTCGCTTACAGGTCCGGAGCATGGGCGGAACGTCTGTCCGAACTGCGGGACCGTCATTGCTTGCGCAGATATTCATCTGGAGCTGTATCCTGGCGAAGTACTGGGGATTATCGGAGAGAGCGGCTCTGGCAAGAGTACGCTGGTCAAAACTTTATATTTCGACGAGGAGCCGACGACAGGCGATTTTCAATTGCAAGTCTACGAGAATGGAGAAGACAATCTGTTCGAGTTGAGTCGTCAGCAGAAGCGCTGGGTGCGCAATCACCTGATGGGGATGGTGTATCAGAATCCGCATTTAGGTCTACGATTATCCCATTCGAGCGGCGGCAATATTGCAGAAAAGCTGCTGATGGCCGAATGGCGCAATGTTAGTGAGATCCGAGAACGGGCGAAGGACTTGCTCGGTCAGACGCAAATCCCGATTGAACGGATGGATGATCAGCCTAAATATTTCAGTGGCGGAATGCAGCAGCGAGTTCAGATCTCCAAGGCGCTGGCGAACAATCCACCTCTTTTGCTGCTCGATGAAGTGACGACAGGGCTGGATGTGTCCGTGCAGGCGCGGGTGCTCGATTTGATCCGGCAGATACAGCGGGAACTTGGCATCAGTATGATCGTCGTCTCGCATGATTTTGCAGTCATTCGGATGCTGACACAGCGTACTGTCGTGATGAAGAACGGACGTATTGTTGAGAAGGGACTGACGGATCAGATCATGGAAGATCCGCAGCACCCATATACCCAGACATTAATTAACTCCATGATCTAGGAGGCGTTCTCGATGGATAACTTGCTCGAAATTCGCAATTTATATAAATCTTTTACACTGCACGAGTTCGATCAGAAGCAAATCGCCGGCTGCAGCGATATCAACATGACGCTCCATTCCGGTGAGTTTATTGGCATTACAGGGAAGAGCGGAGCGGGGAAATCGACGATCCTGAAATGCATCTATCGCACTTACATTCCGACGGCGGGGGAAATTTGGTATAACTCATTGTCGTACGGGCGGGTGGATCTGGCGAAGGCGACAGAGCGTGAGGTGCTCGACATTAGACATCAGGAAATCGGATATGTCTCGCAGTTTTTGAAGCTGCTGCCGCGGGTTACGGCCTTTGAAGCAGTGATCGAGGTGCTCGTGATGAACGGGAAGTCGCAGCAGGAAGCGGTAGACGAAGCAGCAGAGATGCTGCGCCATTTCCAGCTCAGAGAGCCGCTCTGGCATGCTTATCCGAACACGTTCAGCGGTGGAGAGAAGCTGCGTCTGAATCTCGCTCGGGCGATGGTGAAACGCCCTCGGTTCCTTTTGCTTGATGAACCAACGGCATCGCTCGATCAGGCCTCGAAGGCTTTTGTGCGCGATAAGATTATGGAGCTGAAGAGCCTTGGCACGAGCATGATTGGTATTTTTCATGACCTCGATTTCATGGAATCGGTCGTGGATAAGGAATTCAATATGGTGGGCGGACTGTTCTGCTCGTCGGGGGTGTAGGAGTGTAATGTTGACAACAATCATAACGAATGCGCAGATGATTCTGCCAGATGAAATCGTGAAGGGACACCTTGTTATCCAAGACGGCTTGATTAAGGAAGTGATTCGAGCAGAAGTGCAGGAAGCGTCAGGGCTTTCAGCTACTGTATCGGGGGAGTCTTGCGTGGTCGTGGATGCTGGGGGCATGTATGTGATGCCAGGCATGATCGAGCTGCATTGCGATTCGATTGAGAAGGAGATTTCACCGCGTCCTAGCAGTATTTTTCCGCTAGAGCTGGCGATGGCGAGCCTTGAGAAGAAGATGGCGGGTTACGGGATCACGACCCTGTTTCATTCGATCTGTTCCTCCGACGGCACAACGGTGCGCAATGATGAGATGGTCGCACGAATAATTCGTTATGTCGGGCGCAAACGCCAGGCCTCCTCGATGATCCGGCATCGGATTCATTATCGGTACGAGATTACGAATGTGGCGGGCATTCAGCAGGTTCATGATCTTATTAGCGAGAATCAGATCGATTTCTTGTCATTGATGGATCATACCCCAGGGCAAGGCCAAT
The DNA here is from genome assembly GCF_009363075.1 of Paenibacillus guangzhouensis. Classification (NCBI taxonomy): domain Bacteria; kingdom Bacillati; phylum Bacillota; class Bacilli; order Caryophanales; family Paenibacillaceae; genus Paenibacillus; species Paenibacillus guangzhouensis. The sequence continues at coordinate 5,046,055 of NZ_CP045293.1, read as the reverse complement.
ACGGGAACTGGGAATCTTATCGCCAATATCTTGCTGCGTATGAGCAGATCACGGAAGAAGAGGCGGAAGCTCTCCTCAACCAATTGGTTGAGTTCAAGCAGAACGTCGATTGGGACGTGCTTCAGCGTCTCGCGGATTATGCGATATCGCAAGGGGTGCAGATGGCCTCGCATGATGATGATACGACTGCAAAGGTGGATTACATGCATCGTCTTGGCGCTGTGATCAGTGAGTTCCCAGTGAAGCTGGATGCTGCGAAATATGCGGCCGAACAAGGGATGTACGTCAGCATCGGGGCGCCGAATATCGTGCGCGGCGGGTCGCATAACAACAATATGCGGGCGATGGATGCGGTCGAAGCGGGCGTAGCGCATATTCTGTGCTCCGATTATTTCCCGGCAGCGCTGCTTCCATCGGTATTCAAGATTGCTGAGACGATCGGCAATTTGGCCGAGGCTGTGAAGATGGTGACCTACCACCCAGCGCAGTCGCTTGGCATCGAAGCTTCCTATGGTTCGATTGCAGTCGGCCATACGGCAGATTTGTTGCTCGTTGAGGAGGCCGGCGGATATCCGGTTGTCCGCAAGACTTGGGTGGGCGGCACCTTGGTTCATGAAGCGAATTATGCATGGGAGGCTGCAGCAGATGATCGATTTGCATTGTCATACGAAAATCTCGGATAACTCGATGACGATCGAGGAAGTGATCGGGCTTGCACAGAAGAACGGGGTAGAGGTGTTGTCTATCAATGATCATGATACGACGCTTGGTCTTGAGCGCGCACAGCACATTGGGCAGGAACTTGGGGTGCAGATTATACCGGGGATCGAAATTTCTGGGTATGACTTCGAACGCAGCCGTCGTGTGCACATTCTCGGCTTCCATGTGAAGCCGGGACATGCAGCAATATCCGCATTGTGCGATCCGTTGATTGCAAGACGGCAGGCTGCATCCCGTCAGATGGTGGAGCAGTTGAACGAAGCGGGCTACGGGATTTCGTGGGAGCAGGTTGAGCGATATGCCGAAGGCGGTACAGGGGTCTACAAACAACATATTATGCATGCACTTATAGATCAAGGCTATACAACAACGATTTATGGCGAGCTGTACCGTACCTTGTTCGCACGCGGTGGGAATGGAACGGCACCAGGTGCTGCGTATATTCCGCTGACTTATCTCGACGCTCGCGATGCGGTGCACGCGATTCGTGAGGCTGGCGGCGTGCCGGTGTTAGCGCATCCGCATCAATATGACAGCTGGGACATGCTTCCCACGCTCATCGATGCAGGGCTTGTTGGTATTGAAGTTCGACACCCGACGCATCGTGAGGCCGAGGAGAAGAAGGCGATGGAGATTGCGGAGCGCTATGGATTGATTCCGACGGGGGGCAGTGATTTTCACGGCTTCTACGGGGAGACCGATCTGTACACCCTCGGCAGCAAGAGCCCAGGCATGGCGAGTGTGAAACGTCTTGCGGCCTATGCCGGCGAATATTTATAAAACCTTAAAATTAAGTTGATCTTGTCTTGATCCTCACCCTTTATATTGATCTTGTAAGCAAGTAATGAACAATGACATTCCAGTTGGAAAAATAGAAAAGGGGATATCGAAGCGATGAAAAACTCATTCAAATGGGCAATGACGCTCATGCTCTGTATCGGATTATTGGCAGGATGTGCACAAGGTGGCGGTTCGACGACTGAAGTGGCTGCAGAGAGTGACAAACCAGCAGAATCCAAAGCGACAGAATCCGGCGAATTGACTGTGTACACAGCAATGGAAGACGATCAAATTCAAGCTTACCTGGCATCGTACAAGGAGCAGTATCCGAATGTGAAATTGAACATCGTACGCGACTCAACGGGAGTTATTACGTCGAAATTGGTCGCTGAGAAAGATAACCCGCAAGCTGACGTGATCTGGGGTCTAGCTGCAACGAGCTTACTCGTATTGGATCAGAAGGGAATGCTCGAAGGCTATTCGCCAAAAGGTGTGGAGCGCGTATCGCCAGAGTTCAAAGATACAGCAAACCCGACGAAATGGGTAGGGATCGATGCATGGGAGACGGCAATCATTGCGAATACAGCGGAGCTAGAGAAGCGTAAACTGCCTGTTCCAAAGTCGTATGCAGACTTGATCAAGCCAGAATATAAAGGTCTTATCGTGATGCCAAATCCATCTTCCTCCGGTACAGGGTATTTGACGGTTAATGCGTTCTTGCAATTGATGGGTGCCGATGAAGCTTGGAAATACATGGACAAATTGAATGACAATATGTTGATGTACGTACACTCCGGTTCGAAACCAGCTAAAATGGCAGGTACAGGTGAAGCTGTTATCGGATTGTCCTTTGGATACCGCGGTATTCAAGAGAAGCAAAAAGGTGCTCCAGTTGAAGTGGTATTCCCTTCCGAAGGTTCTGGTTGGGACGTTGAAGCCAATGCACTTGTGAAGAAGGACAACATCAAGCCAGAAGCACAAGCCTTCTTGGACTGGGCGATCAGCGATGCGCCAATGAAAGAGTACAACAAGAATTATGCGATTCTAAGTGTCAAACAAGAGGGAGCATCTATCCCTGAAGGGTATGCACAAGACCCATTGAAGCAATTGATCAAGAACGACCTGATCAAAGCGGCTGTAGATCGTGATGGTGTTCTTGCCGAGTGGGATAAGCGTTACGCGAGCAAATCCGAACCGAAGAGCTAATATAGTCGTATCCGTGAGAGCTCCCCTGCAGGGGGGCTCTTCACATATGTATACGCTCAAAACAAGCCTAGTACCTCTGTGTACTAGGCTTGTTGCGTTGGTGTGATAATCTACTATTCGCTCATTCGTTATCGCCGGAAACCTCCGGCGTCGTATGCTATCGCCTCCTGCATGAATATAGAAGCTCAGGATAGACTACAGGTAACTAGTCAAGCGAGGTGAGACGATGTCGCCAGCGAAGATATTACTCGTAGAAGACGAACCGAATGTCGCACAGTTTATCCAGTTGGAGCTTCGGCATGAGGGGTATGAGGTGACAGTAGCTGTAGACGGAGAGCAGGCGCTATCTCTATTTCATCAATCGGATTGGAGTCTGATCCTTCTGGATTGGATGCTTCCGAAGCTGGATGGGCTGGAGGTCTGCCGCCGAATTCGCAGGACAAGCGAAGTTCCCATCATCCTATTAACTGCACGGGATTATATTGGTGATAAAATTGCTGGTTTAGATACGGGAGCCGATGACTACATCACCAAGCCGTTTGAAATCGAGGAGCTGCTCGCGAGGATCCGAACGATATTACGGCGTAATAATCGAGAGAGGCACTTTACGCCTATGGATGTCCTGCAAGTGGAGGATTTAGTAGTCGATATTCGAAAACGGCAGGTGATGCGGGCTGCGGAACGAATCGAGCTCACCCAGCGAGAGTTCGATCTGCTTCATTACTTGATGCAGCACCAGGGCGAGGTCATCAGCCGGGATCGATTGTTATCAGCGGTATGGGGGTATGATTTCGCAGGCGAGACCAATGTTGTGGATGTCTATATTCGCTACCTTCGCAATAAAGTCGATCGTAAGCACAAGCCCAAATTAATACATACCATTCGTGGTGTCGGATATGTCATACGTCCTAGCTAAGGGTTGAACAGACAATGAAGCAAATGAGAGAAGCAATCAACACATTGATGTTCCGATTTACTGCATGGTATGTGCTTAGTCTTTTAGCAATCATCCTGTTTATTGGGGTTTGTATTATTGGGGCTGTCAGTTATTTTCTAATACAGGATACGAAGCATGAACTGAAAGCGGTGGAGCAGAAAATTACGGATGGCCTTGAGGAGACGATCGAAGACTGGCAGGAGATGTTGGATGAGATCCTCTATCCTGACCATGCGAATTATAACGTGGAGATCCGAAATTCCAAAGGGATAGCGGTAGCGCATTCTAGGGGTTGGGGGGTGTCTCCCAATGCGAATGATCCAGACAAGGTGGAATTAACGTGGCTGGGACCCTTCCAGTGGAATGCGACACAGGGCTTATTTTTGTACGATGAGTACTTCCATCATAGTAATGGGCATAAGATGACCATTCGTATTCAGGTGCAGCTGAACAATATTGCGCATATGATCGGGGTTATGATTAAGGTTCTAAGCATCACGGGGATCTTCAGCATGATCATCGGATCTTTGCTCATTTATCATCTTACACGAAGGAATATGCGCCCTTTATTCGCCATTATGGATGCGATGCGAGGCATGAGCGATAGTACGGATATGAAGCTGCGTATTCCCGTGCCGTGTACCCCAAAGGAGCTGTCTGATCTGGCGCAGACAATCAACTATCTATTAGATCGACTCGAGGACCAGATTGAACGGGAGAAAAGCTTTGTCTCGAATGCTTCGCATGAGCTGCGGACACCGCTGACGGCTTTTCAAGGTCATGTACAACTGATTCAGCGATGGGGCAAGCAGGATCCAAGTGTATTAGAGCAATCGATTCAAGCGCTCGATCAAGAGAGCAGACGCATGCAGCGTCTGACCAATCAATTGTTAACATTAGCGCGAACAGGCAATATGATCATGAAACAGGACAAAGTGAATTTAGGCAACACTGTTACAGATGCTATTCAGCCTTTATGGCGCGGAGTAACGCATAAATCTCTGGAAGAGCATGTAGATCCCTATGTATATGTCCTAGGAGATGAGGAACAGCTTCGGCAGATAGCGATCATTCTTTTTGAGAATGCAATACGCTATACACCTGACGGAGGATCTATTACTATTCGGGTTGGGGAAAGGAATGGAGAGGTGTTATTCACCGTAGCGGATTCAGGAATCGGCATTCCGAAGGATGATCTGGATAAAATATTCGATCGATTCTATCGGGTGGATAAAGCGCGGTCTAGAGAAACAGGCGGCACAGGGCTTGGGTTGTCCATTGCTAAAGAGCTGGTGCAGAATCATGGGGGCGAGATCACTGTGAGCAGCACGCTCGGGGTAGGAAGTACGTTTCAGGTCACATTGCCTGTCTATGTCGTTCAGGGGGAAGAACAGGCCTAAGGGCACAGGGGAAGAGGAAGCCGTTGCCGACTTCCTCTCGTATAGCGGCTGATGGCACCGCTATCCCCGATGTTTGGTGTAGCGATGCTTCGTATGATGCGGCCGGGATGGGGTTGAAGGTTGGTCGCTTGTCGGCTGCGTATTGTTCCCTTGATCGATTGCTGGTGTCACGGCTTGTCCATTGTCAGGCAGAACGCGGCGGATGGTGTTGATCCGAGACTCCCATGAGCTCAGGCTAGTGATCGTCACGCCAGGCTTGCCATAGGTGTGCATGAGCTGCCCATTCCCGATATAGATTGCGACATGATGGATCGGCGAATAGAAGAAGACAAGATCTCCCGGCTTCAGCTGATCCCGCGACACATAAGTTCCTACACGAGATTGTTGTCTCGAATCACGCGGAAGGGAAATGCCGTTCTGCTTAAAGACGTACTGTGTGAACGATGAGCAGTCGAATGTACTGGTTACACCGGACTTCGAACCGAATTTATATGGCACCCCCATGAATTGTTTGCCGGTTGCAATGATATTGTCTGCGATCGATGTGGATACGGATACAGATGCAGTTGCTGCGTGTGCTGTATGAGGCGGAATAAGCATGCCTCCCGTGAATAATAAGGAGAGACTAAGACTTGTGCCTAGAATCATTTTTCCGAATTTTGGTGTACGAATCATGGTCAATTTCCCCCTTGATGTGAACTGATGGTGAGTTGTCTTGATCACCTGCTATCACCATAACACATCAAAAAATACCACGATTTACCTTAAGTTACAGAAACTAATGGCACACCTGCATTTGCGAAGAAGTATGAGAAGTCGATGAGAATATTCTCATGTTGTGTTCATTGACAGGTATCATAAGAAATGTACAAAAAATCCCACCAGCTTAGGGACCTAAGCGTAGGTGGGATTCATTTATTCTGCGTGAGCTTCCATTATCTCCGAGCCACATCGGAGAAATAGAATTTGTCCAGACGGTGCCTTGATTCGGTATACTCGAATTGTCTGCCGTCATAGAGGTGCGTGAAGTTCTTGACCACAACAACATAGTCGGTTCCGTTCAAATCAAGGTACTTCCGGTCATCCCCGGAGCAGGGCTGGACTTCGATCACCCGCTGGGCATAGCTAATATGCAGGTCAAGCGTCTTCTCGATATACGCATAGATCGACGATTCCGCGATTTCGGTCGTCAGGCCCGGGATCAGCTCGGTAACGAAATGGTTCACGTCGAGGATAACATTCTCTCCCTCCAGCTGACGGACCCGCTTGATCCGCGTGATTTTCGTCTTGGTCTTCACGCTGAGCAGCTTCGCAGCGTCCTTATCTGCCGCGAAAGTATCCATCTCGACCACATTTGTCTGGAACTTGCGATTGAGCCTTGTGTTCTCCTCTTGGAAGCTCACAATGCCGCCAAAGCGAAACTCAATATTTTTCTTCCGCAGGACGAATACGCCCTTGCCATGGATCTTCTGTACGAAACCCCGTTCCTGCAATAAATCGACCGCCTTGCGCACGGTGCCGCGGCTTGCGTCGTACTCCTCCATCAATTCCGTCTCGGAGGGGATTTTATAGCCTTCTTTCCATTTGCCCGACTCGATCTTCTGTACGATCGCTTCCATGATCATCTCATATTTCGTCATGATTCGTGCCCCCGTTTACTTCTCCATCTATCCCCTTATCGTACCATAAAATACGTGTCGAAACGTAGGATGTCGAAAGAACCGCCATCACGAACAGGATGTGTTCACATGAGGTGGTTCTTGTTCGTTATTCGGTTCGCATACGATAGACGATCGATTCGTAAGGACGGAGCCGGAGCGTCGTTCCGTCTAGACTCGTCACATCTTTATCATTCGTTAGCAGGATTTCTGCTGATCCTGAACGCAGCTGCTCCAATAAAACAGGCTCACTCTGCCAATCAATCGAAGTCGGTTCTCCGTAGAAATTGTTCACGACAAGCAGCGTCTCATCTTCTGTTGTCCGGGTATAGGCCCATACCTGCGGATGATCGCCACACACGATGCGATAGGCTCCCTCAGTTACGGCATCGACGGTTTTTCGTAATTGGATGAGTTCCTTGTAGTGATACAGCACGGAATTCGGATCCTGACGTGCGCGTTCCACATTAATTTCAGGATAATTAGAAGCGACATCGATCCACGGCTCAACCTCTGAGAAACCTGCGTTGGTACTGTTGTCCCACTGCATCGGCGTCCGGGAATTATCACGCGACTTTTGACGAATGGCGTCCATAATATCCTCGTCAGACTGTCCTGCTCGACGTTTGATGCCATAGATGTTCAATGTCTCAACGTCACGGTAACAATCAATCGACGTGAAGTTCGGGTTCGTCATTCCGATTTCTTCCCCTTGATAAATATAAGGAGTACCTTGCAGCATGTGGAGTGCGGTGGCGAGCATTTTGGCTGATTTCTCACGATAGATGCCTTCATCACCGAACCGTGAGACGATACGCGGTTGATCATGGTTGCACCAGAACAGCGCATTCCATCCGTTGCCATCATGCATCCCGGTCTGCCAATCCGACATGATCTGCTTCAGCATCGCGAAGTCGAAGGGAGCCTTCGTCCATTTATCGCCGTTCGGATAGTCCACCTTCAAATGGTGGAAGCTAAACGTCATCGACAGCTCATGTCGCTCCGGATTCGAATATAAGACACAATTGTCGATTGAGGTAGAGGACATTTCGCCAACTGTAATCACATCACGTCCAGCGAAAACTTCGCTGTTCATTTCCTGCAAATATTCATGCACGCGAGGCCCATCCGTGTAATGCTTGCGGCCGTCGCCGGTCGGGTCATCAGGGAAATCTTGATTTTTCGAGATCAGATTAATGACGTCGAGCCGGAAGCCGGATACGCCCTTATCTGCCCAAAAACGCATTATGTCATAGACGTCTCTACGCATTTGTTCATTCTCCCAATTCAAGTCGGCTTGGGTGGTGTCGAATAAATGCAAGTAATATTGCTCTGTTGTTTCGTCATAAGCCCAGGCGGATCCGCCAAACTTCGACGCCCAGTTGTTCGGTTGATCGCGCCAAATATAATAGTCCCGGTAGCGGCTGTTCCGGTCCTGCTTCGCTTCTTGGAACCACGCATGATCGGTGGAGGAATGATTGACGACGATGTCCATCATAATTCCAATGCCGCGAGAGCGCGCTTCTGCGATGAGTTGATCGAAATCCGCCATCGTGCCGTAGCTCTCGTCAATCGTGTAATAATTGGCTACGTCATAGCCATTATCGCGCTGAGGCGACGTATACACCGGGGTTAGCCAGATATAGTCGACGCCGAGAAACGCCAGATAGTCGAGCTTCTCGGTTACGCCTTGAATATCTCCCGTAGCGCGCTGCTGCGCGCTACGGAAGCTTTTGGGATAGATCTGATAGATAACTGATTTTCTCCAGTTCGCTGTGCTGTTATTCATGATGTCTCACCTCTCTTATTCAGTACCTGATTCGCCATCGCGGTTGTTCAGCTTCGATGATTTGGAGAAGAGGTACGTTAAGCCAAGTGGAACGACGATCGCAATCACCATCCCAATCATGAATGTTGGGATATATTTCGGAATGATAGAGATGAAGCCTGGCAGACCGCCGACACCAACGCCTGCTGCGAGAACGCCGCTTAGTGTGATAAAGATGGCTGCGATACCCGAGCCGATAATTGCGGCATAGAACGGGAATTTGTTGCGTAAGTTCACACCGAACATCGCCGGCTCTGTAATCCCGAAGTAAGCTGATAACGCCGAAGTGGATGCCATGCTCTTCTCTGTCTTGTTCTTCGCGATCCAGAACATTGCGAGTGCGGCGCTGCCTTGTGCAATGTTGGACAGTGCGATCATTGGCCAGATAAAAGTGCCGCCCGTCTGAGCGATGAGTTGCAAGTCAATGGCGATGAACATATGGTGCATGCCTGTAATGACGAGCGGAGCGTACAATGCGCCGAAGATGATTGCGCCAAGCGCAGGTGCAACGTCGAAGATCATAACGATGCCGTCCGTGATGAAGTTCCCAACGTGACGTGTGACAGGACCGATAATACCCAGTGCGAGAACGCCGGTCACAACGATCGATGTAATCGGAACGACGAGCAATTGAATGGAGCTGTGCACTCTTTTGCGAAGCCATAATTCGACTTTACTTAAGACATAAGCTGCGACGAGAATCGGCAAGATTTGACCTTGATAACCGACCTTTTCAATGGAGAATAGACCTAGAATATCGAAATAAGGAAGCGTCTGACCGTTCAGTCCGGAAGCAGCTTGTCCATAATTCCAGGCATTGAGCAAATCGGGATGGACAAGCATTAGCCCAAGCACCATACCGAGAATTTCGCTGCCGCCGAATCGCTTCGTAGCGGACCAGCCGACGAGGGCTGGCAGGAAGACGAAGGATGTGTTCGCCATCATATTGATAAGTCCCCATAGACCTTCGAGGTTCGGGTAGACTTCAAGTAAGTTCTTGCCTTCGTAGAATAAGTCTTTCGCGCCGATGAGATTGTTCAGACCCATCAATAGACCGGCCGTAATGATGGCAGGAAGAATCGGCATGAAGACGTCGGAGAAAATCTTAACAAGCTTCTGAAGCGGATTTAGCTTCTTGCCGCCAGAGGTTTTGACATCGGCCACGGTAGCCTTCTCCATCTTCGTTAGGTCGATGAGCTCGGCATAGACGCGTTCAACGTCTACAGGTCCAATGATGATCTGGAAGACGCCGGCGTTATGGAACGCGCCTTTGACGAGTGGAACTGTGAGAAGCTTGTCCGTATTCACCTTGTTGTCGTCTTTCAATGCGATTCGCAGTCGTGTGACGCAATGGGCAGCTTGGTCGATATTGTCTTTGCCGCCGATCTGTTCAAGTATTTGTAATGCAGTATCCCGATAATTCTTGCTCATGGGGCTGCCTCCTTCAATCCAATGTTGTAATCATGATGTGTTAGCGCTTACAGCTAATAATATAACTCGTATATACGAGTATGTCAACACTTATATATACGAGTTTATTCCGGATCTATTGGAGGGCGTTTACGTTTCGTGCTTTTTTTGATAAAATAACCTTATCGTTGCTGCTTCATGCAGCATCCATGCTGATGTAGCTCAGGTGGTAGAGCAACGCACTCGTAATGTGTAGGTCGGTGGTTCGAGTCCTCTCATCAGCATATCTATAAACGCAGCAATGGCGCGGTTTCCGAGGTTTTCGGACTCCGCGCCATTTGCTTGAAAAGGCCATCTCCTATGATCCAGTATAAGCACGCAACTTTTCTGCTATCCACCGCGTCAGCATAAGTGATGGTTTCCAAATTTAGTTAGGAGATGGAATCGAATGCGATGGAATAAATGGCTCAAACTCACGGTTGGTTCTGCTCTGCTAGGCAGTGTCCTCTTCTCGGGCTCACCTGCTTACGCCGCAGCGCCTTCTGTCTTCGTGAACGGGGAGCTTCAATACGACGCGATGATGGTCAAGGGAAATGCCATGATCAAATTGCGGGCGCTGACGGATCCGGCGTGGATTGTTTTTGCTTATGATCCGAAGACGCGTGTTGTGATGTTTCATACGAAAGATAACAAGATTACGGTCAAATTGCGGGAAGGCGAAAAGAAGGCAACCGTGAACGACAAATCCGTTCCGATTGATGCAGCAGTTGTGAACAAGGGCGGATTGACTTATGTGCCGCTTCGGTTCATCAGCGAGACGCTTGGCGCTTATGTGAAGTATAACGCGCAAGACAATCGTGTCATCGTACGAACGCCTACGGCTCAGCAAGAATACGAGACGCTGATGCACGGTGATCTGACGGAAGCACGCGAGATTGCCTTAAAACTGCCAAAGATCTCGGGGGATGCGCCGATGTTAGAATCGGGTGAAGGGTATCATCATTATGGTTTCACGTTCCCCGAAGGAGAGGCCCAGCGATATATTTTCGATAATGCAGGTTACGACTATGGGTACTACGAGGTCAATGAAGAAGGACTAGCGATCAAGAAATGGCAGTATGATGAGGTAGCTAAGCGTGAATGGGGCGTGAAGCCGACGTTTGGAAGCTCGGTCTATTTCTCGAATTATTTTATGGGTGGTGTGTATTACTACGGCAAGACCGATGCTCAAGGGAACAATAAAGAGCTTGGCAGGCTTTTATCTGAAGAGGTCGACGGAAGAGTTGTTCCGATTGAAGGCGAGAAGCGCACGAATGCGAGACCCTAGCGCTTAGATCATTTTTCATATATTAAGGCGTGTTTTCAAGGGGTAAATGTATATCCCTGATCAATTGGAGGTCTTATCTAATGGAACATAAAAGAAAAATATCTTCTCGAATTCTAACGGCGGCTCTAATCGCAGCTATGGCCTTATCGGTACCGGTAGCGGCTTCGGCGGCGGGGGCGACGCAAGCGAATAAGCAAGTCCCAAGCGGTATTAAGGTTGTATTGAACGATGTCCAATTTCAACCGAAATCGGCTCCTTTCCTCGAGAATGGAGTGCTCTATATGCCGTTACGGGATACAGGGGAATTGCTCGGTACAATCGTGTTCTGGAACTCAACGACTAAAGTCATAACCATGACGTATCCAAATCAGTTCGTGAAGTTGAATTACGGCTCGACGCAGGCGACGGTCAACGGGAAGGCGGTACAATTGACGGCTCAGCTGCGGTTGGTAGATGGAAGGATGTACGTTCCGCTTCGTTTCTTCTCGGAAGCTATTGGAGCTGGCGTGGAATGGAGCCCATCAAAGAGTACGGTAAACATTACGAAATCCAATGATTTTGTGAAATATGAAACAGGCAGTACATGTTGGTTGAATCACAAGACGGGGGATCTCTATTACGCGTATCCTTATGAACAACCACCGGTTCCTATCGGTAAGATCGAACTAGATCATCCTCTTCAAGGGAACGTATCCATTGACACGATGAGCGTCAATTCGGGGGCCCGGATCATTACCGTCGTGGATAATTTCGGCGAGCCGCATGTGAACTATGATGTGTACAGCGTACTTCTAGTTAACAAAAAAATTGTAACGCAGAAGAAAGCGAGCTATTTCCAGCGTTATGATGGTAACGTAAGAAATTATCAAACACTTGACTCGAAAGCGGAAAAGTGGATTGAACATTTGTTGATGACCGATGGCAAGATTTTGAGCGTATATAATGATCAAGGTCAGCTTGTCCAAGAATATGATCTGCCGAAGCTTGCTGGACAAGATGATATATACACGATAGAAGGGATCGGCGATGATTACTTGCTTGTTCGGCCGAACAAGACAGGACTGCTGACGTTGATTGATCTGAATGATCATTCCGTTGTCGTGCTGTGCGACAAGCTGCTCACCGGCCAAGAGCTGGATTACGCGCACAATAATGATGTACCATATCGTGGAGATGATTTGCGATATCACAGCGAATCAACGGATGGGGATCTGATCTATTTCACGCATTACAGCCCGTTTGACGGGAAGCATCATCTGTTGACCTATCATCGGAAAAGCGCGAATTAAACTTCGCGATGATCCTGCTCCATCATAGGGATTGGTCCGGGCGGAGGCCGAAGACGCAAAGCTATAGGGGCTTACATGAACGGTTATCGTTGATCAGCCAGCCAGTTGTTTTTAACGGTGAGGGGAAAAAGGATACTGCGCGGCTTCCGAGGTTATCGGAGGGCGCGTTTTTTGTATCTGCAGGCGGACTGCTCTAAGCGGCTGAAATTGATTGCACAGATGTGACTGATTGATGGACTAGTGGGAATCTATCGCGGTCGATACGTCGTCCCAAATATGGTAGAATCAGGGTGTGAATCTGCGTAAACAACAAAAGGAGAATCTATGAACAACCCGATCCATATTCTCGTCGCCGAAGACGACAGTGATATCAGCCGGCTGCTGTGCAGCATTATTAAAAAAAGCGGGTACATCCCACAGCCCGCCTTCTCAGGAACGGAGGCGCTTCTCTATCTGCAACAGCGTCAATGGAGCATGCTGCTTCTTGATCTGATGCTGCCGGGAATGACGGGGGAGGAACTGCTACAGCAGCTCGAGGGGCGTGATGATATGCCGATTATTATCATTTCGGCCAAGGGCGAGCCTAAGACCAAGGTGTCTGTCCTGCGCGGGGGAGCGAGCGACTTCATTACGAAACCTTTTGATATCGAAGAGGTTTCAGCACGAATTGATTCTCAATTGCGTTTATATGCCCGCATTGCACAGTCGGCTTTGCCTAACGTACTGAAACATAATGGTCTTGTGCTTGATCAGGACGCCAAGACAGTGACGGTGGACGGGGCAGAGCTAAATCTCACGGCGCGGGAGTTTGAAATCTTATTGCTGCTCATGTCAGCCCCAAAGAAAGTGTTCACGAAGTCCAACTTGTATGAACGGGTATGGGGGGAGCCTTTCTATGGCGACGATAACATCATCAACGTGCATATGAGTAATTTGCGGGGCAAGCTGGCCAAGGCGGCGCCGGGGAGCGAATTTATCGAGACGGTATGGGGCATGGGCTATCGCCTCAAGCCTTAATACATTCTTAAGTTTTGGCTTTAGCTCTTCTTATGGTTTGATTTCTATACTTGGTCTATCACAAAAAGGAGGCCAAGACGAAGATGCAAGAATACGTGTTAAAAACAAATCAGCTGTCCAAAACATTCAAAGGTCATCGAGCGCTCGACAAAGTCAATTTGTCCATTCGCAAAGGCGCGATTTACGGATTTATCGGGCAAAACGGCGCTGGAAAATCGACATTGATCCGTCTTGTAACCGGGCTCGCATTTCCGTCCGGGGGTTCAATGGAGCTGTTCGGCGCAAGCGGGGAACAGGCATTGATCCAGGCTCGCAAGCGGATCGGTTCGATCATCGAAAGCCCCGCGCTGTTCCCCCATATGACTGCCAGCGAGAATTTAGAGGCAAATCGGATTTTGCGCGGCATCCCCGGCAAGGATTGCGTCCCTAGGATGCTGAAGCAGGTTGGACTGCAGGGAACAGGCAACAAAAAAGCAAAAAACTTCTCACTCGGCATGAAGCAGCGATTGGGGCTTGCGATTGCGCTGCTGGGCGATCCCGAATTTCTAATTCTGGATGAGCCGACCAATGGCTTGGACCCGATGGGCGTCATCGAAATGCGCGAGTTGTTAAAGACGTTAAACCGGGAACTGGGCATTACGATCATGATCTCCAGCCACATTCTTAGCGAACTGCATTTGATGGCCAGCCATTACGGTATCATCCATCGCGGAAAATTGCTGGAGCAACTGACTGCCGATGAACTAAACGAAAAATGCCAGCAGTACATCTATATAGAAGTGAATGATCCAATTAAGGCGGCCGCGGTTATACAAAACGAGCTAGGAACGGTCGATTTTGAAGTGATGCAGGATGGAGTCATCAAGCTGTACAGCCGGATGGAGAAGCCGAGCCAATTGTCGTCGGCGTTATTCTCAGCAGGTCTTGCGATCGAGAAGTTTATGCCGATGGGCGAAGACCTGGAAAGCTATTTTACGAAGCGGATCGGGGGTTCTGCTCATGTATAACCTGATCCGAGTGGAATTTTTCAAGCTTCGCAAAAACCGGTCGTTCTGGACGCTGCTGATCGCACTTTCCGTCCTATCGCTTGCGTATCCTTTGCTATATTATTTTGATCACCGCTCAAGCGGTGAGCCGCAGTATACGGGGGCCGAATTCCTGCTCTCTTTTCTCTCGAGCAATGCCTACGTGATTAAATTCGGCGTTGCGGTGTTGGCCGGCTTCTTTATCTCCAACGAGTATGCAACCGGCGTTATGAAGACGATTGCGTCATCGGGCAATACAAGAGGACGGTTGTATGCAGCCAAGCTGACCGTATTCGCGATCGGAGCAATGGCAATTTCGCTTGTTTTCCCCATCGTCAGCACGGTGGAGGTCACGCTGCTGTCGGGCTTTGGTCAATTGCCGGAGGGGAGCGGAGCGATATTCCTGCTGCGGGTGCTCGGTCTGACGCTATTGTATACGGCGGCCTACGCGGCCATCGGGGCGCTTATAACTGCAATTTTTACGGATAGCGGCAAAACGATCGGCTTTTCGATGATTTTTTTCTTGATGATCGATGTGATACTGGCGAACGTAGGTTATAAGGTGGATTTTGTTAATACGCTTTATAAATATTCCATTTTCAAATTAATCGGCGATATTGGCCGGCTTACCATCGAAAACGGAGATTGGCCGGCTCTTCTGATTGTGCCGATATTGACGATTGGCGTATCGGCGATTCTGGGCATTTTGATATTCCGAAGGAAAGATATTAAATAGGGGACGGGAGGGGGAGCTTGTTGCTTGTCCTTGCAATTATTTTAGCGGCGGCAGCAGCTCTCCTGCTGATCCGTCTGGTGATGCTGAGGCAGGAATTGGGACGGATGACGGAGCAATTGCACAGTTATAACGAAGGAGATACGGGAAAGAAAATCGATGTGGCTTTATTTGATCAGAAGCTCGAAGAGCTTGCCGGACAAATCAATCGCCAGTCCCGGTTAATCGCCGAAGCGGAAGCACAGAAGAAACGAATACAGCAAGAGTTTCGGCAAGCTGCCGTGAACATGTCCCATGATATCCGTACGCCTCTGACCTCTATTTTGGGCTATATTCAATTGCTGGAGGAGGACACCCTATCCACGGAGGAAAAGCACGAATACGTGGGTATCGTCAAAAATCGGGCGAAGCGTCTGCAGGCGTTGCTGAATGATTTTTTCGAGTTAGCCGTCATTGAATCGCCGGATGATTACCTTAAGATCGAAAAGATTGACATGACCGACCTGATTTCCGGAATTTTGGTAGATTTTTACGATTTGTTCAACGAACGAGGCATAACCCCGACCATACGGCTAGCGGAGGAGAAAGTAAGCATCTACGCTGATGAATCGGCTGTGCGGAGAGTGGTAGAAAATTTGCTGAGCAATACAGTCAAATATGCCAAAGGGAAGGTGGAAATCTGCTTTGAACGGCAACTGGGGTCGGTCGAGTTGATGATTATCAACGAGGCGAAGGGACTGGCCGGGAGCGACGTCAGCCTCCTGTTTGACCGGTTCTATACGGCGGATCTCGCCCGTTCCACCCAAACGTCGGGCCTTGGTCTCTCCATCGCCAAAAGTCTGATGAACAAGATGGGGGGAACATTGACCGCGGAGCTGGAAGGGGAGCAGTTGCGGATGATTTGCCGATGGGATGTACATCATAATCCCTTAGTATGAGACGACGCAGCAATGGCGCGGTTTCCGAGGTTTTCGGATTCCGCGCCATTTTCGTGTGACCAGTCTTTATTTATTCAATGAAATCTCAAATTTGGAGCCAGCTTCACCTGCGAATACAATGCTACCGTTCTCCGGTAATACGACCTGATTCTTACCGCTAACTACGGTGTGGTTGATGCAAATACCCGCTTGATTATAGACAGCAAAGGCGCTATTTGAAGGCATTTTAACCGTCATGACCTTTCCTTTGGCACTCGCAGGCACGGAATACCATTTGGCATAGCCATCAGCGTCGATCGTAGTCGAAGAATCTTTACCGGAATAGAGCGGTTTGACAAGCTCCTCACTCGCGTATACATTACCTACGGCTGTTAAATATTCGATCCCGTTCTTCGTAAAGAAATTGATTTCCATCGTGTCACGACCATCCATACCAGGGATTTGCAGCCCATTGATTGCTTTGTCTGCTGCAATCATCTTATTATTCAAGACATACCCTGGAACCTCTTTCAAGCTATGAAAAGGAATGATAGCTGAAGCATTGAGATAGATCGTTGATGTATACTTCTCACTCAAGAGGTAATATTTTTTACCTTCGCGCTTTTCCCATGCGGCGGTAATATCCTGAGGTAATTTACTCATTTCAAGCTTCTCTGCACTATATTCCGAGAGAGCCAACTGTCCGAGCCCTGGCACGGATATGTATGAGCGAGACCACAAATAGGTGCGCCCATTCTTCTCCTCAACGAATTTCAACTTTTCAGTACCTTTATCGTTTACAAAAGTCCCATCAGCCGTATAGGTGTATGGTTTAGCAGGGCTATTTGGAGCTGTGAGCGTGGATACAAACATTTGTCCAGTCGTGTTCATTTCTACCTTCATTACCGAATTATTACCGCCATAAACACCTGCATACTGGGTTATTTCCTGCGGTATATCTGCTTTTACAGGGACACCAAACGATTTTTCTGGCTTCCGTTCTTGAATGATATCCTTTTCCTCAAGAGCGCTGAGCAACAGTTCACTCGCAATGAATTGATCGGTTGCGCTTGAACCCCCTGATGAGGTAACGGCTGCAGCCATGTTGTATTCCGGGAGCACAACTAATGATGAATGATACGATGTGGTATCTCCACCTTTTGTAACGGCCTTGATGCCGTATTCGTTGAATGGGAACAAGTTCACACTATCCCACCCTAATCCGTAAGAGATAGACGTATCGCTATCCGCTGACCACATGCCTCTTTTATATTCTTCTTGTGCCATCGCTTCTACCGACTTACTAGAAAGAATGCCATCGACCTGTCCCGTGAAGATTTGTGATAATTTGGCGAGATCTTCCGCTGTGGAGTAAATGCCTCCTGAAGCAATGATGTTATAGTTTTCTTTTGGAAGTTGTCCATCATACAGAGGCGAATAGATCCCGGCCATTTTCGCTGGATCCAGTAGATCCTGCGGGGTTTTGGTGTGCGTCATGTCCAGTGGCTCAGTAATATATTTGTGTATGAATGCAGTGAATCCCATGCCACTCACGCGCTCGACCAGAATCTCAGCTAACGTAAACCCATCATTACAATATACCGAGAACGCTCCTGGATCTGCCTTTAGACTTTGCGTCGCTAATTGCTCTAAAAAAGTGTCATGTGAAAAAGTATCATGATCCCCGTACAATGTTGCATTTCTCCCCGAGGTACCGAGAAGACCGGAGGAATGATTCAGCAGCATACGTGGTGTAATCTGTTTGTATCGGTCGTCTTTCATCTTAAAATCAGGTATATACTTCACAACGGGCAAATCCAAATCTACCTTGCCATCATCTACAAGCTTCATAACAGCCGTTGTGAGTATCATTTTGCTGGTTGAACCTATCCCATAGATCGTATTTGAAGTAAGAGGGACTTTATCCATTAGATCGTTTTTTCCAGCCTGTCCGGATATCACAATCTCACCATCATCAATGAGCGCATATTGTAGACTTGTCGTGCCGTACTTTTCAGATAGTAACTTGGCTTTCTCAGCAGCGATTTTCTTCGTTACATCGAAAGTAAGATCACTGCTGTTCGTAGCTGTTGCGGCCATTGCAGACATTGGAGCTAACATGGTTAATACCAGGGTTAACGCGGCGATTGAAGTTCTTTTTTTAGCCAATTTCTTGCCCACTCTCATTTTCAAATCTTCTTGTGCTACCATTCGCATCTTCTCCTGTCCTTATCTGTTTATCGGGCTAGATTAATCTAGCCAATACAGATAGCTTATACGACGAAGATGTACTCCCAATGACGACAATATGAATGGAGTATGAACAGGCTAAAAAATGCTGGACCTGATCGGTTAGAGGTCTCCCGGCTCTATAAATTTCACCTCTGGATACATGTCGTTCGGCCCGATCCTCTTTTACCATTTATGTCTCCTGTTATCCCCGTCACAATAGACCCCGACACGGGCCGAATGGGACAAACTGTGGAAAACCGTCCTCCTTTGGGACGGTTTTCCATTCGTTCTATTTATTTTGCTTCTTTCATAAATACTCTAACGTCCTCAGCGATTTCTTTGAATTTGGTGTGGTGCAAATAATGGGAGCCTTCCATGATGATGACTTTGCCATGAACCGAGTCCTTGATCTGGCCTTCATGCAGAGGGATCCAGCCGGATACCCCTTGATTATTCGCTTGCACAAAGAGTAGAAGTGGAAGATCTTTCGGGAAGGTTAAACCTTGAGCCCCTTTGAAATTGGAAGAAATATGGTCCATCTCATTCAACATCGTAGAAGCATTCGAGTTTATATTCGACAGCATCTTCATCTGCTTCACGGTGCTATCATCAAATGCGAGTCCAGCATATGGGTCACTACCAAATTTGACCATCAATCGTTGGAGACCTGAATTTTTAAGAAATGCAAACATTTTTAATGGGAATTTAACATCCATACCCGGTTGGGTTGGAACACTGCTATCGATTCCGACAAATGCAGTCACCTCGTTAGGATACTTGTTCACATAATTAATACCGTAAATGCCCGTAATGGAGTGGCCCATGAGCATGTAGCGGTTAATGTTAAGCTGCTGTAGCGCTTCATGAACTTCACTTACGATATTCTCTGTGGTTCGATCTTTTTCCGTTCCATCACTTAATCCATAACCGAAAGGCTCAACTGCAACAACTTTGTAATAGGGAGATAGTTCATCGATGAGTAGCTTAAAATCAAGCGCCGGTGCAGCTGTCCCATAACCAGGTAGAAGCACGATCGTCTCCTTGCCATCGCCTTGAATCAACACATTCATTTTTTTTCCGTCGACAGACACGTGCTGGCCGTACCGCACGATGTTTGCTTGATCTGATTTTGTTGCGAATATATTCACGATAAATACAATGGCTAGAAAAAGCACGATCGCAATGGCTATTGCTCCTAAGGCTTTGAGTAAAATACGCAGCGGCTTACGCATCCATTTTTTCGTTACTTCTTCTTGTGGTTTCATGTTCATCTTCTCCTGTCCCTCATCTCTATATTGGGGTGATTTGAATAAAAAGCTGTTAGAAGAAGCTTATACGATGAAGATGTACTCCTCATGTCAACAATATGAACTGAATATGAACAGGCAAAAAAATAGTACGAGATCCCATACAAGGAAGCTTGCACATGATCCCCTAATATGGAGGTCAAATATTCAAACAGTGAAAAAACCGCCCATTAGGACGGTTTTATATCACTTATTCCATATGATTAAAATCGTAGAGATACCTTCTCTAGTACACTTACTTTATTTCGCCCATAAATTCTCTCAAGTTCTCTACGATTTCTTTGGCTTTGGTACGATGAATGTAATGATCTGCCTCGAACAGCATCACTATTCCATGTACAGAATTTTTAACTTGCGCTTCATGTTCAGGTACCCATCGATCCGTTACGGGATGATTCGCTTGAATAAAGAAAATAATAGGAAGATTTTTAGGGAATGACACGCTTTCAGCTGCTTTAAAATTAGAATACATATGTTCAACTTCATTGATTATGTTAGGGTTAAATAAGTTTTTGTGCATAAGAATCCTCATTTGTTCTTTCGTTCCATCATCATAGGGCAGTGCGGCTATTGGGTCCGTACCCAATTTCATGACCAATCTGGAGAGACCTAATTTTTTGAGCCATTTCACCATTCCAAGTTGGGAAGATTCAATCTTCTCCGTTAGCGTCGGAACACTGCTATCGAGCCCGACAAATGCAATGACTTCGTTCTCGTATTTATTCACATAATTGAGTCCGTAAACGCCTGAAATGGAGTGGCCCATGAGTATATAACGATCAATGTTAAGACCTTGTAAGGCTTCGTGAATTTCACGAACAATATTCTCAGTGGTCCGCTCCTTTTCGGTTATATCACTTAATCCATATCCAAAAGGCTCAACGACGACGACTTTGTAGAAGGGGGACAGCTCTTCGATTAGCGGCTTAAAGTCCAGTGCGGGTGCCGCTGTTGCAAGGCCAGGCAGGAGGACGACGGTTTCTTCACCTGTTCCTTGAATCAGTACATTTATATTTTTCCCATCTACAGCTACGTGCTGGCCGTAAGGCTCTAATCTTTTGGACTCCGATTGATTGCATATAATATTAACGATATAAACAATGGCTAGAAACAGCACGATGGCTGTCAGTATTGCTCCGATGATTTTTAGAAACATGTTTCGTACTTTTTTGGTTCTCGTTCGATTCCTCGTTTTCAATTCCACTTTTTGTACCATTCGTATCTACTCCTGTCCAGATCTGTTTTTTCAACAAAGCTTAAATAGCCCGCGAATGAAAGTGTAACGAATTGAGATGTACTCCCCGTGACGTCAATATGAACCGAGGATGAACAAGCAAAAAAATGCCACATCGTCATATGCACAGCGAAAAACCGCCCCATAGGACGGTTTTCCATATCACATTTACTTCGTTTCTTTCATAAATACTCTAACGTCTTCAGCGATTTCTTTGAATTTGGTATGGTGCAAATAATGCGATCCATCCATGATGATGACTTTGCCATGTACCGAGTCTTTGATCTGCCCTTCATGGAGAGGTATCCATCCTGCTACATCTTGATTATCCGCTTGTACAAAGAGTAAGAGTGGGAGGTCTTTAGGGAATGCTAAGCCTTGAGCCCCTTTGAAATTAGAGGAGATATGATCCATTTCATTCAAGGTTGTATCATTATTCATGTTTTTATTCGAAATTAGTTTCATTTGTTCTACGGTTTTTGCATCAAATGCGAGTCCTGTATACGGGTCAGCACCTAGTTTCATCATCAATCTTAAGAGGCCTGATTTTTTGAGGAATTCTAATTTTTTTATTGGGAATTTAACATCCATACCAGGTTGGGTTGGAACACTGCTATCGATTCCGACAAATGCAGTCACCTCGTTTGGATATTTGTTCACATAATCAATGCCGTAAATACCTGTAATGGAGTGGCCCATGAATATATATCGGTTAATATTAAGTTGCTGCAGCGCTTCATGAATTTCACTTACGATATTCTCTGTCGTTCGTTCTTTTTCCGTTTCATCACTTAAGCCATAGCCGAAAGGCTCAATCGCGACAACTTTGTAAAATGGCGATAATTGATCAATGAGCAGCTTAAAATCAAGCGCGGGTGTAGCCGTTCCAAAGCCAGGCAGGAGTACGATCGTTTCCTCGCCTTCGCCTTGAATGAGTACATTCATATTTCTCCCGTCTACGGATACGTGCTGACCGTAGGGCTCTATTTTTTTCTGTTCCGAATTGTTGCTGATTACATGAACGGTATATACAATGCCTAGAAAAAGAACAAGGACGAGTACGATGGCTGCGATGATTTTAAGTAAAATGTTTCGCACTTTCTTTGTTTTCGTTATATTCTTCGTTTTTACTTCCTCTATTTGTGTCATATTCAACTACTCCTGTCCTAATCTGTTTATTCAGCTACCTTATCGGTGCGACTAATGGAAGTTTAACCAATAAAGATGTACTCCCCATGACGACAATATGAACTGAATATGAACAGGCAAAAAAATGCTACGAGATCCCATGCAAGGAAGCTTGCACATGATGCCGTAGCATAGTGAACGCGCGATCTAGACCACGGATTCTGTTGGCGTAATGATTGGTAAGGTGATTATGAAGGTCGTCCCTTGACCAGGTTCACTGTCTACTCGGATGTAACCTTGATGAAGCGATACGATCTGTTTAACGATGGCAAGTCCCATACCGCTGCCGCCATATTTACGGCTGTGGGAACGATCGGCTTTAAAAAAACGCTCGAAGATCCGCTTCTGATCCTCTAGGGAAATACCAATGCCTTGGTCGGATATTCGGACGGTCACGTTTTTGATATCTTGCTTGATGCTGACGTCAATCATGCCGCCATCCTTCGAGAATTTGATGCTATTGCCGATGATATTCGTCCAAACCTGGTTGAGTAGATCTTGATCGGCCGTTACTTTAACGGGATGTAGGTCAAGCTCAAAATGGATGTTGCGTGCAGACCATTGTGGCTGGAGCGCCACGATGACCCGTCGGATTTGTTCATCCAGACTGAGCGTGACGTGCCTGAGTTGCTGTGACTGCGATTCGAGCAAACTCAGCTTAAGCAGGCTATCGCTCATTTTGGACATCCTTTTCGCTTCCGTGATAATAATATCAAGATAGCGGCTTCGTTCGTGATCTGTGAGGTTCACTTGCTTAAGTGCTTGCGCATAACCGGATATTGACGTGAGCGGAGATTGTACCTCGTGCGACACATTCGTTACGAATTCCCTGCGCATCTGCTCAAGCTGCTGCAGATCGTGCATCATTTCTTCAAAGCTTCGCGCCAAAGTCCCCAACTCACCCGATTGCTTAATATTCAGCTTGACGTTGAAATCCCCTGATGCGATGCGTTTCGTCGCTATTGTCAGCTTTTTGATCGGTCTGACCAAGAATATAGAGGCGACGAGAATTAATAAGCTTCCTGTAATTAAGGAACTGCTTGCAAAGATCAATCCCCATTTGACGACAAATGAGGCTGAAGGAGGGGCGAGCGTTTCCAAGAACATCGCTTTCGGGCCGATTTCCGTCTTCAACGGCAATCCTAAGAGGACTGACGCAATACCATTCGGTGTGGCTTGGACAACGCCTCCTTCGAGTACTTTCTTCAACTGCTCGCTCGTCACAGGAGCTGGTGTATGCCCGTTCAGTTTACCGTAGGACTGGAACTGACCTGTTGCTTCATAAATGCGAATATAATACGAATCGAGCTGCTTCATTTCACTCACGAATGCGTCCGCTTCGCGTAACGGAAGCGTCTTATAAATATGGACGACGTCTTGACCAAAGTTACGTAAATTGATTTGCGCGTTCTCGTTCAATTTTTCTTCGAATATCCAAGTAGACATATAGAAAGCGATAACCGTGCCCGCGATGACGGAGACGAGAAATGTCAGGACAACGCGAATATATAAGGACCTGATCATTCGGTTACCTCAAGCCGATACCCCAGTCCACGCACCGTTTCGATCTTAAAATCGGGTGTTGTCGCAAATCGTTCACGCAGCCGTTTGATATGTACGTCGACCGTTCGATCATCTCCGGCGTAATCGATACCCCAAATCTGATCAATTAACTGTTCCCGCGTGTAGACTTGTCCAGGTGTTCCAGCAAGCTTATATAGCAATTCGAACTCCTTGAGCGGCAATGTGAGCGACTCCGCCCCACTCGTTACTTTATACGTCTGCCGATCCAGGATGACATCGCCAAATTTAATCGTCTGCGTGGAGCCAATCTTGTATCGTTTGAGCAGAGCCCTAACACGAACCGTTAACTCTAATGGATCGAACGGCTTGGTCAAATAATCGTCCGTCCCGAGTTCAAACCCCTTCACTTTCTCCCACGTCTCGCCTCTCGCAGTCAGCATCAGTAAGGGAAGATCCGGATTGGCTCTTCGGAGCTCTTTGCATAACGTCCAACCATCCATCACCGGCATCATAATATCGAGTACGACAAGATCAATATGCGTCGAGGCATAGACGGTCAGTGCTTCCTTGCCATCTGCGGCTTCGGCTGTTGCGAATCCGTCGTTGCGTAGAAATAAACAGACGAGTTCGCGAATGTTCGCATCATCATCTGCAACGAGTATAGTAGGCATCCGATCCCTCTTTTCGCTGTTAATCATCCTAATAGTGATTATACTATATATGGAATTGAAACATAGAATAACGTGAATGACCGAGCGTTAAATAACGATCTACAAATTTTTGGATCATCCCAGAGATTGCTGCGTATAAGAAGGGAAGAATCATCACATAAACTGTCAAACATAAATTCGAAATGAAAATGAAGCCAATCAAAGGGAGATGTGGGTATGGGATTTTTGGATGGATTATTGGGTAATGCTTCAGCCGTGAGCGAGAAGGAAGTACAAGAGGAATTGCAGCCGATTCTATTTCCCGGCGAGACCGTGGATAAGGCGTATAAACTCATTCGCGACATGTTCGTGTTCACAGACAAACGGTTGATCTTGATCGATAAGCAAGGGGTTACTGGAAAAAAGGTAGAGTATATGTCCCTCCCATACAAGAGTATTGCGCGTTTCAGCATTGAGACAGCAGGAACATTTGATCTGGATGCAGAGCTCAAAATTTGGATTTCTAGTGCTGTCGAACCAACGGTCGCAAAGCAGTTCAAGAAAGATTCCAATGTCTACGATGTACAGCGGATTTTGGCAGAGAAAGTGTTGAAATAATAAATCATTCATCAGGAATCCATCGCGTTGAAGCGGTGGATTTTTTCTTTTTTTATGGAAAAAAATATAAACACCTATTGCACTGAGTGTATTAAGTGATATAATACACTACATACGATACAGAAACGAACGCAAAAACGCCGTGCTTTCGTCTTATGAATGTGTAGGTGAAGGAGGAAGCGACTTGAATGGAATTGAAGCAGGCGGCATGCAGTTTGATCTAGATTTAAGCAAACCCTTATATGAGCAGGTTCTGCAGCAGATAAGAGGTTCAATCGCAAGGGGAGGAATTGCGTTGGGAGAGAAAATACCATCCGTACGGGAACTCGCACAGACGCTCAAGATAAATCCAAATACGGTGATGCGTGCGTATCAGGAGCTGGAGCGCGATGGACTAACGGAGACGCGGCGCGGGCAAGGGACATTTATTACGACGAATAATGAGGTTGTGCAGCATATCCGTAACAATCTGGCGGCGCAAGCGACGAAGGAATTCCTAGAGAAGATGCATAGTATTGGATTTACACGGATCGATATACAGCGATTTTTGGATGAAGGGGATGAATGACAGATGAAGACGGAATGGGCTGTTACGGCGAAGCATGTAACGAAGCGTTATGGAAATCAATGGGCGCTGAATGATTTCTCGATTGAATTACCTGCTAATCGTGTCATTGGCGTGCTAGGGGCGAACGGTGCCGGGAAGTCGACCTTCTTCCGAATGATTACGGCCATGACGCAGCCTGATCACGGGCAGGTCGAGGTGTTCGGAGAGAAGCCGGGCTGGGAGACGAATCGTCTCATCGCTTATTTGCCGGATCGCGCACGCTGGTATAACTACCATAACGTACAGCATGCGCTGGATTGGGCAGAATCGCTGCTGCCAGGCTTTGATCGCAACCGAGCAGAGGCAATGCTCGAGTTCATGAAGCTGAAGAAAGACATGGATGTACACGGAATGTCCCGCGGTCAGGAAGCAAGGCTGATGCTTACATTATGCCTGTGCCGCGATGTACCTTTGTTGATCTTAGATGAACCTTTTTCGGGGATCGATTTAATCTCTCGTGAACGTATTATCGGCGCGCTGATCGATAACATGAGCGACAGCCAACAGACGGTGCTGATTAGCACGCACGAGATCCAAGAAGCGGAAAGCCTATTCGATTATGCGCTGTTCATGAACGATGGGCAGACGCTGCTGCATGGCGATGTCGAGACGCTGCGCGCAGAGCGGGGTTCGATAGAGTCCATATACCGAAGTCTATATCAGTAAGGGGAGAGAATAAGACATGAATCGCAATGCGCTTAGCTATTTAATCAAACATGAGTTAATGCGGCGTAGGCCGACGCGGATGTGCCGGAAATGGATTTCAATATATGCTGCCATTGTGGCGATCATTCTAATCGGCGCTTACGCATTCCTGCACGTACAGATCACGTTCAAGCCAGAAGTATTGTTGTTCATCATTTATGTGTTCCCGTATTTTGCGTTTATGCAAGCCTACATGATGGTTAGTAGGGAATTTAAAGATGGAACGCACGGGTGGTGGCTGACGCTTCCTTATTCACGAGGAGTGCTTCTACGTTCCAAATACGTCGCAGCGCTAATACGAATCGTGCAGTACGGGCTTCTTGCCTTTGCTGCGACGTGGGCCATCAGCGTTCTGAGCCAGATGGTTCAGGGGAACCTATCGGCAGATTCAATCTTCCAATTCACCACCCTGGAGTTCAAAGCCTATCTAGCCATGTTTACGCTCGTTCCATTCATGATTGGCTTTGGGCTGTTCGGTTCGATTCTTCGCGGGACGCAGTGGAAACCGCTACTACCGCTCGTCTGGGTGATTTATGGGCTGTCAGCGAACGCCATGTCATGGATTCCAGCGGTAGTATTGAACGATGATGGTCATTCTTTCTTTACGTTTATGCAGATGCCGATCACGCAAGCGGAAGGGCTGATGTTCGTAGCTTTCCTAGCGTTGTCCTTTCTAGCTGGCGGAGTATTTTTGTGGGCTGCTGTGAAGCTCATGAATCGGCAATTAATCCAATAATAGATTAACGCAGTGAACCATAAAGGAGGCTAATTCATATGAGTATAGCGATCGAAGTGAAAGGATTGCAGAAGGGGTATGGCGGTAAGCTTGCTGTTCAGGATCTTCAGTTTCAAGTGCGGACAGGGACGTGTTTTGGGCTGCTCGGCCCGAATGGGGCAGGGAAATCGACGACGATGAAGATTCTCTCCTGCATCACAAAGGTAGATCACGGCAGGGTGAATATACTCGGATACGATACAGCAACGCAGTCGCAAGAGGTGCGCAAGATCATTGGCTACGTCCCGCAAAATATTACATTGTACGAGAAGCTGAGCGCTTATGATAATCTACTATTTTTCGGAGAAATGTACGGGGTTACGGGGAAAGCATTGAAGCACCGCATTCGAGAAGTGCTGGAGCAAGTAGGGCTTGCAGATCGGGCGAATGATGCCGTGAGCACCTTCTCTGGCGGGATGATGCGGCGAATTAATATCGCAGCTGCGCTGCTGCATAAGCCGAAATTCATGATTCTGGATGAACCGACAGTCGGGATCGATCCGCAGTCGCGGAACCATATTTTCGATTTGATTCAATCGCTCAAAGCGGAGGGCATGACGATCATCTACTCCACGCACTATATGGAGGAAGTCGAGGCATTATGTGAAGACGTGGCGATCATTGACCACGGCCAAGTGGTTGCAGCAGGTGCATTGAATGAGCTGCTCGCACAATACGGCGGTAGATCGGTCTATCTGGAGCTTGAAGGGGATGTTCAGCCGGACCTGACTCCATTGTCGGCGAAGGTTACGAAGCAGGGACGTGGATTCCGCATTGAGACGGACGCTGTGCTAGACACGATCCGCCGTGCCGCAGAGCTCTGTCAACGGCGTGGATATCGGACATCACAGCTTGAAGTGGTGAGGCCGTCGCTTGAAGCAGTGTTCCTGGAGCTCACGGGAACTTCGCTGCGTGACGCTTAGGATACGAGGGGAGAGGTTAGTATGATACGGACCATCGCGCGGAAAGAAATCAAATTGCTCATAAAAGAAAAAGGTACATTCTTCTGGCTGCTCGGCATGCCCATTCTATTCATTGTACTGTTCGCTACCGTATTCAGCAGCGCGAGTTCAGCAACGCTGACGGTGCAATATATAGACCAAGACCAGAGTGCGGCTTCACAGCAGTTCCTGAAGACGATCGGGGATACGAAGGCATTCCAATTGACGCTGGATGGGGAGCTGACGACCGAGCAGCAGATTAACAAGATCAAGGACGGGAAGCTATCGGCGTTGATCGTGTTCCCGAAGGGTTTCGGCGATAGCTTGAAATCCGGTGACCAACAAGCGCAGATTATGCTCTATCACGATGGCATGAGCAGCAATATCATTGGCCCGATTGAAGCGGTCCTCCAGAACGTCGCTGGCAAATACCAAGAAGAGAAAATCGCAAGCGCCCTAACGGCAGCGGGGAAAAGCCAAGCCGAATTGAAAAAGGTGCTGACGCCGCCGATTCGAGTCGACGAGAAGCAAGAAGTGACCGATGGGTCGATCAGTATGATCACACAGGTTGTCCCAGGTTACACTGTCATGTTCGCGTTCTTCGTCATTACTTCGATGGTGCGCCGATTTATGAAGGATAAGGAATCGGGTATGATCTCCCGGCTTAGCAGTACACCGATGCGCTATATGAGCTATTTGGTCGGGATGTGGGTGCCGTATATCCTGGTTGTCGTTGTGCAGTGTACGATTTTGCTTGGCTTTGGGCATTTTGTGTATGGATTGCATCTCGGCGATGCATTTGCGATCGCAATGATTGTCTTCGCGATTGCCATTTGCGGTACGGGGCTTGGTCTAGCCATCTCCTTGATCGTGAAAAGCGAGAACCAAGGCATGGCGTTCACCCAGCTTATTACAATGGGTGGCGCGGTGCTCGGAGGTTTGTGGTTCCCAGCTGATATGCTGCCAGGATTCTTGCAGACGATTGGCAGAATCATGCCGCAGTATTGGGCACAGAAGGCCCTGCAGAATGTCATGGTGCATGGCGCTCATCTTCAGGATATACTGCCGAATCTCGGTGTCATGCTCCTCGTAGCGGTTATCGGATTGGCGCTTGCAACACTACGATTCCCTCGATTTATGAAGAGTGCGATAAGCTAGAGGATAGCAAGAAAAGAATCGACATTGGCCTGGGGGTTGCTGTCCTAATAGAAATAAACAAAAGACCTTCAGGGTGCCGCAGTCACGAAGCGGCTCCTGAAGGTCTTTTGTCACCCTATGAGGAAGCATAAGTTAAAGCACGTATTAAATCAGGGCGATGACGAGCAGCTCGAATAGCACTAGAGGCAGAATCACGTTCGAATAGCTCGGATTTTGGTAGGGATAGGGTTGAGGGTAGGGATATGGATATGGAGATGGATAGTAGGTACGGCGCCCTGGCTGGGTCTGCAAATAGAGATGCCCGGCATCCACATCGATAATCGTGCCTTCAAATGTCCTGCCGTCGATGGTCTCTACGCGGACGGAGCGATTCTTGTATTGGTGGCAGAGGGGAAGCAGCTTCTCACGCACTTTCTGAAGTTGACCTGCAAAGCCCTCATCTGCTTGATAGATACGGTTCTGATTGCAGGATGTGACCGCAGCGGATTTTTTCTTGCGCATAGGTTCTTCTTATAACCTCCTTGGCAATTCGTGTTGTAATAAGATATGCAGATGCCCAGGGAATGTGTTAATCTGAGGAGGTTATTCAAGGAATCCGTGCAAGGAGGAGAAAGGAATGTTCGAAAAAAGTCATATCAGTGGAAATCCAGATAAAGATTACCCGGAAGCCATTCGTCAGCTTGCTGCATTGCTAGAAGGGGAGACGAGCGCGATTGCGAATTTATCCAATGCTTCGGCATTGCTGAACGAATATATGGATCGTATCAATTGGGTGGGGTTCTATCTCTATGAGGAGAAGTCGAATCAATTGGTACTCGGACCATTCCAAGGGCTGCCTGCTTGTGTACGCATTCCGCTCGGACGGGGTGTATGCGGGACGGCTGCGGAAGAGCGAAGAACGATTGTCGTCGAAGATGTGCACAAGTTCCCGGGCCATATTGCCTGTGACGCGGCGTCGAGATCGGAGATTGTTATTCCGCTCATCCTGGAGAATCAACTCATTGGTGTGTTGGATATCGACAGCCCGGAGGAGAGTCGATTTCATGAAGTGGATCGCGCGTACCTAGAGCAATTCACAGCGGAACTGCTCCGGCATTTGGGCGAATTGAAGCGCTAGGCTCGTCTGTGTAGGAAATTAGGTGTTCGATTTCGGATGCCAATGCTGCTCGATAAATTGGTCTCGACCGGAGAGAAGTCGATCTTCTCGGTAATGGTCGGGACTTTTTTTGTAATAATCTTGGTGATAATCTTCGGCAGGATAGAACGTCTGCGCAGGCAGAATCTCCGTGACAATCGGCTTCTCGAATCGTCCGCTTGCAGCGATGACCGCCTTGGAGGCTTCAGCTTGTTCACGCTGCTCTTCCGAGTGATAGAAGATTGCTGCGCGATAAGAAGGGCCACGGTCTTGGAATTGTCCTTCGGCATCGGTCGGATCGATTTGAGGCCAGTACAGCTCGAGCAGTTGTTCATAACTGAACTGTGTGCTGTCGAATGTAATCTGTACAACCTCATAATGTCCTGAGGTCTGCGATTTGACGTCGGCATAGGTTGGATTTACGGTATGACCACCGGTATAACCAGAGACAACCTTTAGAATGCCGGGCAATTGGTCGAAAGGCTTGACCATGCACCAGAAGCAGCCGCCAGCGAAGGTTGCGAGTTGAATGGAAGATGTGTGATGTTGTTCCATGTTGCTTGAACCACCTTTGTCGAGTTAATGGATAGAACACTAGATTATGATGAAATGGAATGACTAATATGTTGACGGAACACCAGCGGTGCCAGCATATCTTGCGGCCCACGACGCTGGACAATGGAGAGTGCCCGTATGAGCCTACCACCATCGACGGGTAAGGCCACGAGTTCATGGTTGTTCAGTTCCTTGTCCACGACAAGATTGGATAATACGGATAGGCCGAGTCCGGAGAGCACGGCTTCTTTGACGCCTTGATTGCTGCTGAGGATGAAGGAGCGCTTCACATGCAATCCGCGGCGCTCGATGAATCGATCATGGTAGGCTCTTGTCCCGGAACCGAGTTCGCGGAATACCCATATTTGTTCCTGCAGCAGCTCTGTTGTTACTCGCGGCATGCGAGACAAGGGGTGAGCAGGTGGGGCAATGACGAGCATCTCATCTTCCATCCAGTGGCTGATTTCGAGATCGTCTTGATGCAGTTCACCTTCTACGAGGCCTAGATCCAGCGTATTGGCACGAATCCCTTGCAAGATCCCTTCGGTATTCGCAATCGTAACTTGTACATCGACTTGTGGGTGATGCTGTACGAAACCCGCGAGCAGCTTCGGGAGCACGTATTCTCCGATGGTAAAGCTTGCTCCAATCTTGAGGGTGCCGGTGACAGTTCCATGCATCAGCTGAATTTGGGATTTGGCTTCTTCGTAGAGGGACAGTATCACCTTCGCCCGTTGATAGAGCACTTGCCCAGCCTCCGTTAATCGCACATATTTGGGGGAGCGGTGCAGGAGCTTCGCCCCGAGCTCTCGCTCTAAGTTGCGTATATGAAGGCTAACGCCCGGCTGAGACAAATTAAGGGCCTCTGCAGCGCGCGAGAAGTTCCGATGTTCAATAACCGTGACGAAAATTTGGAGCGAATCTGTAATCATGGGAATGTACCCTCCCTTGCATGAATATTCAATCCGATGTCCGGCGTCATGTTTGACGTGATCATTTTCATCATAAACGGAATCCCTGATCCTCACAAGGTTTGGCACTTTCAGGTATATAATTTGGGGGAATGGGGTACGATGATATTTGTGCCTGAATTCAATTCTGGTTGCTCCTCATCGTAATGATGGAGATGCAAGCGAAGACAGGGTCTAAATTTCTGAACGGTGATAAGTTGTCATTGCAGTATGATTGCTTGATATCATCGCAATGTACGCGCTTTCGCTGGATTAGGGGAATTTATGTCGCTTTGTCATGGTCTGGAAAAGTTAATGGCACATAAGTGTTTGACTTTCCATAAAATAATATGGTACTATGAACAAGTAAATACGAATTAACAATGAAATGCTCCTGAAGATTTGAGATCTGGATTCACATATTCTAAAGGGTATTATGCGGTATGATCAAATACCTTTCAGAATATGTGAATTTTTATTTACCACCCGTAAATATAGGAGTAGCATGTTAATTATTTTGAGGAGGCTACACACATGCAACAAGGTACAGTTAAATGGTTCAACGCTGAGAAAGGTTTCGGCTTCATCGAAGTTGAAGGCGGCAACGATGTATTCGTACATTTCTCCGCAATTCAAGGCGACGGCTTCAAGACTCTTGAAGAAGGCCAAAAAGTTGAGTTCAACGTTGTTCAAGGCAACCGCGGACCACAAGCTGAGAACGTTGTAAAATTGTAAGACTAATTCGTCTACAATAACGTCCTGAGCAATCGGGAGGTTCTCGAGAGCAGCTCACCCTATGGGTGAGCTGCTCTTTTTGTTGTTAGAATATGTACAAGTCTTCGGGTTCCCCGCGCTGTGGGGGTTATTTTGCGTGCTTGGAATCATGCAATTGGGGCAACCTTTAGAAGAATGACAACGTCAAACGATATATAACATCAAGTTTTGAGAGAATAGGAGTGGTAGCGTGACCCGAAATTTAACGCTAGCAGCCTCATTGGGGCTCACGCTGGTCGTGATGCTGAGCGGTTGCGGCAATCATAATGCAGAGCGATCTGTTCAATCCAATCAGATACCAGAGACAACCCACATCGTCCAGCAGACTGAACGGCAGCCAGGAGCCGTTGACTATACGGTGCGTTTTACAGCCAATAAGAAGGTAGCCAGCAAGCATGATAAATCCGTGGAAGCCGTGAAGAATATGATGAAGCAGGCGAAGCAAGGTAAAGTCGCGGGAAGTGAGTACGGTGCACAGACCGGATTATTTGATGACGTGGAGAAAGACTGGGGTAAGCCTGATACGAATGAGTCTGCAGGCAAGGGCATCTACGCCACCTATGCGAAGAAGCATATCGTATTCGGTTACAACAAAGGGATGCAAATATTCGATGTTCGTTCCGAACGCCCGGAGGTGCAGTCGCTGACGCTATCCGATGTGGAGAAAGCGCTAGGAAAGCCAAAGGAAGTACGTAAGAGCGGCAAAGATACGATATATGTCTACCCAGCAGGCGAGGATTATGAATTGAAGTTCGTCATGCCAACGCCAACGAAGAAGCAGCCAAATCCGCATATTCATCATATCTCGGTGTATTATCCGAGAGGTGCGGTGAATTTGATGCTGGGTTGAAGCTAGAAGAGGCCCCTCCGAATCGGAGGGGCCTCTCTTTATGATGTCTTATTCCACAGTACCTTTCTCGAATGCTTCTTCTTGGGCTTTGAATTGCTCCAGAATTTTCGCTAGGTTTGTCTTAATCGCTTCGGCATCTTTCGCTTCCACGGCTTTGTCCAGGTCAGAGAACAATTGACTTTCCTTGGTGTTGTATGTCACCGTTATTGCTGCTTGGCCATCGCTTGGCGTAGCGATGATCGCGTACTCCGCCTGCTCCTGTCCAGTTTGAGGTGCTGTGAGGACATCTTTTAACATGTGGGATTCTACCCCATTGGCAGTAACCGAATTTGCTCTCGTAACCGTAACGGAATGCTCGTTAACTTCGAACTCCGCGACATGCTTCTTCTGCTTGTCGAGGACATCCTGCCAATCTTGCAGCGTCTCTGGGGCATATTGCTTCACCAGTTCAAGGAAGTTGAACATGGGCTTGGCTGCGGTGGCTGTCATTTGCACGTTCACCACTTTGCCTGGTTCAACGGGCTTTGTGGAGGAGCTAGCGGAGACAGGCAGCGCTGCGGCAGTCAATAGAAATGCGGATAGAATGGAACTTGCGACGATATTTTTTTTCATGGTTGGTACACTCCTTTGGGTTGTGGTTTGTTGTTTACAAGACCTATTGTAGGACGAAAATGTGGCAGGTCATGTCCGAAATGATGTAAAAAGAATGGCAACTCATATCTCCTTAAGCTTGGACTGCTATAATGGCACCATGATAAGAGGAGGTTCGGATGGATGAACAATTATCGCATCGCCGTCGTAGATGATGATCTAAATATAAGACAGTTAGTAGAGTCCTATTTGCAAAAAGAAAATATGGAAA
Organism: Paenibacillus guangzhouensis; assembly: GCF_009363075.1. Lineage (NCBI taxonomy): Bacteria > Bacillati > Bacillota > Bacilli > Caryophanales > Paenibacillaceae > Paenibacillus > Paenibacillus guangzhouensis. The sequence goes on along the minus strand of NZ_CP045293.1, from coordinate 5,011,743 downwards.
CCATCGGGCTTGGGACGGCCGAGGAGGCATGGATCCTCTGGGAGAACAATCCGCCCGATATGTGGGTACTCGACATTATGCTGCCTGGCATGGATGGATACGAGTTGTGCCGCAAAATTCGAGCCAACGCGGAGGTGCCGATTATCATGGTCTCGGCGCGGGATGACGAGGTCGATAAAATACTAGGCATCGAGCTGGGGGGCGACGATTATATGGTGAAACCCTTCAGCCCAAGAGAGCTCGTCGCGCGTGTGAAGCGTCAGCTGCAGCGCATGCAGAAGCTTCGAATGAAGGAAGAAGAGCTGCAGCTGGACGAGGAAGTTGTCATGGCGCTTGGTGAGCTCCGTCTCTTGCTGCATGATCGGCGAGCCGTCTGGCGCGGGATAGAGATCGACCTTACGAGCAAGGAGTTCGATCTGCTCAAACTGTTCGTGGAGCGCCCGAATCGTGCTTTTGCCAGAGACGAAATCCTGCAGCTGGTATGGGGGGACGACTATTTTGGCAGCGACCGCGCGGTAGACCATCTCGTAAAGCGGCTGCGCAAGAAGGTTGAAGACCTGCCGGTTGAAGCGGTATGGGGCCTCGGTTATCGGCTGAATGGGGGGGAGTGTTAGGATGAAGCTGATTACTCAGATTAACCTGGCGTTCGGTGCGCTGCTCGTGCTTGTGTTCGGCGTCATCGCCGTTATTATTCATACGGTGTTGCTGGATCACTTCATGGGCAAGCAGCAGGAAGAGCTTCAGACTCTCAGTACAACCTTGTCGCAAACTATCGTCCTGCAAGATACGCGTGCCATCCCTTCGGCTAGCTTTAAAGTCAGGTATCTGCCAGCAGAGAGTGATATTGAGGCCATTATTCTGGACGGTCAGAGTCGGGTTGTCTCATCAACGCTGTCGCCTCAGACCTCAGCTGTGGAGGTGGGAGTTTCATCGGCTGCGGCTGCTATGCCGATGGATGCGGAGATGCGCAAGATCGTCGAGGGCAAGGACAAGCGGTTCCTTACCGGTACAGCGGTAACGAGAGCAGGCGACCAGCTAACGTTGGTGTCTCCTGTCAGTAAAGTTCGAGAGATCGAGATGAAGCTATTCAGCCAGCTGCTCATCGTGCTGTGTACGGGGTTCATTGTGGTGTTCCTCTTGGGCTTGTTCATGACGAAACGGATTATTCATCCTCTGATGCGATTGCGCGAGGAATTGAAGAAGGTGCGTGGCCGGAAGTACGCCGAGGTCGAGCTGGTGAAGGCGACAGGCGAGATCGGCGCAGTAGCAGAGACGGTCTATGATCTGGCGCAGGAGCTGGACCAGTATCACCGGGTTCAGAAGCAATTTTTCCAGAATGCTTCGCATGAGCTCAAGTCCCCCTTGATGTCGATTTTCGGGTATGCAGAAGGGATTCGGGATGGCGTGTTCGAAGGCGAGAGCATGCGACGCGGACTGGAGATCATTATGAGTGAAGGAAATCGGGTAAAGAAGCTGGTCACCGAGATGACGTTGCTCGCTAAATTGGATAGCGAAGAGGATATCTTCCAATTCGAGCGCATAGCGGTGAAGGATATGCTGCTCGAGACGGAAGAACGCGTGAACCCGATGCTGATGAAAAATAACTTGCAGTTGCAGATCCAGTATCACATGGACGACCCGGAGGCCCTGCAAATTCATGCGGATCAGGATAAGTTATTGCAGGCGCTGCTCAACGTGGTGACGAATTCGATTCGCCATGCGAAGGAAGAGATTCATATTCATGTGCGGCAACAAGGCAATCATGTGCTCATCTCCGTGCAAGATGATGGAGAAGGAATTCCGGAGCAGCTGCTTCCTACGTTATTCCATCGATTTGTGAAAGGAAAGGGCGGCGAGTCGGGCTTAGGACTAGCCATTGCAAGGGCGATCGTTGAACGCTGCGGAGGGAAGATTTCAGCGATGAATCGGGACGCAGGCGGGGCGATGCTCGATTTTGATTTTCCGATGTGCAGGGCGTGAGTCTGTCGAAGTAAGTAATAAGAGACCTGAGCTACCTCAGGTCTCTTTGTGTCGTGTGCAAGATTCGATCTAATTGGGATTAGCCTAACGTATGTTCTTTACGGAACTCGCCGGGCGTCATGCCTTCGAGCTTTTTGAACACCTTACTGAAATATTTCTCGTCCTGATAGCCAACCATCTCGGCCACTTGGACAATGCGGAGATGTGGATTATGCAGCAGCTGCTTCGCCTTGTCAATCCGGAACCGGCTGAGATAATCCAGCAAAGTGACGCCATATTCTTGCTTGAACTTCCGAGCGATGTATTCGCGGCTCAAGAAGAACTTGGCTGCGATATCTTGCAGCGAGATTTCCTGCTGATAATGGCGCTCTAGATATTTCGCAATGTCATGGATGAAGAAGTTGTCCTTGGTATGCTGCTGGGTCATGATCTTGCTCACCGCTGTAAGCCGGTCTCTGAACTGCTGCTTCAACAGCGCAAGTGACAGGAAGCCTTCATCATTGAGCGGCAAGGGTGGAGCGGGCTCGGCTTCGGTGAGCTTCGATTTCTCTTCTGCGGGCGGGGCGTCGCCTTCTCCCTCAAGCCATTGCATCTGCATCCAGTCCCATTCCTTATCCCATTGGAATAGCTGTTCCGGCGTAATGGAGCTGAGGCCTTGGATGTCATCCATCCAAGCTTCGGTCACCGTCTCCATCTGCTCACTCGACCCGCTTAAGGCAGCGAGTCGGAGCTCTTCCTGCATCGCTGTCAGGCGAAGGGGGCGGGAAGCTAGGACATTGTCCGGCTGCTGCATGGCATGCAGCAGCTTCGGCTCCAGCAAGTTGCGCCGCCATAATGCGCTAGTCGCTTCTTGATACGCGCGGGGCGCTTCCTCGGGGAACGAGCGCATGTCGCTCATGCCGAAATGAAAGCGTCGGCGCAGCGTACTATAGAGTCCTTCGTTGATCGCTTGCAAAAGTGAGGGGAGCGTACGCTGTTCATCGTTGTATAGAATGACAATCTCCCCCGTCCGATTTAATTGGCGAAAGGCCACCCCGCGCGACTGCAGAATTTCGTTGCAAATGTTAATAAGCGTGAATAAGAGCAGTTGCAGCTGGTTCTGGAATTTGGCGCGCAGCTTGTGATCAAGATGGGAGACATCCAGCACCGCGATCGAACAGGTAGTCTTCGGGAGCGGGAGTTTAATCTCCTCGCGCAGTTGAGCCAAGAGGGCGTCACGGCGTCCTTCACCTGATATCAGGTCGGTCAGGAGCTTGTCCGCGTAATGCGGCTTCATCTCATTCATTTCCATCCGTTGTCTTGTGACGCGTTCGCGCGCTTGCTCTTCCTGCTTCCAGCATGCCGCCGCTTGCGCTAAGGCCGCATTCAGGGCCGCGGCCTGCACAGGCTTCAGAATATAATCCATACCGCCGCTGATCAGCGTATGCCGCACGAGATTGAAGTCATCGTATCCGCTGATGACGACGACTTTGATCTGCGGGGCATAGGTGTGCAGCCAGGTTAGCAGCTCGGTGCCGTCCTTGTGCGGCATGCGCATGTCCGTCAGTACGATTTGCGGCTTATGCGCCTCGATCATCGTGATGGCGGCTTCGCCATCCGCAGCTTGCAGCACTTCGGTAATTCCGTGCTCTTCCCATTGGGCGAGCAGGTTAATGGCATCGCGGACGTGCTTCTCATCGTCCACGATCAGTACTTTCATCGTCATTGGTTATTCACGCTCCCAGATGTAATCTAAGGTGACTCGAACGCCATGCGGCGTGAGGTTCTCAATTTTGAGCGAAGCATGTTCCTCCGAATAGAGCTGTAATCGCATCAACACATTATGTAAGCCGATCGACGCACTTTCGTCGATGCGCTGCTCTTCCCCTGCTTGGTGGTGCGCCGCGAGTGAGGCTTGCAGCATGGCAAGCGATTCGTCAGGGATCGATGTCCCGTTATTCTCGATCTCGATGAATAGCCGCTTGGGATTGGCTTCATCGATCCAGCTGCAAATAGACAATCGCCCAGCGCCAAGCCTCGGATCCATTCCGTGCTTGAAATAATTCTCCACGAGCGGCTGCAGCGTCATCTTTGGTATGGCAGCGGACAGGCTGCTCGGCGCGAGGTCCCACGTCGTGTCGAATTGTTCATCGAAGCGCTCTTTCTGCAAATCTAAGTACATTTTCAAATGATTGATCTCATCCTGTAAGGTGACCTTTGCTTCGTTGCTGCGCATCTTATAGCGCATCATCTCGGCAAGCGAAGTCAACAACGTGTATATACGTGGGACATTATGCTGAAGTGCCAATGTTCCGATCGATTGCAGGGCATTATAGAGAAAATGCGGATCAATCTGCGCTTGCAGCGCACGAATCTGATTCGTCTGATTCGCGAGTTCCAGCTTATATTTGCGCAGGATCAGGTTGTTGATCGTATCCATCATCTGGCGGAATCGCCGAGAGAGGGTGCCGATTTCGTCCTGGCTGTTGACCTCAATATTAATATCGAGTCGTCCGGTCTGAATTTCATTCATATAACTCGCCAGCTGCTTAATAGGCCGGGTAATACGGATCGAGATGAAGAGGGTGCCTAGAATGACGGCTAGAAGCGCTAGTGCTGCAATGACCGCATTGATCGTGGTCAATTCCGTCGACCGCTGGTAGAGCGCGGCGTGCGGAATCTGCTTAATTAACGTCCAATTGGCAAAAGGCACTTCAAGGCGCTCGTAGATCTGCATGGCATTATTCTTGTCAACATAGCCGGATTGATTCGCATGCGGGACCGCGAGCTTATCTTCAAGCCCGAGCGATTTCAGTGACTTCCCAATTTCGTCCTTGTTCCCGCTATAGATAATATCGCCTTGGTCATTGACGAGATATAGCTGCTCCTCACCAGCTTCATAGAGCTGATTGCAGATTGCTGCAAGGCCGTCCAGCTTCACATCCATCGCCAACACCGCGAGCTGCTTCGTCGATGGAATACGATTGATAGAACGATAGAACGTAAAGACTTTAAGGTCGGTCTTCTCCAGCGGCGAGGGTGGGAAGCCATACGTATGTACGGGGTGCGGCGGTTCCGTATTCGTCGTCTGTACTTCAGGGTTCAGATATTTGTCGATACCAGCATAAGGCGCTTCGCGGACCTCTCTTCGAGGCACGCTGCTCGTAATGAGCGTCGATTGATTCGAGAGCCGGGAATGCAGATAGACCTGCTGAATATCCGGCAGGGAGCCTTGCAAATTCTGCATCGTGCTATAGATTTCGGCAATGGCTTGGTAGTCGTCCAGACTTTTGGATAAATTACTAATGAAATGCGGATCCGAATAGACGATGATCGATGCGCGGTTAATGTTGTTCAGATAGTTCGCGAGATTGGTTTTCCCTTGGAAAATCAGCTTCTTATTCTCGCTGATGGACTGCTCTTTGATCGACTCGCGCGTATGGATCAGTGTAATAATGAGCGAGAGCACGAGCGGAATCGTCGTCACGACCAGCATGAATTGGATCAGGCGGGTGCGGATGCTGTGAGATTTTAATTTCAATGGATACCACCTACATTTCATTATCGGTTTGTCGGCTTTTCAGCGTCGAGAAGGCTGAATGCAAGATTCGATGTCGAGTATACTTCCCCGATATACTTCGCGATGAATAAATCCTTTATCGCAGTAACTTCACAGTTGTGCGACCGCGTAATAAGGTGGATTTATTCGCCAATCAGAAAAGATTGTGCTTTCTGATGTGGTCAACGTTGTGCCGAGAGGTCAATATTGTCTCCCTAATGGTTTAATATCGTACGTTCTTTTGCAGCTTCGATTCTCGCATACTAATTATAAGCAAAAAATGAAATGTGCAAAGGGGAGATCGGGATGCATCACAAAAGAACTTCGCAATGGACGCAGCAGCTTGTGTTCGTCGGTCCTGCGCTAATATTCTTCGCTCTCATCATCGTAGTTCCGTTCATACTGGGACTTTATTATTCCTTCACCGATTGGAACGGTGTTTCCGGCGAGGTTGCTTGGGTTGGCCTCGACAATTATAAACAAATTTTAACGAATGATACCGTATTTCGCGATTCGTTCTGGTTCACGACGAAATTTACCGTTCTCGGTGTAATTTTAACGAATGTGCTCGGATTTACGCTCGCCTACTTTTTGACGAAAAAACTGAAAAGCCGCAATTTCTTGCGGACGGTATTCTTCATGCCGAACGTGATCGGCGGACTATTGCTCGGCTTCATCTGGCAGTTCATCTTCGTAAAAGGGTTCGCTGCGATCGGCGACGTCACGGGGATTCCATTCTTCAATCTACCATGGCTCGGAACCGAGAATACGGCATTCTGGGCGATCGTCATCGTCTTCGTCTGGCAGACGGCGGGTTACCTGATGGTCATCTACATCTCATCGCTCAACAACGTGCCGAAGGATATTCTAGAGGCAGCCGAGATTGATGGCGCGAGCAGAGGCCAGGTGCTTCGTTCGATCATCATTCCGCTGATCATGCCTGCTGCGACGGTCTGTCTGTTCCTCGCGATCTCGTGGTCGTTCAAAATGTTCGACCTGAACTTATCGCTCACTAAAGGCGGTCCGTTCGGTTCTACCGAATCGGTCGCGATGAACATCTATAACGAAGCCTTCTCGAAGAACCGATATGGTCTCGGAACGGCCAAAGCGATTATATTCTTTATCATTGTAGCTGTCATCACGACATTGCAAGTGAAATTGACGAAGAGCAAGGAGGTTGAAGCCTAATGGATATCACTAAAAACAGTCGTACCGGCCTAGCCATCACCGAGATCATCATGCTGCTCGTGGCGCTGTTGTTCCTGGTTCCGTTCTACTTCTTGTTCGTCAATTCGGTCAAGAGCTTCGGTGACCTGCTCACTAATGCCGCGAGTCTGCCGAAGTCGATCGAATGGGGCAACTATGCGAGAGCTTTCGAGATTACGAAGTTCCCGACGGCCTTTATCAACTCCTTCGTTATTACCGTTGTCAGCAATGTGTTGCTGGTTCTGGTCAGCGCGATGGCGGCGTATCGGATGGTTCGGCAGAACACGGCATTTAACCGGATTTTGTTCGTGATCTTCGTCGCGGCGATGGTCGTGCCATTCCAATCCATCATGATTCCGCTCGTGAAGGTAACGAGCACTGTCGGATTGATGAACAGTATTCCCGGACTGGTCGTATGTTATTTGGGCTTCGGCATTCCGATGTCGGTGTTCCTGCTCCATGGCTTCGTGAAGTCGATTCCGCTTGAGATCGAGGAGGCGGCAACAGTCGATGGTACGAACACATACGGCGTATTCTTCCGCATCGTATTACCGCTGATGAAGCCGATGCTCGTCACCGTCTTTATCCTGAATGCGCTCTGGATCTGGAACGACTATCTGTTGCCGTCCCTGATGCTGCAATCACCTGAACTTCGCACGATTCCGATCGCGACGTTCGCGTTCTTCGGACAATATACGAAGCAGTGGGATCTTGCGCTTCCGGCACTCGTCATGGGCGTTCTGCCAATCATTATCTTCTTCCTCATGATGCAGAAGTACATTATCGAAGGGATTACGCAAGGCGCGGTGAAGGGGTAAGCGAATGTCACTTCCGTCTACCTCATTGATCAATATTCTACGGTTAACTAAGATGCAATCCCCTCTACAATGAGGGTGTAAGATGATTTTACGAACTTAATTGATAGATCCTTAAGGGAGGTCATTATTTATGCAAAAGAAAACGAAACTGTCCCTCGTTCTACTCCTGACATTGTCGATGGCGCTCGCAGCATGCGGCGGAAAATCCGAGGAAAAAGGTGCAAGCGGTGCCACTGATAACGGCGGTACAGAGACGAAGACAATTAAGATTTTCCAATTCAAAGTTGAAATTGCGGAAGCATTGAACAAGCTGAAAGCGGAATATGAGAGCACGCATCCCGGCATTAAGCTGGACATTCAGACGGTAGGCGGAGGTTCCGACTATGGCGCGGCGCTGAAGGCGAAGTTCGCTTCGGGCGACGAACCGGATATTTTCAATAACGGCGGTTATCGCGAACTGGATACATGGATCAACAGCTTGGAAGATATGTCCGATCAACCTTGGGTCAAAGATACGGTGGAAGTAGCGAAGCAGCCGATGACGAAGGATGGCAAAATCTACGGCATGCCGATGAACCTCGAAGGCTACGGCTTCCTCTATAACAAGGATTTGTTCGCAAAAGCGGGCATTACCGAGACGCCTAAAACATTGACTCAGTTAGAAGACGCAGCGAAAAAATTGCAAGCAATCGGTGTTACGCCATTCGCGAACGGCTATCAAGAGACTTGGATCCTTGGACTTCATAACCTGAACGTAGCCTTTGCTCATCAGAAGGATCCGGATGCGTTCATCAACGGTTTGAATGATGGATCGGCTAAAATTCCTGGCAACCCTGTTTTCGAGAACTGGGCGAAACTCTTGGATTTGACGATTAAATACGGCAACAAAAATCCGCTGACAACCGACTACAACACGGAAATGACGATGTTCGCAAGCGGTGAAGCGGCAATGACGCAGCAAGGCAACTGGACGCAGGTACAAATTAACGGCATTAATCCAAAGGCGAACATTGGTATCCTCCCAATGCCAGTTAGCGATAATGCTGCTGAGAACGACAACATCTACGTCGGTGTACCAAACAACTGGGTTGTGAACAAGAACTCGAAGGTTAAACCAGAAGCGAAAGAATTCTTGAACTGGCTCGTAAGCTCCGATGTAGGTAAACGTTATATTACGAAAGAATTCAAGTTCATTCCAGCGTTCACGAACATTGACGCAACAAGCGAAGATCTTGGTCAATTAGGCGCTGAAGTGGTGAAATACAGCAAAGAAGGCAAAGTGCTAAGCTGGAACTTCAACAAATTCCCGGATGGCGGCATGAACGAATTCGGTAACGCGATGCAGGCGTACATTGCAGGGAAATCGGATAAAACCGGCTTGTTCGACGGACTTCAAAAAGCTTGGGAAGGTCTATCGAAGAAATAAGGCTATGCAGCAAGAATCTACGCGGTTAGACACTTAGGAAAGGGGAGGGCTCTGGTGAACAGGGCCCTTTTTCTTTAAGAAGCATAAAATTCGGGGTCCACGCAAAGTGCCTGGATGAACATCAAAGCAAAGCCTCACTTGGTGGGGTATAACTTGGGAGGGAACGTAATGGCATTGGATGGAAGCGCGGCGATTAAGCCGGATAAGTATGGACAGGTGCATGAGCCTGCATTATGGCAGCATCTCGGAGAGTTTACAGCGTTGGAGCAGGAGGGGAATGCCTACATCTGCCGTGGAACGAAAGGGAGTGCGGCGATCGTATTCCTAAGCGATAATGTGTTCCGGGCGAAAATATTCCACGGCGAGCAGGTGGATCTCACCACGACGGTCGCGGTGCTTCCGCAATCAGGAAGCGTTAACGTAAGTGTGTCGGAGGAAGCAGAGCGGGTTGTGTTCCGTACGATGTCGATCCAAGTGGCGATGGATAAGCGTGACTTGAGCTTAGCTGTCGAAGATCTGAATGGACGATTGATCATGCAACAGCAGCCTGTGGCTTGGAATGCGCGCGGTGAGATGCATGCGCTCTACGCGATGCCGGAAGACTCGCATTTCTACGGTCTTGGCGAGAAGACAAGCTTCCTCGATAAGCGCGGGGAGAAATATACGAATTGGAATACGGATGTCTATGCGCCGCACGTACCAGAGATCGAGGCGCTCTACGAGTCGATTCCGCTCCTGATTCATATGGTGGATGGCCGCAGTTATGGCTTGTTCCTCGATAATCCGGGCCGCTCGGATTTCGACATGCGTTCGCAGGAGACGCTGTTCAAGATCGGATGTTCAACCGGAGCTTACGATTTGTATTTCATCCATGGGCCAGAGCTCAAGGATGTCGTGAAGCGTTACACCGGATTGACGGGACGGATGGATTTACCGCCGAAATGGGCGATCGGGTATCACCAATCGCGCTATAGCTATATGAATCAGCAGGAAGTGCTGGAGCTGGCTCGAACTTTCCGTGCGAAGCAGATTCCTTGTGACGTGATCTATCTAGACATTCACTATATGGACGAGTACCGCGTGTTTACGTTCGATCCAGTGCGGTTCCCTGATCCGGAAGGCATGATCGAGGAGCTGCGCGGCATGGGCATTCGCATCGTGCCGATCGTGGATCCGGGTGTGAAGAAGGATGCAAAGTACGCAGCATATCAGGAAGGCGTACGCGAGAATCATTTTGTGAAGAAGCTCGAAGGGGATATTTTCTTCGGCGAGGTGTGGCCTGGAACGAGTGCGTTCCCGGATTTCACGGAAGATCGGACGGCTGAATGGTGGGGCGAGAAGCATAAGTTCTATACGGACCTAGGGATTCAGGGGATCTGGAATGACATGAACGAGCCGGCGCTGTTCAATGAGAGCAAGACGATGGATCTTGATGCGATGCACGGCAACAACGGCAAGCCGCTCACGCATGAGGAGCTGCACAATATCTATGGCATGCTGATGTCGAAGGCAACGTATGAAGGCTTACGTGAGCAATTGAACGGGCAGCGTCCGTTCGTGCTTACTCGTGCGGGCTATGCGGGCATTCAGCGTTACGCCGCTGTATGGACGGGAGATAATCGCAGCTTCTGGGAGCACATGGCGCTCGCGATGCCGATGGTGATGAATATGGGCCTCTCCGGCATTCCGTTCGCTGGCCCGGACATTGGCGGGTTCGCGCACGATACGTCGAGCGAGCTGCTCATTCGCTGGACGCAGATGGGTGCGTTCTTCCCGTACTGCCGGAACCACTCGGCGATCGGTACGGTTCGGCAAGAGCCGTGGTCTTTCGGTGAGAAAGCGGAAGGGATCCTACGCGAATACATTGGGCTGCGCTACCGCTTTATGCCGCATCTGTACAATCTGTTCCATGAGGCAGCGGTAGACGGGCTTCCTGTATTGCGCCCGCTGCTGCTCGAATACCCGAACGATCCGAATGTCGTGAACCTGTGCGACCAGTTCTTGATCGGTAACAATCTATTGATTGCGCCGGTGTATCGTCCGGATACGACGCATCGTGCGGTCTACTTGCCGGAAGGTACGTGGATCGACTACTGGACAGGGGAAGCGCACGAAGGCGGACGACATATTCTGGCGAATGCGCCGCTTGCGATCATGCCGATGTACGTGAAGGCAGGGACGATGCTCGCGGAAGGCGTGCTGAAGCAGAGCGCGGATGATGCGGCAGAAGAGAAAGTGACGCTCCATGTGTATGGGGCACAGGCCTCAGAGGGATTCACGGCGACATATCAGCTGTACGAGGATGACGGGGTCAGCTTCGCTTACCAAGCGGGCGCACACTCCGAGCTTGCTGTACAAGTAACAGGTGGCAGTGATTCGGTCGCGATTCGCTGGTCTTACAGCGATACAGCAGGGTTCCGCGTAAATCGCGAACAGCTGGGCTTCACGCTGCAACAGCCGGGCTTCGTGCCGCAGGATGTTGCGGGTCTAACGAAGATGTCGCTGGAGTCGATTGAGGCAGGGCATGAAGGCTGGGCATGGGATGATGTGAAGCGGGTGCTTCATATTCAAGTTGTGGATCGTGATGAAGGCGGTCAATTGGTCATTACGGTATAGAAGATATACGCCTGCGGCGTCCTTGAAGAAGGGCCGTAGGCGTATTTTTTGGATCAGGATAAGATAAGGATTGATTACATCACATCATGCTGCTGAATGTGATCGCATAAACCTTTTTAATACGCAGCTCGCCTAATGCTTCTCTATGTTGTATTTTTGCAACATAGAGAAGCATTTTTTGCGCGTCTATACGGTTATCATGGATTGCTGCAGGATAGAGGGCATAAAAGCTTTGTTTACGAGCGGATCAACCTAAATAACATGCAAAAATCCAGTATAAAGGCTTGAAGAGGGTAAAATTCGCCTTCATTCATGGATCGAATCCAACATAGATCGTGGGAAAGAAAGTCGAAAGAAAAAAAGGAGCCCCACAGCGTCGCTGTAGGGCCGAAGCATATATTTATTAAAAGGGGGTCATGTAGCTATAGTAAACGATGAACATTAAGGCTACATGAAAGGTATGTTTCAGTTATATTACAAATACATGGCCTTCTGTCTCGCTATATTTTTGCATGTGCTGAGGCAGGGATAGGCCTGAAGGCGATAAACAACGAATTGCATTGGATATGAATAAATTGTAAATTTAATATATATGGGAAAATAAGTAAACAAGGAGGCGCGTTGGTGGCAGGATTAATCATAGCGGTAGCACTTGTAGTAGGATTCGCCTTGCTTGCGGTGGGGCTTTTGTTCTGGCTAACAAGACACGAGCAGCACCCACAGCGCCGAATTGCGAAGATGATGATCCTTCTCTCACTTGGAGGAGCGATCGCCATTGGCATGCAAGGGTTGATGTATGGCGAAGTGAAGTTCAATACGTTCATGATCGTCATGTTCATCATCATCACGACCAACTGTGTTCAAATGCTGGGGCGCGGAGGGTGAGATGAAGGACAAACGAAATGCCTATTCTGGAATTCGTTGCCATTTCATTCATCCTGATCAAGCTCAATGAGCCACTGCAGCATTTGATCCCTTACGAGATATTATTCTACATCGCCCAATTTGGTTTATTCTTCCTATTCTATCGTTATATCAGTCCGTATCTTGGTAAGCTCACCGAACGATTCTGCACAACAACAAACATATCAATCCAACTAATTACGGCGATTTACTTCTTTGTCTATATTTTGATTTGAGAAGCGTCTTTCTGCGAGCGGCGGAGAGGCGTTTTTTATTTGGTTATTAGCCCATTTTTTTCATTTTTATTTAAAATGAATTGACAATATTTGGGGTTGGTCGTACAATCTTTCTAAACCGATCAAAAAAGTTTGATCGAGCAGAAAAATTAAACTATACCAGAAATCACGCAACGAGGTGGAATACTGATGAATCAACCAACGAATAAAGATGTCTATGAAATTACTTCTTATGTGCAGGCCAAAGTTTTCTCCAATAAGCTGCGGATTAAAATATTCTCCCTCTTCGACGATCAGGTGCCGAAAACTTCGAAGCAGATCGCCGATCAGATGGGGCTTCCTGCGTCTAAGGTGCATTATCATGTTCGTGAGCTTGCGAAGGTAGGGCTGCTCGTCTTAACAGAGACGAGAGAGAAGGGCGGCGTTATTGAGAAGTATTATTTGCCTGTTGCGAAGCAGATTCACATTCGGCTGAAGGAAGACGAGGCGCCGCAAGAGGGTGAGAAGTCCGGTGAATATCTGATTACGAAATCGTATTTTCGCGATTATCAGGAAGGGTTCTTGCAAGAGGTCGAGCGGAAGGATGAACAGAAGAAGAGCAAGAAGACCGAACGCGGGCACGGGACGTTCATGAGTGGTAGCCTATTGAGTCTCACGGAAGAGAAGCATAAGCAAATGGTTGAAGAAATGAGACAATTGATGGAGAAGTGGGCTCAACTGGAAGACCCGGAAGGACCCGATACCCGTATTTCTCGGATGTTATTATCGGCGTATATTCAATCACCTTAAAAAGGCGGTGCTGCGATGATTCAATTTTTGGGGCGTAACAAGCTATTCCGTAGATACTGGTTCGGAACGTGGTTCTCAGAGCTTGGAGACTGGATTCGTAATATGGCAGTGATGTATCTTGTGTTGAATCTGTCCAATCATTCTCCGATTGCGATGTCGGGGGTATTGTTCGCAGAATATGTACCGATTTTCGTACTGGGTCCGATCGTTGGGGTGATGGCGGATCGCTGGAATCGGAAGAAGACAATCGTCGGTGCGAATATGTGCCGTGCCTTAATGATGGGGGTATTCACGCTGGCTTATATGGTGCATGCTGTCTGGTTGTTGTATCTGGCGGCGTTTCTCTCATCGATCTGCACGCTGTTCTTCCGAGCACCAGGGAGTTCGTTCACGATGCAGTTCGTCCCGGAAGAGGATCGGAAGACCGCGGCAAGCCTTCGCCAATTATCGCTCAGCGCCATGCTTATGCTCGGACCGGCGGTTGGGACTTCGCTCTATATGTTCTTAGGCCCAGGATGGACGTTTCTGCTCGTATTTGTCTTGTTCATGATTAGTGCAGGTATCACTTCGAGCATCCGCGTGACGGCAACGGAGGAGCAGGGGGAAGAAGAGAAGACGGGGTTGCGTTCGGTGTGGGAGGATTTGACCAACGGTATGCGCTATGCGTTCCATCATCCGACGGTTCGTCCGATCTTGTTCGGTGCAGCATTCGTTGGATTCGGGGCGGGGATGATTGATGTGCTCGAAATTTTCATCGTGACGGACTTCCTGGGGCTGCCGGAGACGATGATGGCGGTGCTCGTGTCCGTGCAAGGCATCAGCATGCTCGTTTGTACCCTGCTCGTGCAGCGCATGAAGTTGTCGTTCGACAAATTCGTCTCCTATGGCATGATCGTGATGGGGATCGGGCTAGGGTCAATGGTGCTCTATCCGCATTTGTTAGCGACAGCAGCCGGGCTGGTCGTATTCAGTCTCGGGCAAATTGCGCTGAATATCGGGATGGCGACCTTAATGCAGACCAAAGTCGACTACGCTTACCAAGGGCGTGTGAGTATGACGTTCCAGACAACGCTGATCGGTCTTATGACCATCGCACTCGTCTCGACCGGTTGGATCTACGCGGTGCTGCCGATTCGCCTGCTCGTGGTCTGCGGAGGATTGTTCATCGTCCTCGGTGGTTGTATCTGCTACATGATGTTCCGTGGGAAGGCCGCAGCAGCCGCACCTTCGATGGAGAAGGGATTCGAGTCACACGTATGATCAGCGGTCCTATTTATTCCTTTTTGCGAAACTGTAAATGCTAAACCCTAATCGCAGCACGCTTACCCCGATGAGAATCATAAGAAGAATGTTCATAGTATGGATATGATTGCTGATCGTCTCGATCTGTTGATTAATCCCGTTAATGGAATTCGTTGTGGTGTCTTTAATACTGTTAATCGCTTCTTTAAGTTCGTTGATGAAATCGGTGATGCCGGTAAAACCCATGATGTGTTCAGCTCCTTGATGCTAGAGATAATTGTTATTATATGAAATAACCCTGTTCATATCAAATGTTGGAGCGTCCTTCTATCGCATGAGGGCGTTCTTTTCGTTCATATTCCTAGGCTGATGTCACAACTCGGTAACAATAATAGCCCGATCGGGTGATATTCATCATTTCTGAATTGCTATATGCTTGAAATCGACATGAATGGAGCGTTACATATTCGATAGATGGATCTGGGAGGTCTATGATGAAAAAGAAATTAGCAGTACTCGCGATGTCTACCTTATTACTCACAGCAGCAGCGTTTCCAGTCTCGGCGCATGACGGCTGGTCGCAGACGAACGCACCTATTGTTGCATCCGGCGAAGTCAGCTATGTGGATCTTATGCTCGGCAACCATACGAATGAGCATGCCAGTTACCGAATTGCAGGTAAATGGAGCACGGATACGACGAAAGTGTACGTGACGACACCAGCAGGTAAAAAAGCAGACATTACATCCACGATCTTTTATACTGGTGAGGAAAAAGAAGACGCGAATGCCGGCATCAACAACGACTTTATTACGAAGTTCTCGGCATCTGCTCCGGGGGCATACATTATCTCAGCGGAAGGTGACAGCATTTTCAAAAACGGCGAGGTGTCCAGCCGGACGTTACGCAGCGCGAAGTCGTTCGTAGCCGTGGCAGATATTCCTCTTGCTCAACGCGTGCAGAGCTTAACAGGATTCCAGGCCCATGTCACGCCGGATCGTGCCGAGCTTGTTCCGAAGTTCAACCCGGCATCGGTGAAGCCGGATCAAGAGGTGCAGATTCAATTACTCTTGAAAGATAAACCTCTAGCCAATACCGATGTATCGATTATCCAGCGGACAACGTCCGATTCGCAGAAGCTGAAGACGGACAGCAACGGCATCATTACGTTCAAGACAGGTGCTGCCGATTACTATTTAGTGCGTGCGAAGCCTTCGACGGATGAGAAGGTAGAAGGCCAATACAATAGTGTCAGCTATGAAGCGACGATGACATTCATTGTGCAGAATGGCTCAGCTGTCGTGCCAGGCAAAGCGAGCGGTGTGCCTACGGTCTATGTGAACGGCAAGGTTGTTGAGGCGCAAGGCCTTACGGTGAAAAATGGTGTGACGATGGTCGATGCGGCGTTTGTTCGTGAGCATGTTCAGGTAGACTATAAAGGGACGGGCTCAGTTGGACTTCGTACAGCGACAGAAGCGGCTGGCGCGAAGGTCGAAGTATTGAATGCTGTGGGCGAATTGCGTTCCGCCGTATTGATCTTTACGAAGTAATAGATAGGGAGGGGCCGCATAATGTATGGCGGCTCTTTGCCGTTTTGGGGGTGGATAGAGAACATGAAGAAATTCCATATCGGGTGGCTCGTAGGTGTGCTGGTCCTATTCGTCTTGTTCCCACAAGGCGTGGATGCCCATGCACAGATTCAGCGTTCGAGCCCGGCCGCGGAATCCGAGTTATCTCGTGCGCCGCGTGAGATCAGAATCACCTATACGGAGAATATTAACAGTGATTTGAGCACGGCGACGCTGTCGTCGGGATCCGGCGTTGCTGTGCCGGTGAAGCTGTCGACGGAGAATGATAATGTCTTGATCTTAACGCCTTCATCGGATTTGGCGGATGGTGTCTACAAGGTCAAATGGCAGGTGCTCTCCGTGGATACGCATGTGACTGAAGGGTCCTTCCGGTTCGCTGTTGGCGTGAAATTGGATAAGGTACGTCCGCATGACACGATCTCACTCGATGGGGATACGCCCACCGATTCGGGGCAGTTGAATTCGGACGCGGGTACTACTGCGGTGAATCCTTCCACGGACGTATCGAAATCGCCAGACAAGAAGCCGCAGCAGCCTACTTCACCGAAGCCGGACGTTTCCGGTAAAGCTGAGGATACAGCGACTTCGAAGTCTAAGGGGCAAGTGACGTCGGAGAAACGTATTCAGGCCATCGCTCCTGAACATGTGAGAGACAAAGGGAAAGTGATAATTCCGGGTCAAGAGACTCTGGCGGCTGATACGGAATCGTCAGAATCTGCAGCGGTGGGATCACCCTCGGCGGGTCTGACGGAAGTAGCGACGGGTGGCGCTTCTTCTGCCAGTGCAGATCAGGGTGATGAACCATCGAAGGATGGGACGCCAGCGAACGGTGACGGGGAGGCTGTTGGAGCGAATAAAAGTGCGTCTGTTGACAGTACGCCCTCCTCACAAGGAAGCTCTAACGATTCTGAAGAAATGTCCGGCATGGATCATTCGCATCATGATATGGATGGGATGGACATGGGGGATATGGAAGGTATGGATGACAGCGGCATCACGTTCGATTGGAACAAGCTGCTGCGCGTCATCGAATTGTTCGCGATGTCTGCCATTGGCGGGATCTGGTATGTTCGCTCGTTTTTGTTGGTCAAAGATCGTGTGCCTGCTGACAACCTTGCGCATCGTATCTTCACTGACAGGACAGAACGGATGGTATTTTTCGCGGCTATCCTTGTGTTCCTATGTACGGGGATCGCTCATCTGCTGCAGCTTGCGGTCCAACTGAATACAAGCGGCACTCTAGATGCGGAGGCGTGGAGCAACACAGGCGTGCTGCTTCGTTCGACGTTGATCGGTACAGTGGTCTGGGTTCGTCCGATATTGCTCGCAGTGCTCGTCGTGAGCTCGTTCGCGCTGGCCAAGCATGCTGTTCTGCGGATGGTGGCGCAGGGAGTTCTGCTCACGGCGATTGCCGTAACGTTCCCGATGACGGGCCATTCTTGGGCGAATGATTCGATTCGCATCGTGACGGTTCCCTTCGACCTTCTCCATCTTGTCATGGCTGTCGTCTGGTTCGGGGGACTCGCAGGACTTGGTGTCATGGTATGGCGCCTTCCGAAGCAGCGTGATGATTTGGAGAAGATCCATCAGACGGTACGCCGGTTCTCACAAGTCGCGCTGCCGCTGATTGCGACGGTAGCGATTACGGGCCTCCTCTTATCGCTCATACGGATCACCACTTGGGATGCATTTTTCCATTCGGATTATGGGCAGACCCTGATGTGGAAGATCATCCTGTTTATCGTGATACTACTGCTTGCAGGTGTTCAACGATTCGTTATTCTGCCGTATCTCCAGCGTGAGCATGGTATGGCTGAGGGATGGGTGTTGAACCTTTGGATGTTCAGTATTCGCGCGGAATTATGTCTAGCGATCATCATATTCATCGTTGCGGGATTCCTGTCTACGACGTCACCGCCGATGAGCTGAATAGGAGACACCTCCATGGATCATGGGGGTGTCTTTTTGCAGTTAATTCGTCCGTTCCGGCTCACTCTGAGCCCAAATAACTGCTTTTTTGCAGTTAATTCGTCCGTTCCGGCTCACTCTGAGCCCAAATAACTGCTTTTTTGCAGTTAATTTCCTCATTCCGGCTCACTCTGAGCCCAAATAACTGCTTTTTTGCAGTTAATTTCCTCATTCCGGCTCACTCTGAGCCCAAATAACTGCTTTTTTGCAGTTAATTTCCTCATTCCGGCTCACTCTGAGCAAAATAACTGCTTTTTTGCAGTTCATTCACCCATTCCACCTCGCTCCAAGTAAAATAACTGCCTTTTTGCAGTTAATTCACCTATTCCACCTCACTCCGAGCGAAATAACTGCTTTTTTGCAGTTAATTCCCTCATTCCACCTCGCTCCGAGCTCAAATAACTGCCTTTTTGCAGTTAATTTCCTCATTCCGGCTCACTCTGAGCAAAATAACTGCTTTTTTGCAGTTCATTCACCCATCCAACCTCGCTCCGAGCGAAATAACTGCTTTTTTGCAGTTCATTCACCCATTCCGCCTCACTTTGAGCTCAACTAACTGCTTTTTTGCAGTTCATTCACCTATTCCACCTCACTCTGAGCTCAAATAACTGCCTTTTTGCAGTTAATTCCCTCATTCCGCCTCACTCTGAGCAAAATAACTGCCTTTTTGCAGTTAATTCCCTCATTCCGCCTCACTTTGAGCGAAATAACTGCTTTTTTGCAGTTAATCCACCCATTCCGGCTTACTCTGAGCCCAAATAACTGCCTTTTTGCAGTTAATTCCCTCATTTCGCCTCACGCCTAGCACATTAACTGGTATGAACTCGATCCCTAGGATCGAGCTCCTATCCTTGTAAACAGCTCCCATGTAGAACATATTCTGTACGCGTTTCCACATAAATTGTATATTAAGGATATGTAGGAATATAAAGGAGGGACAGCTATGGCTTTGCAATCAGAAAAATTAGGATATAGCGCAGAAGAAAAGCTCTTGATCGTGAATGCGGACGATTTTGGGATGTGCCGCTCAGCGAATGCGGCGGTCGAGAAGCTTCTGCTTGCAGGTGACATTTCTTCCGCTACGGTGATGATGCCCTGCCCGTGGGCGAAGCAAGCAGCAGTGTTCTGCAAAAACAACCCGCAGCTCGATATTGGCGTGCATCTTACCTTTACGAGCGAGTGGGAAGGGTATCGCTGGGGGCCGGTATCCGGCCGGGACACCGCATCATCGCTGCTCGACGAAGAAAAGTACTTCCCAAGAGATTGCCAGTCGTTCGAGAAGCAAGCGGATGCGGAAGAGGTACACCGCGAGATATACGCCCAGATTGAGTATGCGATTAGCTTAGGCATCCAGCCGACACATCTGGACATTCACATGGGCAGCTTGTATGGCCTCGCGACAGGGCGCGATTTCCTGGAGACGGTCACGGAAGCGTGCGTCCATTACGGATTGCCGCTGCGACTCCCATGCCGCATGATCGAAGATCCATCGTTCCCGGAAGCGCTCCTGCCTATGGCGACGGCTCGCATTCAGCTTGCCGAGGAGCGGGGCGTACGGATGATCGACGATCTCGTGTCGCTGCCGTATCCATTAGAGGAAGGCGATACGTATACGAACGTTAGACAGCAAATGGCCGATCTGCTTTGGAACATTCGGCCGGGCTTAACGGAGCTCATCATCCATCCCGCCTTTGTGACGGACGAACTTGAAGCAATTAGCCCGCATGCCGCGAAGCGCGGGATGGAGGCGGAATTATTCCAAGACCCATTGATTCGGCAGACCATTCAGGAAGCGGGCATTCGAATTATCTCGTGGCGCGATCTGATGGATTCGCAGCGCAGTTCATAAAGGAGAGATGCATATGCAGACCCATCGGTTGTCCATTCGGCATATTCTTGCCTATTGCAGCGGCAATTTTCCTGTTAATCTCGTCGCGCAGATGTTCGCGACATATGCGGTTTTCTATTATGTGGATCATCTTGGTGTACGCCCTGCGCTTATTAGTATCGCCATGGTCTTCCATGGCATTGTATGTGCCGTCATGAATCCGATTTTCGGCCATCTCTCTGACCGTACTTCCTCGCGGTGGGGCCGCAGGAAGCCTTATATCCTTGCCGGGATCGTGCCGGTCGCACTTTTATTTACACTGATCTGGACACCGTTCGTCGAAGGGGAAGCGTTGTTCTGGTACTTCCTCATTACGGTCATGCTGTACGATATGGTCTCTGTCATGCTCGTCTTGAACTGGACGGCCTTGTTCCCGGAGATGTTCATCTCCCTGCGAGATCGCGCGACGGCGTCTTCGTGGCGTCAATTGTTCGGGATTATTGGGATGATCGTCGGCGTGGCGATTCCACCTCTGCTCTACACGAAGATGGGTTGGGGGAGCATGGGGATGCTCTTCGGTGTCATTGTCGCCGTATTCTTCTTCATTTCCTGGCTTGGCTCGAAGGAGAAGCCAGATGTCAAGGTCGTCACCTTCTCCGTCGGTCAAGCGATTCGCCATACGGCAACAAATAAAGCGTTTGTCCGCTATGTCCTTGGAAGCTTTTGCGTTCAGTTCTGTTTTGCCCTGCTGCCAGCCGCGATTCCGTTCTTCACCAAATATGTACTGCATGAAGCAGATACGATGAATACGGTGATGCTCGGATCCATATTCGTTGTCGCGATGCTTCTCATCTATCCTTGGAGTCGTGGTATTGCGCGCTTCGGAACGCGATTCATCGCCATTACGACGACAGTATTGCTCATTGCGGCCCTTCTTCCGTTCATGTGGGTTGGCAGCATTGTGGGTGTGATTGCAACGGCAGGCGCATTTGGTGCGGTACTGGCAGGCGTCATGGTCTTGCTCGATGTGATGCTGGCGGAAGTCATTGATGAAGATGAGCGCCGTACGGGTGAACGTCGGGAAGGAATGTATTACGGCATGAATGGGTTTATTGTACGGTGGGGTGTGTCCCTGCAGGCGGTTGTGATGGGGTTCGTCTTGGAACGAAGCGGCTATAATGCCGCGAGTACGGTGCAGCCGGACAGCGTTGCCGCCGGGATCCGCTGGATGTTAAGCGGGATCCCGATTCTGGCGCTGCTGATTGGACTTATTTTCTTCTATGCGTATCCATTGCGACACAGACGTGCCACCAACAGCAGCTTAGATGTTTAAATCAATAGGTTGAATAGAACAGGATCGTTATTAATTTCGTTATAAGCGATCCCTTTCTTCTTCATCCGGGCAATTAACGAATCATAGTCCTCGCGATGCTTCAGCTCAATGCCGACAAGCGCCGGACCGTTGTTCTTGTCATTTTTCTTCGTATATTCGAATCGCGTAATATCATCATTCGGACCTAATACATCATCCAGGAATTCGCGTAATGCGCCTGCCCGCTGCGGGAAATTCACGACGAAGTAATGCTTCAAGCCTTCGAAGATCAGCGAGCGTTCTTTGATCTCCTGCATCCGATCGATATCGTTGTTGCCGCCACTAATCACACAGACAACGGTCTTCCCGCGGATTTCATCACGGTAAAAGTCGAGCGCTGCGATTGGCAGGGATCCAGCCGGCTCGACGACGATGGCATTTTCGTTGTAGAGATCGAGAATCGTCGTACAAGCCTTGCCCTCAGGGACGAGGATAATGTCGTCGATCAGATCTCGACAGATATCGAAGGTGAGGTTGCCGACACGTTTGACAGCAGCACCATCGACGAACTTATCGATATTGTCGAGCGGGACGACCTCGCCTGAATTCATTGATTCTTGCATGGAGGCAGCGCCAAGCGGTTCGACGCCGATCATTTTGGTCGATGGGCTGACGGCTTTGACATACGTGCCGACCCCGGCAGCGAGACCGCCGCCGCCAATCGTCACGAAGACATAATCGGCTGGCGTATCCAATTTCTCGAAGATTTCCATGCCAACCGTGCCGTTGCCCGCGATAATCTTCGGATCGTCGAAGGGATGCACGAATTTCATGCCATGCTCTTCGCAAGTCTTCATCGCTGCATCATAGGCATCATCGTAGGTGTCCCCCGTTAGAATAACTTCCACATAAGGTCCACCAAATCGCTTCACTTGCGTAATCTTCTGCCTTGGCGTTGTGCTTGGCATGAAGATCTTGCCTTGAATTTGCAGCGCATTACAGGAGAATGCAACGCCTTGTGCATGGTTCCCCGCGCTCGCGCAGACAATGCCCTGCTGAAGTTCGATTTCGGACAAGTTTCGAATCAGATTATAAGCACCGCGTATTTTGAACGAACGGACGATTTGCAGGTCCTCCCGTTTGATATATACGTTACAATCGTATTTTTCCGATAGTTTCGCATCGTGCTGGAGCGGTGTGCGTGAGATGACATTTTTCAACATGTGATGGGCCAAAATGATATCTTCCATAGATACCGTCTTGACGGGGGAATCGTTCTGCACCGTGAATACCTTCTTTCTGCATCATAGAGTCTATTCAACTATTGTAAGCGTTCATTCCATGAATTACGAGTTCTGATTTAAGCCTGACGCAGCTTCTGATCTGTTGGCAGGAAGACTGTTAAGAGCCCGAGCAGCGGCAGATAGGAAGTAAGCTGCATGATGTAAGGGATGCCTGTTGCATCCGCTAGATTACCGAGGAACGCGGTGCCAATGCCGCCAAGCCCGAACGAGATGCCGAAGAAAATACCTGACACAAGACCAACCTTGCCCGGCAGCAGCTCATGCGCGTAGACGACAATGATAGAGAAGGCGGAAGAGAGGATCAATCCGACAAGAATGAGCAGGATGATCGATACCGTCAAGTTCGCATACGGCAGTGCGAGAGAGAATGGTGCTGTACCGAGAATCGAGAACCAGATAATATTGCGTCGTCCGAATCGATCAGTGAGCGCACCGCCAATCAGCAGCCCGACGACATTCGAAATCAAGAAGATGAATAGCACCACCTGCGCCATTTGCAGGCTGACATGGAAATGCTCCATTAAATAGAACGAATAGTAGTTCGAAATCGCTGCGGTGTAGACGTTCTTTGAGAATAGGAGCAGCATGAGAATGAAGATGGCAAAGGCTGTTGCGTTGCGATTGAGTGGGTTCGTCTTGATGGGTTTCGCTTGTTGTTTGCGCTCAAGCTGAGCCGTATGTAGGTATCCTGCATACCATCTGCCGACGAAGAACTGGACCACAATCGCGATGATCGAGGCGAAAGAGAACCAGATGGCCCCGAACTGACCAACCTTGGCAAAGATCAGAATCGTCATGATGGGTGCGAGGGCCTGCCCTGCATTGCCGCCGAATTGGAAGATCGATTGTGCCATCCCCTTGCGCGGACCCGCGGCGAGAAACGCAACCCGAGAAGATTCCGGGTGAAAGATTGCAGAGCCGATGCCGATCAGAATAACCGCGAGCATGACCATAAAGAAATGAGACGCAAATGCGATGCTAATCACCCCGGCGAGCGTAAAGACGACGCCGATCGGCAGAAGATAAGGCATAGGTTTGCGGTCGGTGTACAAGCCAATGATCGGTTGAAGGACCGATGCCGTACCGCTCAGCGCAAAACCGATGAGTCCGATCTGTGTATAGCTGAGATCTAGCGATGATTTCAGGATCGGGTAAATCGAGGGAATGACCGCCTGGACGGTATCATTCAATAAGTGGACGAAGCATACCGCGAAAATAATCGGGAACACCGTCTGCGCAGCAGCTGCGCTCTTTGCATTTGTCATCCTGCGGATCACACCTTTCATTCGTGGATGAGGGAGACGAGCCAGCCTTCCGAGTGTTGGAAAGAACCCCTCGAGATCTTAGGCTTAACGCCGTAGATGTCGAAGGGTTCGTCTGCCTTAGCCGTTTTATAATAAACTGTATTGTAGGTCTGTTGGTTAAACCTGTCAATGCAAGTTTTCATCAAATATCAATTTAAGATTTAGAGGTACCATTATGGAAAGCTATCGAATAGAAGTTATCCCACAATTTTGATAAATTTTGTCGGAAGTTGACCCCTATTTTCCACTCGATTATACTTAATGCAGGTGGAATTATGAAGAATAGGGAGAGACTGTGATGAACAAAGTCAAGAAACGTATATTGATGACGATGCTATTAGCATGTTGTGTCGGCTTGACTGCTTGTAAATCGACAGAAATCGTACAATCGGTACATGCCGATTCTGAGACGTCGGCAGAGGGGCAGCAGGGAAATACGGAAGAGCAACAAGGGAAGCCTGACGAAAATAACAATCCATCGAATCTTGCAGCTGAATATGCATTGAGCAAGACGGTTACCCAGCAAGGGGATAAAGAAGTCGTAACGAACCCAGAGTCGATGGCGGTCGTCGTGAACAAGCAGCGTTCGCTGCCTGACGGCTATGAGCCGCCTGATTTGGTAGAGCCTAACGTCAAATTCTCGTTCAACGAGAAGGTTGAGAAGCGTCTGATGCGCCAAGAAGCGGCAGAAGCGCTCGAGAAGCTGTTCGAAGGCGGGAAGCAGGATGGCATTCATTTGTTTGCCGTATCCGGGTACCGTTCGTACAAGCGCCAAGTGACGGTATTTAACAGCAATGTGAAGCGCAATGGACGTGAATATGCGGAGAAAGTCAGCGCTGTGCCAGGCAAGAGCGAGCATCAGACAGGCCTTGCCATGGATGTATCCAGCGAGAGCGCGGGATTTGGTCTGGAGCAATCGTTCGGAGATACAGAGGAAGGCAAATGGCTGGCTGAGCATGCAGCAGAGTATGGATTCATTATTCGTTATCTCGAAGGCAAAGAGGATGTGACAGGCTATATCTACGAGCCATGGCATGTTCGTTATGTCGGCGTAGATCTCGCGAAGGAAATTGCGGCTGCAGGCGTAACGCTTGAGCAATTCCTAGATGATACAGGTACGACGAAAGCATAGAAGAATATGCAAATAGAAAAGAGCGGCGATTAGCCGCTCTTTTCTATTTGGAGGAGAGTCCGCGCCATGGCCGACTCATTAGGATCAAATCATAACTATTTCCCAAATGATGGACTTCGCTCGGCTCGCCGCTGCATCAGCTGTGGGATCACAATCCCGAGCAAGATCAGGATCATCCCGAGATATTGCGGTGCGCCGACATGTTCTTGCAGGACGAAGGCCGACAATACGACAGCAGTTGGCAGTTCCATCGCGCCTAAGATCGATGCGAGACCAGGCCCGGTTAACGGTACGCCCTTGGCGAACATCAGCGTCGAGAAGAATGGGCCGAAGAAGGCTAAGATCAAGCCGTATTTGGCTGCGAGCTGTACGAGCAGCGTGAAATCCGTTAAGAATGTCGGAGGCAGGATGATCGCGCAGATCACGAAGCCGCCGCTAATCATGAGCGCTGTCTTGGTCATCGGGTTGGCATTCACTGCGATCTTGCCGCTGAGCAGAATGAAGACGGTGTAAGAGGTAGCGGCCAGAAATCCGAATAAGAATCCTAGCCAATGTACCTTGCTAAGCCCAGTTGTAAAAATATTCGTCGCGCTCAGCGTACCGAGCAATAAAGGGATAAGGGACAGCAGTTTCCCCTTGCCCGGGAGCTTGCGGTTGATGAGCGCCTCGACCAGCACGCCCATCCAGGTGAATTGGAAGAGCAGCACGATCGCGAGCGAAGCCGATATATATTGAAGGGCCAGGTAATAGAACATCCCGGTTAGCCCGGTTGAAGATCCGACAACGGTGAGCAGAAGCACCTCTTTGCGCGTCGGTTTGGCGTAGGTGTTGGCCGATGCCGCCCCTGCACGTCTTCTCCAGACACGACTGATCAATACGGCACTCCAGAGCAGCAGCGCGCCCAAGAGCATCTGAGCACCAACGACATCGTTGACGATAAAACCATCCCCATAAGCGAGCTTGACGAACGTAGACAGAATACCGTAACTGACCGCCCCGAGGATAACGTAAATGATTCCTTTCACTACGTCACCTCATTAATTCATTTGGCGCAAAATGCCTTTAACAAGTGTGACGAACTTCGCTCTTACTTGGCCAGCGACTTCGATGACTTCTTCATGGTTGAGCGGTTGATCGAGAATGCCGCACGCCATATTGGTAAGGCAGGAAATGCCGAGCACTTTCATCCCACCATGCACCGCAACGACTGCTTCAGGAACGGTCGACATGCCGACGGCATCTGCGCCGAGCGTACGGATCATCCGAATCTCAGCTGGCGTCTCATACGCAGGACCGCTCCACCAGGCATAGACGCCCTCTTGCAAGCTCATGTCCTGCTCCTTTGCTACTTCAGCCGCAAGCGCACGGAGTTCACGGTTATATACTTGGGAGACATCCGGGAAGCGTGTACCGAGCGCATCGTTGTTCGGTCCGATTAGCGGGTTGGTACCTACGAGATTGATGTGATCCGTAATCAGCATCAGATCCCCTGGCTTGAACGATGTATTGATAGCGCCGCAAGCGTTCGTGATTAGAATGCTCTCCACGCCCAGCGCCTTCATGACCCGAACGGGGAACGTCACTTCATCAAGCGTGAAGCCTTCGTAGTAATGGAACCGTCCCTTCATCGCGACAACGGTCTTGCCTTGAAGTTGACCAATGACCAGTTCATTTGCATGGCCTACGGCACCGGATTTTGCAAAATGCGGAATTTCGCTATATGGAATTCTGAAAGGGTTTTCAATCTCGTCGGCAAGTGTGCCTAAGCCAGATCCTAAAATCATCCCGATCGTTGGGCGATAATCCGTCTTGTTCATGAGAAAGTCGCGTGCCTCGATAATTTGCTCTAAGTGATGCATAATTCATTCCTCCTAGTTGTTTATTCATTGGTATGGTTCAAGTGTATCGGATCTTCTATCGAAAGTAAATAACTAAAAATCAAATTGATTAAAAGAGTTCTGAAAATATGGACGAATCGTGTGATTTTACGCTATAGTAACCCTTCCTTTACGCAGAAATATAGGAAAAGGGAAGTGTGTTTTACTAAGAAAACTCAAAAAATGATAAAAGGGTTGGTTCTTCACCCTTATTTCGCATTGATTTGTTGTATAATGAGAGGCATAGCCGATAAAATGAATGGTTCTGGAGGGCAAGGGCATTATGTTAACGGAATTCGTTGGCGTGACATCGCCAAAGACGAAAAGCTTAAAACTGCTATATAGCCTGATCCGCAAACTAGGTGCGGTAAGGATTAATATTTTGTCCGAAATGACGGGTTATAAGCATACGACTTGTGCGCGGCTTCTCGACGAGCTGGCGCAGACGGGGCTTGTGCAGGACAGCGGACTTGGAGAATCGAGCGGAGGCCGGAGGCCGCTCATGTACGAGATTAATCCGAATGCCCAATATTTGATTGGGGTAGAGCTGACGAACTTATATACGACGGTGCTGCTCCTGAATTTGAATCTCGATATTCTCGGATCGAAGAAGCTCAAGATGAATGAACAATGTACAGGCGAATATACGCTAAATTATGTGACCGAGTGTATTACACTCCTGCTCTCGGAGCATGAGATAAAGAGAGAGAAGCTGCTCGGCATCGGTGTCGGAGTCCTGGATCCCATTGATCCAGAGAGGGGCGCGATCCATCATCATCCGTTCAAGGCGGAGGGCTGGGATCTGAATATCGTGGAATATTTGTCGCAGCGGAATCATACGCTCGTGCTGCTCGATAACGGGACGAACTTAGCCGCCTTAGCGGAGTACCGGAAGAATCATTGGAAGGATAAAGACAGCCTGGTGTTCGTCTCGAGCGACATGGGCATACGCTGCGGTGTCGTCCAGAATGGCCGTATGGTAAGTCATAAGAATGGTATGGAGGATGCCTTCGGTCATATCATCGTCGATATCCATGGACAGCGCTGCTCGTGCGGATCCTATGGATGCCTGCAGGCGTACAGCAGTCTCCCAGCGATTCGGGACGAAGTCATTCGACAGATGAAACGGGGGAAACCATCTTTCCTTCAAGAGCAGGTGACCGAAGTGGAAGATATCGATTTCCACCACATCCTCGATGCGTTGGAACAAGAAGACCCGCTATGTCTAGAAGTCATCAAGGAAGCGGCGTACTACTTCGGCATTGGACTCTCCAATCTGATCTTCCTGTTGCATCCGGATGTTGTCGTCTGCGGGGGGACGCTCGTTCCGAAACCGCTGTTCTACGAAGTTGCATCCGAAGCGGCACTGAAGAGACTGGCGCATTACCCGAATAGCTCGATCGACATTATGAAGGCGACCACGGACTACAACAGCGTGGCTCAAGGTGCGGGCTGCATGATTTTGGATTATTTTACGGAAGAGATTCTGCCTTAACCCATAAGAGTATATAGACGACAAAAAAAAGCGGCTGAATTGCATTCAGCCGCTTTTCGTATCGTTACTCCTAGTAGGATGTCGATTGCTCGCCACGTAGAATCTTGACGCCGGAGCTCGTACCGATCCGTGTTGCCCCAGCTTGTACCATGTTGTTCATGTCTTCGAGGCTGCGCACGCCGCCCGAAGCCTTCACGCCAACATGCTCGCCGACTGTCTTACGCATCAGCGCCACATCTTCGATCGTCGCGCCGCCCGTGGAGAAGCCTGTCGAGGTTTTGACGAAATCTGCGCCAGCCTTCACCGAGATCTCGCATGCGCGAACCTTTTCTTCTTCGGTTAGTAGACACGTTTCGATAATAACCTTCACGAGTGCTTGACCTGCAGCTGCTTCCACTACGGCGCGGATATCGCGCTCGACCAATTCATTATCCTGATCCTTCAACGCCCCGATATTAATGACCATATCGACTTCTCCTGCACCCTTACTAATCGCATCGCGTACCTCGAATGCTTTGGTCTCCGGTGTATTCGCCCCTAGAGGGAAACCAATGACGGTGCATACCTTGACATCGGTTCCTGCAAGTTCCTTCGCAGCAAGCTCAACCCATGTCGGATTGACGCATACGGAAGCGAAGGTATATGTTCTAGCTTCCTCACAGAGGGTAATAATATCCTCTCTGCGTGTGTCTGCTTTCAATACGGTGTGATCGATCATACGTTGTAACGCCATGTTACTCATCCACCATTCCTCCTCTTATGAAAGTCAATAAGCTTTGTCAACAACAATCCCTGTGTGCCTTGATCAAGCGTCCATGATGCCCTCAATTCGTCTTGTCACCCACATCTTAATGGATTTCAATGACCTTGTAAATAGGATAAAATTCAAATTGAGAAAAAGTGACGGATTTGACGAACGAAGGAATCTGGAATAGGTGTATTATCTCATAGGAACTTCATTTCATACATGACTTTTTGCAAATATATAAAAATATGCTGTGAACTTTTGTTAACTAGGTTGACTTTAGGACGTGCGTGATGTGGAAAAGTAATGCCAGCTTTTAATATTTATATAAATAAAGTATCTGTATAACGAATGTTAATAGTGTATTTTTGAAGAGTTTTTAACTATCTTTTAATCAAATTGATTTTTTGTTGTTTACAAAGTCGTAAAAATCATTTACACTGCAAATGTCTAGACGAGATGTTAACAAGCATTGCGAAATGAAACCGTTATCCATGACACCATGAAACAGGACAATAGACATCTAGGAGGAGTTATCCATGCACAACGTACAACAGATTAACGAGGCAAGAGATTTTCTTATGCGCAAGACGGATTACCGTCCAATGATCGGCATGATTCTAGGATCTGGGCTCGGGACGCTTGCTGATGAAATTGAAAGCCCTTTCACGATATGAAGGTGCTCGGTATTTACTGTCTTACCAATATGGCGTGCGGCATTCTCGATCAACCGCTGAATCACTCTGCATTGAAGTCGCGGCACAGGTGCGCGAGAAATTCATCAAGCTGGTGAAAGAGACAATGGTCAGAATGTAGTGACAGGGAGATAACATTTTACAGCTACAATGGTCTTTACACCTGAGATGAGGAGGATTATTGATGGGGATTAAGTTAAATCTCAAAGTCATGGTATTTCTGCAGTTTTTCATTTGGGGCGCGTGGCTCGTTACGTTTGGCTCCTATATGATCAATACATTGGGTTTTACGGGTTCAGAAGTAGGGATCGTATACAGCTCTAAAGGGCTTGCTGCGGTCATTATGCCCAGCTTGGTCGGCATTATCGCTGATCGTTGGGTGAAGGCCAATCGCCTGTACGGTATTCTTCACCTATTAGGCGCGATCGCGTTGTTCACAGCGGCACATGTATCGGATCCGAACCTAATGTTCTGGGTCATGTTATTTAATGCGATGGTCTACATGCCGACAATGGCGTTATCGAATACGATTTCTTATTTCAGCTTGGAGAAAATCGGGCTGGATACAGCGAAGGACTTTCCGTCGATTCGCGTGTTTGGTACGGTAGGATTTATTTTTGCGCTATGGTTGATCAGCCTATTGGGTCTAGAGCTCAGTAATATTCAGCTTTACATTGCGGCGGGAGCTTCCGTACTGCTATCCCTGCAATCGCTTACGCTTCCGGATTGCCCAACGTCCAAGGTGAAAAAGAACAAATCGTGGGTGAGTATGCTTGGGCTCGATGCTTTTGTTCTATTTAAGAAAAAGAAGATGGCGATCTTCTTCTTATTCGCGATGCTGCTCGGCGCTTCGCTCCAGATCACGAATACATTCGGTAACCCATTCCTGCATGATTTTGCGAAAAATCCGGAATTTACAGACAGCCTCGTTGTCAAATATCCAGCGATTCTATCGTCCATTGCGCAGTTCTCAGAAGTATTCTTCATCCTTGCGATCCCATTCTTCTTACGTCGATTCGGGATTAAGAAAGTGATGCTGATCAGTATGATCGCGTGGACTTTGCGCTTTTCACTCTTTGCTTTTGGCGACCCGTCGCCTTTTGGATTCACGTTGTTGCTCTTATCCATGATCGTGTACGGTTGTGCATTTGATTTCTTCAATATCTCCGGTGCGATCTTCGTGGAGAAGGAAGTGGATTCCAGTATCCGGGCAAGCGCGCAAGGTTTGTTCATGACGATGGTCAACGGCGTCGGCGCCTATGTCGGCTCGATTCTTAGCGGTAAAGTCGTTGACTATTTCACCGTGGACGGCGTCAAGGATTGGAAGACGATTTGGCTTATCTTCGGATCATATACGCTCGTGCTCGCAATTGTGTTCGCGATCAGCTTCCGATACAAGCATGATCGTGAGGAAATGAAGCATGTGACGGCAAGTCATTAATACGGTTAATTTTCCTATCCACCCATCTCAGGGGCTTGTCTTCTAAGGGTATCCGGGTAAGTCAGGCCGATCATCCCTCTCGAGGAGAACCTTCAGTGCTGCCGTTCGGCGGTCTGGAGGTTTTTTGCTCTAAGGCATAATTCGTGCAGCCTTCCATATATTGATGAAGGGCCATTTAGGAAAAAGGGGGCTGTCCATGCACGGACTCTATATTGGCAACGGGAAAATGCTCGTTCAAGCCGCGTATGGCGGACTACTCACGATGTCTTCGAAGGATTTGAGCTTAATGCCGACCTTAGTGACGACAGGTGCAACAGAGCTGCCGTTGACGCACTATATGATGCAGACGGTAACGGCAGGACAGACAGTCGTCGATGTCGGGGCCAATATTGGGTATTTTACGGTTCTGGCATCGCTGCTGGCCGGATCCCAAGGGAAGGTGATTGGTCTTGAGGCCAATCCGGAGGTGTATACGCTGTTACGTGATAATCTGGCGATGAATTGGTTAACCGACCAAGCAACCGTATATCCGTATGCGGCTTTTTCGAAGGCCGGCACCATTCCATTCTATGTCTCTGCGAAATTCCAAGGGGATTCATCCATCCAGCAGCGAACTCAGAATGAGCAAATCAAAGGACAGCACACGAAGATTGAGGTTCAAGCGATCCCACTGGATACGCTGCTCGCGGATGTGAAGACCGTGGATTTCCTGAAGATCGATATTGAGGGCGGTGAATATCACGCTTTGCTCGGCATGATAGGGAGTATGAGCGCGAAGAAGATCAAACAAATGGCATTCGAGTGGAACCCGGCCATGCTCGGGGAAGACGCGCCTCGGCTGGCCGCGTTATTGATTGGCTTAGAGGAAGAGCAGAGGGCGTCGCTCCATGTGCTCGACGATCAAGGCAAACTACATGCCTGCCGGGCGAGAGACATTACGAATGCGTCGTCTTATCCCTATGGAATCGTGAAGTGGTAGATGAACTGGACTGTATCGAAAAAAGGCTCGGATCGCTCTCATGAGAGGAGCGGTTCCGGGCCTGTTTGTTTTCTTGTTGGTGAAGTGACACTAGCCCTTGCCTTTGCCGCTCTTGCGGTCTTTGGTGCGTGTCGTTGTATTCTGACGAGCGTGTCCTTGCTGCTTAGCCATCTGCGGTTCTCCCCCCTCTCTATAGTTACAAGTTCAAAAAGTCGGCATTTCAGCACCGAGAAGGTTGCGAGAACCTGAAGAAGGAGGAACGGAGTTTAGGCAAAACCTAAATGAGTACCGGACTTCGAAGGTGAACGCAAGATTCTATGCTTCTCGAATGACTTCGTGATCAAATGATGACTTTTTGAACAACCTCTATAGGGTTAGTATGGGGAACCGGAGATGTTCTATGCGTCGTTTGTGTCGAAAAATAGGTCGCGAACGGACATCGGCTTGGATGGTTCTTCCGCTTCAATCTGCGTCACGCTGTAGGACTGCACTTCCTTGCGAAGCGCGAACATTTTCTTGTCGAGATCGTCTGCGGCGAGCGCTACGTTCGTAAGCTCCTGCAGTACGTGAGGAGGCACTTCCTTATCGTATTTATAGAAAATGATATGCTCCATGCTGGCCCAGAAATCCATCGCAAGGGTACGGAGCTGAATTTCTACGTTAATCCAGCAGGTGTCTTCAAATAAGACAAGCGGTACTTGCAGAATGACATGCAGACTCTGGTAGCCATTGGGCTTCGGATTCGCGATATAGTCTTTGATCTCGATAATGCGAAGGTCATTTCGCTCTTTGAGATGTTCGAGAATCATATAGATGTCGTTCACGAAGGCACAGACGATGCGCATGCCTGCGACATCGAAAATCTGGGTGATGGCGTTCTCGATCGTCACACCGATGCCTTTGCGCTCCAGCTTCTTAATAATACTGTTGACGGACTTGATCCTCGTCTTCGTATGTTCAATCGGGCAGTAGCCATCGCGCATTTTCCATTCGGTTTCGATGACCTTCATTTTATTCTCAAGCTCCTTGAGCGCGAGCTGGTACAATGTCGGAACCTGGTTCCATTGTTCGATCTTGCAGATGAGATGTTCGAGGTTGCTCGGAATCTTCATCGCCTGGTTGTCTGATCGGACGGGGTATAATTCCATCAGAGGATGCTCCTTTCCGGGTCATGCGCTTTCCTGTCATGTTCTATCTCTATTTTACTAAAAATAGAAGGCGAGCACCACCTGACGGGGGATGGCTAATCTTAGAAGGCCGGACGGCATGGCCTGAGCTCGGCCATGTCAGTCCCTCGCGGGCACCTGGCGTTCTCCAGGTGCCATCGGGCTCTTGCACAGCGGGCACGCCTTGCTCGCCGCTGACGGATCTGCTGCCTCGCGCGGATTCATGCGCATCCACGCAGGGCAGCCCGCGTCCGTGCACAGCCATGCACGGACGCGCCGCACCGCCGCGCCCGCGAGGGGCGCCGCGGCGGTGCGGGCCCCGCCCTCGCGCGCTGGCGCTGTGCGCGCGAGCGGGGCGGCCGGGCGGCGCTCCGGCACGGCGCCGCCGAAGGCTGCGGCAAAAAAGCGGGACACGTCCGCTTTTTTGCCGCGGTAGTGCGCGGGGGAGCTGATGTACAGCTCCTCCTGCGCGCGGGTGACAGCGACGTACGCGAGACGTCGCTCTTCTTCCAGTGCGGCCGCGGCGGTAGACAAGCCGCCTGCCGCTTCGCTGGCTGCAGCTGCGATCTCGCTGCGCGCGGCCAGCACCCCGGTTTCTGCGCCTTGGCTCTTGCTCTGCCGTTCCGCTCGCAGCTTCATGCGCCGCATCGCGCGTTCACCGCGCTTCGCGTCGCCCTTCGCCTCCTCGGCTTCCTGTAATGCCGAGCTGTGCGGCAGAATGCCTTCGGACGCGCCGATGAGGTAAACACAAGGGAATTCGAGTCCTTTCGAGCGGTGAATGGTCATGAGCGTGATCGCATCGGCGTCTTTATCGTGCATGAATTGGGTCATTTCCGTATGTCTCACGGCCATGTCATCCACGAAGGCGATGAAGGCTTCCACCGTCTCGAAGCGTTTGGCCGCAGACTCCAATTCGTCCAACGTCTCCGTCAGTGTCTCCTTATGCTGTGTCCATTTATGCACATCATGTACTTCGACATATTTCTCATAGAATTGACGCCTCATTTCCTGAATCGCGAAGATTGGCTTCATCGCCTTGAGCGATTTGATAAGCCGAATACGTTCCTTCACGGCGTCTCGTTGATAACTCTTCAGCTCCGGCCAATCCTGCAGGTGGATGAGCGGATATTTTTTCGGGTGCTGCTTGTCTTGCTGTCGGATATAGGTCATGCCAGCTTCGCGCGAGACATAGAGTGCCGCAATGGCATGTTCGAGCGCGTCCATGTCCCGCGGATTCAGGGCCAGTCTGAGATGGTCCATAACGGGCTTTACGAGCCACTGATCATAGAAGAACGGCCCTGCGCCGTATTGCACGAACGGCATTTCGCTGAGGACAAGCTGTTCGAACATGGCGCGGCTGCTGCTCGCCGTGCGGTGGAGGATCGCAATCTCCTTATAGTCGAATTGTTCGGATTCGACCTGCTCCCGAATATGACGCACGATGAGCTCCGCTTCCTCATCCGTGCCGCCGGGCCGCAAATACTGCGGTCTAAAATCGACATCCTGTGATGCCTTGTGTTGTTCCCCGCTGACCTTCAACGTTTTTGCTTTCCGTTCCTTGTTATGGACGATGACGGCGTTGCCGAGCCCGACAATATTCGCGTTCGATCGATAGTTGATATCGAGCGTGATCGTCTTCGTCTCAGGATACTCCAGATGGAAATTGAGAATGAACGTATGCTGCGCCCCATTGAATGTATAGATCGTCTGGTCATCGTCTCCGACGACCATCAGATTCCGATTGCCTGCCACGATCATGCGCAGCAGGACATATTGCAGATGATTCGTATCTTGGAATTCATCGGCCATCACATACTGGAATCGGCGCTGCAGCGATGCGAGCAGCGAAGCATTCGACAGTAACAACTGGTGGGCGAAGACGAGCACGTCGTCGAAATCCATTTGATGCGTCTCTTTCTTCCATGCCTCATAGCTTAGCATTGCCGCCTTCAGGTCTCGTTCCTCAAGCGTTTGCTCTGGCAACTCATCGAGCGCCACGCATTTCATCTTATAGGAAGAGAGGAGGGCAAGGACGGTCTCCGGCTCATAGGACTGGTGTAGTCCCAGCTCGCGCAGGATTCGTTTCATGACAATCTGCTGGTACCTTGTCTCGCTTAATAAGCGCTGCGTATAACCGTGATGCTTCAAGATCATCAAGAAAAAGGCATGAAAGGTCCTCGCCTGCACCTCGCTTGCGGCACGCGGCGTCAGCCGCGGAAGCCGAGCGATCCGCGACTTCATCTCTGCCGCGGCTTTGCTCGTGAAGGTGACGAGCAAAATATTGCGCGGCGCCACCTTGCGTACGGCAATGAGATACCCTGTCCGGCTGACGAGTACGGAGGTCTTGCCAGAGCCGGCGCCCGCAAGGGTTAGCAGTGGTCCGTCCCCGTGGCGAACGGCTTGAATCTGCGATTCATTGAGCCGGATTCCCCGCTCTTCCAGCGCGCGAAAATAAAACGCGTCAGCCGCCGTATCCGGGACAGCTTCCGCGCTTGTTCTTCCATCCGTCCACGGCGCGCGTGGTATATTCGCTTCCGCGCGCACGCCGAAAGGACGATCTTTTATGATGATTTCTTGCATGTTGCACACCCTGCCTTCATACCCTCGTCCCTGCAATGCTGGACGATGCTGTCGTTTCTAACCGGTCCGTTCGGCACCGAGCCGCTTATGCGGCAGAGGCGCCCGAAAACACGGTATTCATTATACCCGATTCACAGGGTGAAGAACTAGTCAAATCTCATTGGATGATTATGAGATGCCATCCTCCAGAATCTCTTTTGTATCCTCATTGGACTTCGGGTTGGCTACTTCTCCGCCGTTATTGACGGCGACGAGCATCGGCTGAGGCATATACGTATCACGGGAGATCCGTTTCTTCTCGATGACCTTCCCGTTTTTCGTCAGCGTCTGGTAGGTCTCGACAATATAGCCCTGTTTGCCCTCGGAGAGAATTTCCTGACCGCCCTCCGGCAGGTTCGTATCGACGACATATTTTATCGGCGGCTCAAGCACTTTCACCGTACTTGAGCTGATATCGTAGCGTGTATTTTTATCCATCGTCCCGAAGAGTTTGACGGTCAGTTCTTTATTGACGGCTTCTGCGCGGATAATCAGCGTTTTGCCGGTTGTGTTCTTGAATCGGAAGTTAATATTGCCTTCAGAGAATGTCGCATCCTGCCCAATCGGCAAATAGCTGACAGGCAGCGAATGGTTGCGCCGCTCGACAATCTGGAGACCTGTACGGATGACGGCATTATACAAGGTGCTGGATACTTGGCAGATTCCGCCCCCGATGCCGGGAATCAGCTTGCCCTGGAAAATGACCGGCGCTTCACGGAATCCGTATTTCTTCTCGGTTGCTGCAATTATCTTGCCGTAATCGAACACGTCGCCCGGCTTGAGGATGGTATTGTTCAGCGTCTTGGCGGCGGCCGTCACATTGTATACGCGTCCTTCTGCGCTCGTGGCGAAGCTTGTTTTGAACTCCATAATTTTACGTTCGACACCTTCTGCTTTAAGGGCATCCAGCGTGATTTTGGCAGGCATTTCCTTGAGGCTGAATTCGACTTTTGCCGTCTGCTCCGCATCTTTCTCACCGAGGAATTCGCGCGGAATCCATTTCTCGATATCTTGTTTGGTTCGTGCCCAATCAATGCGATAGGCGGACTGGTCTGGCATATAGCTGATTTCATCTTGAGGACTAATAATCCTGACCGCATTCACGGACTCCCCCATATATTTTTTCTCCCAAGCGGCATCGAATTGCTTCAGCAAGGCGGTGTCATCCCACTTGACGACGAGATTCCATTGTTTAGGCATGGTGTAGCGGTATTTCACGCGGTCCCACAGATTTCCCTCCGTTAGTTTCTTCATTTCTTGTATCAATCCCGATTCTTCGAACGTCACACCCAGCTGCTTCATGGTGACCACCTTTTCGACAGGTTTTGGGGCATTGATGTGAAGTAATATTTTTTTGGCATTGAGCCGCTCAATTTGCTGATGGTACGCTGCCACGACTTCCGTCATCTTCATGTTACCGATGTCCCAATTGGCGAGAGTGACGCCCTTCGGCAAGGTGGATTGCGAGGCATAGCTATGCAGCCATCCCCATGTCCCAACGCCAACCAATGCAATAAATGCTACGACTATAAACCCGATATGAATCCGTTTCATTTCCTGAACGCTCCTCTGAATTTATCGTAAAAAAACAACCCTTGTTTCATGTATATGCGCGTTTATTTTTCAAGATGATGTTCATTCAGAATGATTTATGAATCGCTCGAAACTTGTTGGAAATCACATGGGAATAAAGGAATTTTGGGTAATGTGTCGAATATATTAGGGGCTGACTATGTTCCGGGAGTGATATTGTGATTGAAATGCAGGATATATGGAAGACGTATGCGGACGGAACACATGCCCTTCGGGGAGTTTCAGTTCGTATTGACCGTAATGAATTTGTCTATATCGTAGGACCATCGGGTGCAGGTAAATCAACTTTTATGAAGCTAATTTATAGAGAAGAAGTTCCAACAAAGGGTCAAATCTCAGTGAATGGGTTCAATGTAGGTAAGCTGAAGCAACGTAAGATCCCTTACGTACGCCGCAATATCGGTGTTGTGTTCCAAGATTTCAGATTATTGCCGAATTTGACGGCATTCGAGAATATTGCATTCGCTATGGAAGTCATTGAGGCACCACGCAAGCTGATCAAGCGTCGTGTGAATGAAGTGTTGGATCTGGTTGGCCTGAAGGGCAAAGCGAACAGCCTTCCGGCGCAGCTCTCCGGCGGGGAGCAGCAGCGGATTTCGATCGCAAGGGCGATTGTGAACAACCCATCCGTGATCGTCGCGGATGAGCCGACAGGGAACCTCGATCCTGAGACTTCATGGGGCATTATGAATCTGCTGGAAGAGATTAATTTCCGCGGAACGACGATTATTATGGCAACGCATAACAAAGAGATTGTCAACACGATTCGCAAAAGGGTTATCGCGATCGAAGGCGGCCAGATTGTGCGTGACCAAGTGCGAGGAGATTACGGCTATGACATTTAGAACGATACTTCGACACTTGCGAGAAGGCGCGAAGAATGTGATTCGCAATGGCTGGATGTCCTTTGCTTCCATCAGCTCGATCGTCATCTCTCTATTTATATTAGGTGTATTTCTAGTCTTATCGCTGAACATTAATGCGCTCGCAGGACAAGTCGAGAGTCAGGTTCAGATTCAAGTGTATCTAGAGCCGAACACGACGAAGGAACAGCGGGAGCAATTACATACCGAGATCGGCAATATGAGTGAAGTGAGTAAGGTTGAGGTTGTCACGAAGGAAGAGGGGATGAAAATCTTCCGTGAGAATCTAGGGGAAGACGGCAAGGAACTGCTCTCCGGTTATACCGAAGATACGAATCCGCTGCCGGATACGCTCGTTGTTGATGTTCTGGAGCCAACGACGATCCCAGCTGTTGCGAAGAAGATCGAAGAGCTCAAGAAGACAACGACGGAGAAGGTCATCTCCAAAGTGAAATACGGCGAAGGCACGGTAGAGAAGATGTTCGCCGTGACGAACACGATCCGGAATGCCGGGCTTGTTGTCGTGGCGGGACTTGCAATTACATCGATGTTCTTGATTTCGAATACGATTAAGGTCACGATCATCGCGCGCCGCAGAGAGATCGGCATTATGAAGCTGGTGGGGGCAACGAATCATTTCATCCGCTGGCCGTTCTTTATCGAAGGCGCACTCATTGGCTTTCTAGGCTCTGCAGTCACGATTGCGATTCTATTTACAGGCTATGATCGTCTGGTAAAGCTTACGCAAGTGGAACTGGGGCTAATGCTCATCAAATTGATGCCGCTGCATGAGATATGGCTGTCTGTCGGCGGTGCGCTGCTCGGCTTAGGTGTTCTGATTGGGGTATGGGGGTCTACTGTCTCCATTCGCAAATTCCTAAAAGTCTAGAGGGAACACCTATTTAATACTTTCTTAGTTTCATAATCGAAGAAGAACCTGAAAAGAACATGGAGGGGAAAGTCTTTTGAAGAAGAAACTGATGCTAATCGTTATGATGATGGGTCTCATCTTCACGATGGTGCCGCCGGTAGAGACGCATGCGGAATCGGAGATCGATAAAATCAATAAAGAAATTAAGAAATTACAGCAACAGCAGCGTTCTGCAATGAAGAAGCAGCAAGAAGCGGAGAAGAACGTGAAGCAAGCAAAGGTTGCGAAGGAACGCACAGCTTCTGAGATCACGGTAATTATGGCGCAGATCAATGACGTAACCAAAGATATGATGGATACGTCGGTGCAGATCGATCAGACGGAAGATAAGCTTCGTCAGACAGCGGTGGAGCTGGAAGAAGCGACGGAACGCGTTCAGAGCCGCAGCCAGCTGCTCGATTCGCGTCTTCGCCTGATGTATACGAATGGATTTGTCTCCTATTTGGATGTATTGCTCGATTCCACGAGCTTCTCGGATTTCCTCGACCGTATCGATATGTTGAAATCCGTTGTAGGTCAGGATAAGGATATTCTGGCAGATAACAAACGGGACAAGTTGCTCGTTATCGAGAAGAAGAAGCAAGTTGAAGTGGACCTAAAGCAGGTTCGTGCACTCTATTCCAAGATGGATCTCACCAAGCAAGACCTAGCAGGCAAAGAGAAGCAAAAAGAAGTGATGATTGCAAGCCTGAGCAAGCAGATTGAAGAGGGCGAAGAAATTAGCGAAGAGCAAGAGAAGTTCGTCATGGAGCTTGCGAAGAAGACAGCAGCACTGCAAGAGAAGAAGAAAAAATTCAAACCGAAATATAAAGGCGGCAAGCTCGGCATGCCGATTCAGACTTTCCGTCTGTCATCCGGCTTCGGACCGCGAACGCATCCGGTAACCGGCCAAAAAGGAAAAATGCATACGGGACTCGATTTCGCTGCGCCGAAAGGTACGTCGATTTATGCTGCGGAAGCAGGGATCGTGATCGTCGCGCAGACCGTTAGCGGTTACGGGAACTGCGTGATTATTAATCATGGTAACGGCTTGTGGACGTTGTATGGGCATATCCGCAATGGTGGAATCCTGGTTGAGAAAGGCCAGGAAGTGAAGAAGGGTCAGAAAATTGCTGAAGTAGGCAGCACGGGGCAGTCGACAGGGAACCATTTGCATTTCGAAGTACGGGTGAATGAAGTACCGAAGAATCCAACGGGATACTTAAATTTATAGACTGCGGGCTGACTTTTCGTTCACACACCAGAAATTTGCAAATAAAAGGTGCATGCTTGTCATATACTACCACGAGAATCTTGTGAAAAGATGGAAACCGCTCCTTCGGGAGTTGGTTATAAGGTGGTGATTCTTGTGAAATTTACAGGTCGGGCAGTGATTGCATTTGTTCTGCTCACCATGTTCGCAACGTGTCTGATCACGTTGACGGTGGTGAAGAACCCGATTATGACAAGTGGTGATCGACAAGCGACCACGGCGAAGTTCTCTGGGTTTACGAACAATGAATTTAAGAAATTGAATACAACACTGCAATTGATCGAAGGTCAATATTATAGTAATGTCGACCGGGAGAAAGTAATTGACGGCGCAGTGAATGGCATGATGGAGGC
This sequence comes from Paenibacillus guangzhouensis, assembly GCF_009363075.1. Lineage (NCBI taxonomy): Bacteria > Bacillati > Bacillota > Bacilli > Caryophanales > Paenibacillaceae > Paenibacillus > Paenibacillus guangzhouensis. The sequence continues at coordinate 4,970,543 of NZ_CP045293.1, read as the reverse complement.
ACTCAAAGACCCTTACTCGGTATATATGAACGAAGAATCCGCGGGGCAATTCGCATCGAGCTTGGAAGGCACGTATACCGGCATCGGTGCGGAAGTGACGATGGAAGATAACAAGGTGACGGTCCTGGCGGCGATCAAGGGGACCCCGGCAGAACGAGCAGGCATATTGCCGAAGGATGTATTCGTCTCGATTAATGGCGAGAAGCTGGACGGGCTGAAGTTAAGTGAAGCCATTGAACGCATTCGGGGTCCGAAGGGAACGAAAGCCAAGATTAAAGTTCGCCGTGCGGGCATGGATGCATTGCTTGAATTCGAGGTTGTCCGCGAAGATATTAGTCTGGAGACAGTACATGGAGAAATGTTAGATCGGGGTATCGGCTTAATTGAAATTCGCCAGTTCTCCATGAATACGGGCAAACGATTCAAAGAAGAGCTTACGAAGCTTGAGCGAAGCGGCATGAAAGGGTTAATCATTGATGTTCGTAACAATCCTGGCGGCTTCGTCCCAGTGGTAACCGACATTGCTGAGAACTTCATTCCATCCGGACAGATCATCTATCAGCAGGAGCGCCGGGATGAGAAGGTGACGAAGGCGTTATCCCGTGGAAAAGGAACGAAGAAGTACCCGATCATTACGTTAATTAATGAAGGCAGCGCCAGCGCATCGGAGATTCTGGCGGGAGCACTTCAGGATCTTCAGCTCGCGAAGCTGGTAGGTGTTCCTTCTTTCGGTAAGGGTACGATGCAGGTTACGTACAAGGAAGAATTCGATGACGGCAGCTTGCTTAAGATGACGTTCGCCAAGTGGCTTACCCCAAAAGGGAGTTGGGTCCATAAGAGCGGGATTAAACCGGATGTGGAAGTGAAGGAACCGGATTATTACTTCGTCTCTCGTCTGTCTCAGAAGCAAGAGTTGAAATATGATATGAACAATGAAGATGTGAGGAATCTGCAGATTATGCTGGATGGTCTTGCTTATCATCCGGGCCGTAAGGACGGCTATTTCGACCATACAACTGAGCAAGCCGTGCGAGCATTCCAGGTGCAATCAGGCTTGCCGGAGACGGGGAAAGTGGATGATCTGACAGCCCAGAAGCTGGAAGCAGAGATCAAGCGACGGCTTCAAGATCCGAAGTATGATACCCAATTGAATAAAGCGGTTGAGGTGCTTCGGGAGGAAATCCGTTAGTCCGCGTCGAATAGGGAGAGAAGGCATAGGTAAGTTGCCTTCTCTTTTTTTGTGTTCGTTCGAATTGATAACGCATCGAATTGGGGGTTGAGGAATGGGAATGGTGATGGAGATCTTGTGGAACATTGTTGAGGCGATTGTGCAGATGTTTTTGCAGCCGTTTCTATATATAGCGATTATTCTGATTGTCTTCCAGTATCGCCGTCAGGTGATGTTGGAGCGTAAGCTATTTTCTGTGAAGATGCATGCGCTGGGTGATCAATTGATTCGCACCTTGCTCGGAGGTTTACTCGCAGGGATCGGGATTTCTTTGGTGTCGGCGTTCACCGGAATGACATTGACGGCGGAGGCGATCTTGCTGATTTGGTCAGTCGCTATCCTGCTCATGCTCGTCCGTGTACGGTTCTTGTGTCTTGCATATGCCGTAGGAGTTCTCGGCATTCTGCAGTTTATCGTCGACCGGTTCCCGGATTGGCAGTTGACGGGATTCGCTGGATCAGTACTGACGACGCTGCGAACGCTCGATATTCCGGCGTTAGCCGCTTTGGTTGCGCTGCTGCATTTGGCGGAAGCGATTTTAATCCGTCTGCAAGGAGCGAAGTTCGCAAGTCCATTATTCGTAGAGGGTAAGCGCGGGAAGCTCGTTGGCGGATATCAAATGCAGAGTTATTGGCCGGTTCCGTTATTTCTTATGATCCCGGCGCAGACGGTCGGATCGGTGCTGCCTTGGACGCCGTTCTTCGGCGGCGAGGCGTGGGCGAATGGATGGATGCTCATGGCGTTCCCTGTTGTTATCGGGTTCAGCGAATGGACGCAATCCCGATTGCCGCAAGAGAAGGTGAAGCAGAGCTCATCCCGGTTAATGATATACAGTGTTGTCCTGTTAGGTCTTTCCCTTGCAGCCGGACTGTGGAGTCCAATCATGCTCATCGTTGCTCTGTTCGCCATTGCCATGCATGAATGGATTTACTGGTCCAGCACGATGGAAGAAGCGAAGCGCAGCCCAATCTATGTTCATGACGAACGAGGATTGCATGTCTTGGCGGTAATTCCAGGGACACCTGCACAGGAGCTGGGAATTGAACCGGGTGAGATCGTACATAAGGTGAACGGATTTGCGGTACGCTCGAAGGAGGAGCTCCATCAAGCGCTTCGTGCGAATCCTGCATTTTGCAAGCTGGAAGTGCTTAACCTCGCGGGAGAGATCAAATTTCTGCAGCGGGCGATATTTGCAGGGGAACACCATCAGCTGGGTGTCGTCCTAGCCCCTGATCAAGATGCCTCCTATTATGTAGGCAAAGCGCCGGCTTCGATTTTTACCATAGTGCGGATGAAGTTATCCGGCGTTCATTCTAGAATGAAGATGTAATATGCGATTGCCATATTGGTGAGATCATGAATGGGATATGTACATGGTGTTGGTTCGATCGTGTTGCATAGGTCTAAGAGTGCCGATTCCATCAGGTGAACTTTCGCAGGAGGCCAGGATTCGCCGAAGCGGACGAGATAATCGATCGCTTGGAGGGCGTTCATTCCTGCTAGATGGTGGTACGTTGCAGCCCATTTTACCAAATCAGTCGGTGGAGAGGTCTGCATGCGATATTCTCCCCAGCCGATACGTATGCCATTGGATAACTTGAGTACCAGTGTGGTGGTATGGTCGGGCTCATGCAGCTGAAAAATTTCGATTTTTCTTAATGGCGAGGATAGTTGTGTTGTCATCGAAACGGTGTGTACCGTGTTCAAGTTCATAGGAAGCATCTCCTTCACGATAGGATGATCGACAAAAAGAAGCCCACGAAATAGAGGAATCCTCTGTTCGTGGGCTTCTTACATACTGCTCGCTGTGGTCATGAGCAGCACGAAGAGAGCACGCCTTACGATGCGAGACCTCTCTCATGGATCGCTTACGAGGTTAGCTGTCGGATTCGGGTCTGAGAGATGACCCTACGGCACTGGCCGATTCACCCCAAGAAGCTGCATCAGCTTCATTGGTTGGTTCCCCCGCTTCTCTCTTGGTGAGAATTCAGCGAATAGTCAATTGGCTGTATCATACGCCTCAGCAACGATTTTTGTAAAATGGTGGGAATCCATGTATTTTGAGGCTAATGAGGGTATACATCGAAGTAAGCGCTATATTAATAGGTTCTCACAGGCTAAGAGGGGAATGCGATTTAATTCTATTGATTTTGTCATAGAAATGCCATGTTTCATCGAAAAATGTAAGAAATATAGGTTTTTTTTCACTGTACAGTATTGGTAAGCTTTGGGATAATAAAGAGATTAGTATATTTGTTACATAGTGGAAGGGGAAAAAAGAATGAGAGCGAAGACGTGGAAAAAGTGGTTAGGCGTCACGCTAGTCGCGATGATGGTCGTGCTTGCTGGATGTCAATCGATCGGCGGTGTGAACATTGCCAAAGTCGTTGAGAACAGCCTCAACGTGAAGTCTAGTGAGTCCAGCCAATCCTTGTCAGTGGAGTTAATCCCTCGCAAAGATGGCGCGATCTCAGCAGAAGACAAGAAGATTATCGATCTTGTAAATGGGGTTAAGTTAGACATCACCCGTGCAGCTACGCAAGATCCAACACATATGTCCATCGCAGGAAATATTACATACAGCGGTAAAGCCGTACCGTTCAAGCTTGGTATGGAAGACATGAATATGACCGTGTGGATTGACGGGATGAAGAAGCCAGCTGTTGTCTCCCTTGCGGGTGGAGAATTGGAAGGCGAGCTGGTAGCAGAGATCGAGAAATCGCAAGATGTGGTCCGCGGGGCTGTTCAGAAGATCGGAGCGTACCTCGTGAAGCAAGCACCGGTACCGAATGTCGCAACGGTATCTTCCGTCACGGAGACGGTATATGGTGAGAGCCTGAATCTGCAGAAGCTTCATCTTGAGATCAAAGGCGATGAAATCATTGGCCTTGTGAAGACGTTGCTAACGAATATGGTCAAAGACGATGCAGGGCTGCGCGAGATTACGAGCGCCTTGTACGATGCGTTCTATCCGATCCTTGAAAGTCAAATGGGCATCTACTCTGAAGAAGGTGACGGAGCGGATTTCTTCACCTCCCTTGCTAAAGATAAAGAAGTTGGTTCCTTAGTCCTATACAAATATGTGAAAAATGGACTGGATGAAATTCTGAAGGATTTTGATGCACAAGCTGAAGCGCTCTTGAAGGAAGCTGATGCGAAGCAAGTGCTGAGCAAGGAAACCGGGTTGAGCCTGGATCTCTATATCGATGGCGATAACCAAGTGCGTAAACAGAATCTAGAGCTTACAGTTGCCCTTCCAGATGTGGAAGACATGCCGATTCAGAAGATTGTCGTGCGTGCGCAAGCTCAGACATGGAACATCAATAAAGCCGTGAAGCTTGATACCATCGATACATCGAAAGGCGTTGAGAAATTCGACAGCTATGCACTATCTGGCAAAGGGTTCCTCACGAATTTCGATAAGAACTCGACAGCTTTTGGAATCTTGAAGAACGATCTTGGCCTAGGGAAGACCGACTTCACGGTCTTCGAAGAAGACAGCTATGGCAGCGATGATTACTACCCAGGTTGGTGGTCGCTTGATGGCGTAGGCATGGTGCCGCTCAGCTACATTGCGAACGGATTCGAAGCAGAAGTGAAATGGGATGCAGCAACGAAACAAATCGTTGTCTACGATGCATTGAATGACATTACGGTTGAGCTTAAGATCGGGTCGACAACTGCTTATGTCAACGGTGAAGCGAAGACGATGAAGCAACCGGTATTGGTTGATGATTACGATGCGGCGAACTTGCCACTGCGATTCATTGTTGAAGCGCTTGGCGGTCACTTGCAATGGGATCCGGATTACTACGAATTCTATGTAACAAGCAAATAATGCAATAAGCCGAAGGGCTGCTCTCTATCACGTAGTGTGATCGGAGGGCAGCCCTTTTTGAATGAAGTTTATACATGAAGACGACAGCACTAACTGTAGGATTGGCGATATTCCGTTGGTGTCATGTTGTAGTGCTGGCGGAAGACTTTGCCGAAATAGCTGGGGCTCTCGAACCCGCAGCGTACCCCGATCTCTTGGATCGGGAGGTCGGACTGGCGCAGCAGCGCAACCGCGGCTTCCAATCGTCTACGACGCAAGTATTCGAAGGGGGAGCAACGCTCGTTCTTCTGGAAAATACGGCACAGGTGATGCCGGCTGACTTGGCTGTTCGCAGCGATCTCTTCCAGCGTGACAGGCTCTGCATAACGGTCGTCCATATACTGCTTTGCTTGGAGAATCACAGGGCTGTCCTGTACGCTCGTGGTTGCATGGATTCGGGGGCGAAGCAGGGTTAGCATCCATTCATAGACGAGCACGGACAGTATGTAAGGATCGCATATTTGCTCCGTTGCGATGCGATGGTAGAGCTTCCAGTATGCGCGTATAGGCTCAGATTGCTCGTCTAACGTGACAACCGGCCCTTCCTGGGCGATGATGCGATCCCACATGCGCTGGGCATCTTCGCCGCGGATATTTAGCCAAATGAACTTCCACGGCTGCTCGGAAGCTGAATCATAATAGTAGCGGTGCGAGCTGGGGACTTGCACGAGAAAGGCAGTGCCTTCCGGCAACCAGTAGGTTGTCCCGTCGATCTCAACGCGCCCCTCGCCTGATAACGTATATTGAAAAATAATATGGCCGCGGTCCGGCCGTTCATTGCCTTGAAAGGAATAGTTGGGCGAATCAACCTCCTGGCACCCTAAGGAATCGAGTGTCATGAAGGGTGTGTCTTCTGCCGTCTGAAAGCCGATATTGAACGGATTCACGATTCGAGGACCTCCTTAGGATAACAATAGATCAATCTCGTTATAGTATAGGGCAATATGTTCAGATTGTCGCTGTTATCTATCGCTGATAAGATGAAGTCAAATGTGGAATCTGCATAGAAGGAAGGGACGGCAATGGCAATAAATCATCTAGTGATTGAAGCGCAGCAGGGGGAATATTGGTGGGGAGGCCGGGTATCGGATGGGCAGCAGATGCCTTACGGTACGGCGGAGATAGCAGTGGATTTATCAAAGGATCTGCTTGGTAATCAAGCTTGTCCGCTGCTCCTATCGAGTAAAGGACGCTATATCTGGTCGGAGGAGCCGTTTCGATTTCATTTCCATGACGGGCGGTTAGAGATCATAAGTGAGCTCGGGGATCTGAAGCTTCACGAAGGATTCCAGGACGTACGTGAGGCATATCGGCATGCATCAGCAACATATTTTCCTCCGTCCGGGGAGTCGCCTGAGCCGCTCTTGTTCACGGCGCCGCAATATAATCTATGGATTGAGCTCTTGTATGAGCCAACGCAAGAAGGCGTCCTTCAGTATGCGAGGGATGTGCTCTCGAACGGTATGGCTCCGGGGGTTCTCATGATCGATGATAATTGGCACGAGCCATACGGATCATGGACCTTCCACAGCGGTCGATTCCCGAACCCGCGTGCAATGGTAGACGAACTGCATGATATGGGTTTCAAAGTGATGTTATGGGTGTGCCCGTTCGTAAGCGCCGATACGATGACGTTCCGTGAAATCGAGCCGAAGGGGTATCTCTTGAAGGATGAATCCGGGCAGACCGCATTCCGGCGGTGGTGGAACGGCGTAAGCACCGTGCTTGATTGCACCAATGAAGAAGCTGTTGCATGGCTGCATGCGAAGCTGGATGATCTCCAGACGACGTATGGCATTGATGGATTCAAGTTGGATGCGGGGGATTTGCCATTCTATGAAAGCTCAGACCAGAGCGTTGTACGGACAAGCCGCAATGGACATTGCGAAGCTTGGGCGAAGGTGGGGCTGCGTTACCCATTGAATGAGTATCGCGCGTGCTGGAAGCTAGCAGGACAGCCACTGGTGCAGCGTTTGAAGGATAAGGGGCACGACTGGGGCTATAGCGGACTAGCTTCGCTCATTCCGGACGGCATAACACAGGGTATGCTGGGGTATGCCTTCATCTGTCCTGATATGATCGGCGGCGGGGAGTACATGAGCTTCACGACGCAGTCGGATCGTCTGGATGCGGAGCTCGTTGTACGTTACGCGCAGTGCTCGGCGTTATTCCCGATGATGCAGTTCTCTGCTGCGCCTTGGCGTATTTTGGATGCAGAGCATTTGGCATACTGCGTCGAAGCTGCAGAGCTGCACACAAGGCTTGGGGAGGAGATCTGGCAGATCGCTCAGCAGTCTGCGTGGAGTGGGGAGCCAATGCTAAGAGCGATGGCATATGCGTATCCAGAAGAAGGGCTGGAGCTGGTCCAGGATCAATTTATGCTTGGCAGCGACATTCTTGCCGCACCCGTGACCACCAAAGGGACGAGATCGCGGACGGTCGTATTTCCAACGGGAACCTGGCATGGGGATGATGGGAGTGTCGTGATGGGTCCAGTGAGGCTCGAGATCGAAGTGCCGCTTAGCCGGCTTCCTTGGTACCGTAGACAGGCGTAGCGGCGATTTTTATCCATAGTCATAGTTAAGCCAGAAAAAAGAGCCCCTCCAATAGAAGGAGAGGGCTCTTAGTGAATTTGGAACCGTTTCTCGATGCGTTTGCCGCCGAGCCAGAGAACTGCCAGTCCAACGACTAAGGCTAGGATCCGCCAAGGCTGCGCGATGAAGCCCTGCCAGTCATGGCCGACGAAGGATATCATGAAGATCATGACAGCTTTGCCGAGCGCGACGGAAGCTAAGAAAATTCCGAGCGGCACACGGCTCATGCCGGAGGCGACATTGATGAAAAAGGACGGCGTGAATGGGAAGCAATAGAGAATGAATAGTGGCGTAAACCCTCTTCGTTCCACCCAGTTGAAGAAATGTTCCGCTTTGGGATATTTGCGGGACAGATAGTCGTTGAAGCGTCCGCCGAATCGCCTTGCGAGCAAGAAGATGAATAGTGCACCGAGGACTGAGCCGATCCAAGAATACAGGAATCCTAGTCCCAATCCGTAAGCAGAGGCATTGCCGGCCACGATAATAAAGAGTGGGAGAAATGGCAAGAAGGCTTCTACAAACGGCAGCAGGACGCCTGGCAAGGGGCCAAGCGCCGAATATTTGTCTAGTAGTTCTTCAATTTGATTCATATCCAGCTGGGATAAATAATGATAGGTTTGGTCAATCCAATTTGCCATGTGCGCTCCTTTCGAGATCAATTACGAAGTCATCGGCAGCAGGTGCAGGTTCTTGGCTTTCTGACGGAGGTCTCCGGCGTAGACAAGCTCCAAGCTCTCGCAGTTCTGCAGATCTTCTGGCGTCACCTGAGAAATGCACTTATCAACGATTGGGACACCGTGTTTCTGCAGCATATAAGCGACGAATTGCGAACAGAAGAATGCGTTCTTCCGCTCGATCGATATATTAAAGACCACGCCGAAGAGGCCGAGGAAGTTATATTTATATTTGTGTTGATGATGCTCCATATGGCGAATCTGCGAGCATATGCGCTCGTAAGCTTCTTCGCTCACTGAACAGCAATAGAGCTCGCATTCCGTCCGACGAGATACGGCCCGGACCAAATGACCGAATACCTTCTCTTTTACGAATCCGCCGCTCAAAGGATTCAAAGAATTTGTACGTCCAAAACTATACACTTCTTTCATTTCTTCATCGAGCACGATCGAAGCATGATTTAGCTTAGCTTTCGTATACAACCCGATTAGTTTCGAGAACCACGTTCCCGTATCCGTTAGAAGAATATAGACCTTCTTGCTCACTTCAATTCACCAGCCTGTATAATAATACCTCTATTGTAAGGCAGGTAAGATTTGGTGAAAACGTACGTGCGTCTGAATTTCATCCTAGACTCGAGACGGGGATCATAGAAATTATACCAAAAGGCTGCTCACCCGTCAGGTTAGGACGGAGAAGCAGCCTTTTGGTATTATCCGGGCTATTTATTGTTGTTGGATCTTGCGCAGCACGATCATCTCGACACGGCGATTCTTCTGGCGGTTGCTGTCAGAATCGTTCGGTGCGACAGGGCGAGTCTCGCCGTAGCCGGCAATCTGGAACTTATCTGCATCCATATGCTCCTGATCGATGAAATAACGTAGAACAGAAAGCGCGCGACCGGCAGACAGCTCCCAATTATCTTTGAAGACGCCACCGGGTTGAATTTGTAAATCATCAGTATGTCCTTCAATGCTGATGGTGGTGTCGAGCTGGTCGAACAGGCTGGCGAGCTTGTGGAGCATGGGCGTGGATACTTCTTTAATATCGGCCTTACCCAGATCGAATAGGAATTGATCGCTTAATCGAATGGAAATGCCTTGCTCCGTATCGGAGATTGAGATTTGATCACCTAATTGATTGTCTTGCACATACGATGCGATAACGGATTTGAACGCCTGCAGTTCTTGTTCCTGCTTCCGAAATTGCAGCTCCCTCTCGGTCATGGGCGACGAAATCTGCTCTGCTGTACCAGTTTTGGATGCATCATGCTGGTCTTGCTGATTTTCCGTACGGGTGCCCGGCTGTTGCGTGATCCCTTTCCCTTGTTCTAGAACTCCTTTTGGATCGTGGAAGGTCTTATGTAGATCTTGCGACAGGGAGTCATACTTATCAGGATCGATTCTACTAACCGAGAACATGATGACGAAAAAAATCATCAGCAGCGTAATCAAATCTGCATAGGTTATAAGCCATCGCTCTTGACCCTTGGGAGCGGCGGATCTGCGGCGTCTATTCCTGTATCTCATGTTCGACCGCCTTCTTCTTCAATTGCATCAGTGTCACGGAAGGATCATCGGTGAGAAGGAGTGCGTCCAGCTTCTTCCGAATTACATGCGGCGGTTCTCCGGCCTGAATCGCTAGAATCCCGTGCATCATAAACTCCATATGTTGAATTTCATCCTCGCTGCGTGTGTTAATCTTCGTGGCAATGGGTAAATAAATAAGATTCGCACTGACGACCCCATAGAGCGTGGCTGTAAAAGCAATTGCGATGGAGGGTCCGAGAGTACCCGGATCGGTTAGGTTGCCGAGAACGTGAATCAGCCCCATGACCGTTCCGATAATCCCCATGGTCGGCGCATAGCCGCCTGCGGATTCGAATAGCTTGGCATATCCTTCATGCCGCTGTTCCGCGACATCCATCTCAAGCTCAAGAATTTGCCTTATTAGGGCAGGGTCCGTACCATCCATGACCATCATTAGTCCTTCACGCATAAAATCATCCGGATGGGCAGAGACGTGTTTCTCAATCGCGAGCATACCGTGACGCCTAGTAATCGACGCAAATTTGGTGAACTCGTCCATCATTTCATATGCATCATGCTGCGGCTTCGTAAAAGCGAATTGCAGTGCCTTCGGAATCATTCGCAAGCGAGACATCGGGAAGCTGACAGCGACGGCTGCGAAGGTGCCGCCAAATACGATAAGCGCCGCAGTTGCCTTGAACAGACCGCCCAGTTGACCGCCTTCCAAGAGAAATCCGCTGATCAGGGCGGCTAGGCCGGCTAGTAAGCCGAAGATTGTGGTCATATCCATGAAACATTACACTCCCGAACTGGATTTAGAATTTGCAACAACTAACAGAAAAAGGTATAATGAACGGGAACAAATATTCCTATCCCTCTAAATTAGAGCAACATCTTCCTGATGAATTTATCGGGAAGTTCGAATATATAGTTTAGCACCTGCTGCATTAGGCGTGCAGGTAAATATTTTACATGTGTGGGTGATGAGTGTCCAATGAGTGATATTGTCGTAAGTTCTAGTAAGTTCCAGCTTGAATCTGAATTTTCGCCGCAAGGGGATCAACCGCAAGCGATTGCGGAATTGGTCGAAGGGATTCATAACGGGAAGAAATATCAGACGCTGCTCGGTGCAACGGGCACAGGGAAGACATTTACGATTGCACAGACGATTGCTCAAGTGAACCGGCCAACCCTAATCATTGCACACAACAAGACGCTGGCAGCACAGCTGTGCAGTGAGTTCAAGGAATTTTTCCCGAATAATGCGGTATCCTATTTCGTCAGTTACTATGACTATTACCAACCGGAGGCGTACATTCCTTCGTCCGATACGTATATCGAGAAGGATTCCAGTATCAATGAGGAGATTGATAAACTGCGTCACTCCGCGACGGCATCGCTCTTCGAGCGCCGAGATGTCATCATCATCGCGAGTGTGTCTTGTATCTATGGCTTAGGATCGCCGATGGAATATAAGAGCATGGTTCTGTCGCTTCGCGTCGGGATGGAGAAGCCGCGGAATCAGATTCTATCGAAGCTGGTAGACATTCAATATCAACGCAATGACCTGAACTTCGTACGCGGTACATTCCGCGTTCGCGGCGATGTCGTGGAGATCTTCCCGGCTTCGAAGGGGGAGCACGCCGTTCGTATTGAGCTATTCGGTGATGAGATTGAGCGGATTACGGAGATCGATGTCTTGACCGGTGAGTTGATTGGTGAACGTGAACATGTGTCGATCTTCCCGGCGTCTCACTTCGTCACCCAAGAAGAGACGATGAAGCGAGCGCTCGTTAATATTGAACGTGAACTGGAAGAACGGTTAGAGGTGCTGCGCGCGAATGGGAAGCTGCTCGAAGCGCAGCGGCTTGAACAACGTACACGGTACGATATTGAGATGATGCAGGAAGTCGGGTTCTGCTCGGGGATTGAGAACTATTCTGGACCATTAACGTTCCGTGAGCCCGGGGCGACGCCTTATACGTTAATGGATTACTTCCCAGATGATTTCTTGATCGTCATTGATGAGTCCCACGTCACATTGCCGCAGATTCGGGCGATGTACAATGGTGACCGTGCGCGGAAGACGGTGCTGGTTGAGCATGGATTCCGCTTGCCGTCTGCACTGGATAACCGACCGCTGCAATTCGAGGAGTTCGAGCAGAAGGCAGGCCAGTGCGTGTACGTATCGGCAACACCGGGTCCGTATGAGCTGGAGCATTGTCCAGAGATGGTGCAGCAGATCATTCGTCCAACGGGATTGCTCGACCCTGTGATTGAGATCCGTCCAACGAAAGGACAGATTGATGATCTTATTGGGGAAATCCGTGACCGGATTGCGAAGGATGAGCGGGTACTCGTGACGACACTCACGAAGAAGATGTCAGAGGATCTGACAGACTACTTCAAGGAGATCGGCATCAAGGTGCGTTACCTTCACTCCGATATTAAGACACTAGAGCGGATGTCGATCCTTCGGGATCTGCGTCTTGGTACATTCCACGTCTTGGTGGGGATTAACTTGCTGCGGGAAGGTCTTGACTTGCCGGAAGTATCGCTCGTCGCGATTCTGGACGCGGATAAGGAAGGCTTCCTGCGCGCAGAGCGTTCGTTGATCCAGACGATCGGCCGTGCGGCGCGTAACGCGGAAGGTCACGTTCTTATGTATGCCGACAAAATGACGGACTCGATGCAAAAGGCGATTTCGGAGACCGAACGCCGCCGTTCGATCCAGATGGCGTACAACGAGAAGCATGGCATTACACCGCAGACGATCAAGAAGAAGGTACGCGAGGTTATCGAAGCGACGAAGGTTGCGGAGCAAAAGGCCGATTACCTCACTGGCGCTGGCGCGAAGATGTCGAAGAAAGATCGCTCGTCGATGATCGAACGTCTCGAAGCCGAGATGAAGGAAGCGGCGAAGAACTTGCAGTTCGAGCGCGCCGCGGAGCTGCGTGACGCGTTGATGGAATTGAAGTCGCAGGACTAAGATGAGCGGAATATAGCGAATCTATAAGTCTATGAGCCTGTCAAGGTGGGCATGATGGAGATAGATGGGTAGAACAGTAATACGTGGTTCGAGTGGTTGGGTTTATACAGGTTTGATTTACCTATTTGTATCCAAGTCACGTTAACATAAAGCGTGTCTTAGATTGAGGGTTAGCAGGGGCTAACCCTCAATCTAAGACGAAAGCGATATCCCCTCGACCAGCCTAGAGAGCGTCTCAGTAACTCGCTAGACAAACTTGAGGGTGTCCAGAGGGCTAGCCCTCTGGGGTCCCCCTTTCTAAGGGGGATTTAGGGGGTTCAAGAAAGTAGTTAAGAAAGTATGTAATATGTCCCCTCAGGGGATTCAGGGGGAAAATTCCCTTAGAGATTAAGGGGCCAGGGGGTTGTGAAGTTGGCTAGTGAAAACATAGTAATCAAGGGCGCACGCGCGCATAACTTGAAGAACATTGATGTGACCATTCCGCGCGATCGCTTCGTTGTCTTAACAGGCCTGAGTGGATCCGGGAAATCGTCGCTTGCATTCGATACGATTTATGCGGAAGGACAACGGCGTTATGTCGAATCCTTGTCCGCGTATGCACGGCAGTTCTTAGGACAGATGGAGAAGCCGGATGTCGATTCGATTGACGGATTGTCGCCCGCGATCTCAATCGACCAGAAGACGACAAGTCGGAACCCGCGGTCGACCGTGGGTACCGTAACGGAAATCTATGATTATTTGCGTCTATTGTTCGCAAGAATCGGACGTCCGCATTGTCCAGAGCATGGGATTGAGATTACTTCACAGACCGTTGAGCAGATGGTAGACCGGATTATGCAATATCCTGAGCGGACGAAGCTGCAGATTCTGGCGCCAATCGTATCGGGACGCAAAGGCGAGCATACGAAGCTATTAGCGGATGTGCAGAAGCAAGGGTTCGTGCGGGTTCGCGTGAACGGTGAGATTCGTGACTTGAGCGAGACCATTGAACTAGAGAAGAACAAGAAGCACAATATCGAAGTTGTCGTCGACCGGATTGTAATCAAAGAAGATATTCAGACGCGGTTGGCGGATTCGATTGAGACCGCACTGAAGTTATCGAATGGGCAGTTGCTTGTTGATATCATCGACCAAGAAGAGTTAATGTTCAGCTCGAATTTAGCTTGTCCGGTTTGTGGATTCAGCATGGATGAGCTGGCACCGCGGATGTTCTCCTTCAACAGTCCGTTCGGGGCTTGCCCGGATTGTGATGGACTCGGGCTTAAAATGATCGTCGATCCAGACTTGCTCGTCACTAATCCGGAGTTAACGATTGAAGACGGAGCTTTTGAGGCATGGGCAGGCAGTACGTCGAACTATTATCCGCAATTCCTGAAGTCGGTCTGTGAGCACTATGGCATTCAGACGGACGTTCCGGTATCGACGCTGGAGAAGGAACAAATTGCGAAGCTATTGTACGGAACCGGCAAAGAGAAGGTTCGATTCAAATACGAGAATGACTTTGGGCATAAGAAGGAAGCTTTTGTCCCATTCGAAGGGATTGTTCACAATCTTGAGCGCCGTTATCGTGACACTGGATCTGAAGGGATCCGTGAGTATATTGAAGCGTACATGAGCGCGAAGCCTTGCGGAACTTGTAAAGGGGACCGCTTGAAGAAAGAGAGTCTCGCGGTTACGATCAACGATAAGAACATGGCATACGTGACGGCGCTATCCATTGGTGATGCCGAACAATTCTTCAACGGACTTACCTTGACGGAGAAAGAACAGAAGATTGCGCAGTTGATCTTGAAAGAGATCAATGCGAGACTCGGCTTCCTCGTGAATGTGGGGCTGCAGTACCTCACCATGAGCCGTGCGGCGGGAACGTTGTCCGGCGGTGAGGCGCAGCGGATTCGTCTAGCGACACAGATCGGCTCGAGCCTCATGGGGGTTCTCTACATTCTGGACGAGCCAAGTATCGGCTTGCACCAACGGGACAACGATCGATTGATCAAAGCGCTCGAACATATGCGTGATCTCGGAAACACACTTATCGTTGTCGAACATGACGAGGATACGATGCTGGCGGCGGACTATATCATCGATATGGGACCGGGTGCAGGTATTCATGGCGGTGTGGTGGTGTCTGAAGGTACACCGGCACAGATTATGGAAGATGAGAACTCGCTAACGGGTCAATACTTGAGCGGCCGCAAGTTCATTCCGGTACCGCTCGAGCGTCGCAAGAACGACGGGCGCTGGCTGGAGATCAAAGGGGCGAAGGAGAACAACCTGAAGAACGTTAACGTGAAGATTCCTCTCGGGGTATTCACGGCGGTAACCGGGGTGTCTGGCTCCGGAAAATCGACGCTCGTCAATGAGATTCTCTACAAGACACTGGCTCGCGATCTGAACCGTGCGAAAGTGCGCCCAGGGCAGTACAAAGAGATGAAGGGGATCGAGCAGATCGAGCGTGTCATCGATATTGACCAATCGCCAATCGGTCGGACGCCGCGTTCGAATCCAGCGACGTATACGGGCGTATTCGATGATATTCGCGATGTCTTTGCATCGACGAATGAAGCGAAGATTCGCGGCTACAAGAAAGGCCGCTTCAGCTTCAACGTGAAGGGCGGACGCTGCGAGGCTTGCCGCGGCGATGGAATCATCAAGATAGAGATGCACTTCTTGCCGGATGTCTACGTCCCTTGTGAAGTCTGCAAAGGCAAGCGCTACAACCGTGAGACACTCGAAGTGAAATATAAAGGCAGCAGCATTGCAGATGTCCTGCAAATGACGGTCGAAGATTCTGTGGAATTCTTCAAAAACATTCCGAAGATTCACCGTAAGCTGCAGACATTGCTTGATGTCGGCTTGGGCTACGTCAATCTAGGTCAACCGGCAACAACGTTGTCTGGTGGGGAGGCGCAGCGCGTGAAGCTCGCAGCAGAACTCTACCGCCGTAGCACGGGCAAAATGATGTATATCCTAGATGAGCCGACGACAGGTCTGCATGTCCATGATATCGATCGCTTATTGAAGGTCCTTCATCGTCTAGTCGATTCTGGCGAGACGGTTCTGGTCATCGAGCACAATCTCGATGTCATTAAGACAGCGGATTACTTGATCGACCTTGGGCCAGAAGGCGGAAGCGGCGGCGGTACGATCATTGCCACGGGTACGCCAGAACAAGTGGTTCAGACAGAGATCTCGTATACCGGTAAATACCTGAAGCCGATTCTAGAACGCGACCGCGTTCGTACAGAGCAGCAGCTGGAGACAGCATCAGTGTAATATGAAATGGCAAGAGCCGTGTCCTATGGGGGCACGGCTCTTTTTGTTGATTTTAATCAAACTGATAACTTCGCCTCCATGCGATTCAACGAAAAAAGACCCCATCCGAGGTGGAAGGGGTCCGTGTTCGATCATGATTAAGATGCTAAAATTTCAGATGCTAAAATTTCGGTAAGTTTCTCTTGGAATGCTGGAACACCAACGCGGTTCACGTACTGATGGAAAGTCTCCTCGGCTTCACGGTTCTCTTTGTAGAACAAGATGAGCCGTTGAAGAACGGAGCCGACATCATCGCCTTTCACGCGGCCTTTCAGCACTTGATTGAACTTCGGCGCGTGGGGATCAAGCGTGCCGCCAACCGCAATATCAAATGCATCGATCATGCCGTCAGGCGTTTTTACTAACGCGCCTTGGAGGCCGATATCTGCAATATGTTTCTGTCCGCAAGCATTCGGGCATCCGATGAAGTGGATGCGGATCTTCTCATCAAGCTCTACATGCTCATCCAAATACTTGGCAACGTTACGCGCACGCTCTTTTGTCTCAACAACAGCCAGGTTGCAGAACTCGTTGCCTGTGCACGATACCGTACGGCTCATAAAGTGTTCAGGGAACGGTGTCAGCCGTTGCAATACTTGTGCTTGAAGCGCTTCTTCGACCTTGTCGTCCGGCACACCGCTGATCAAGATGTTCTGCGACATCGTCGTGCGCAGCTTGCCTTCACCGAATTGATCTGCCACGTCAGCCAGTTGAATCAATTCATCGGAGTTCAAGCGCCCTACAGGGACGTTCAGACCGATATAGTTGAGGCCAGCTTGCTTCTGTGGATGAACGCCGTCATAGTAAGCAGCTTGCCATCCAACCAGCTTATCATCGCCACGGGTTGGCAATTCGCCGACAAGCTCAATGAGCTTCTCCTTGAATTTCTCTGGGCCCCAGTCTGCGACGAGGAACTTCAGACGTGCATGATGGCGCTTCTCGCGATATCCGTAATCCCGGAAAATTGTCGTTACGCCGATCGCAACCTTCAGTGCTTCCTCAGGACGAACGAAAATATCCAGTTTCTGAGCGAGATGTGGTTTCGCGGATAATCCGCCACCGACCAACACGTGGAATCCGATGACTTCTTCGCCGTCGATCACTTTTGTAGCAGGTACGAAGGCTAAGTCGTTGATTTCACCGTGTGCGTTATTATAAGTATTGCTTGAAATCGACATTTTATATTTACGAGGCAGGTTCGAGAAATCGCGGTTCATTAAGAAGTAATCATTGATCTCTTCGACGAGACCTACCGTATCCATGAGTTCGTCACGGTCAATCCCAGCAAGCGGGTTACCGACAATTGTACGCGGGCAATCGCCACAAGCTTCGTAGGAGTACAGTCCGACTTCTTCCAGGCGTCTGAAAATATCCGGCAAGGATTCAACCGTGAGCCAGTGGTATTGGATCGCTTGACGTGTCGTTACATCAATCAAGCCGCGTCCGTACAATTGACCGATCTCGGCAATCGCGCGAGCTTGTCCTGTCGTAAGGATGCCGCCATTAATTCGAATACGCATCATGAAGAATCCATTCTTCGGTTTCTGCTGGTAGACACCCGCCCATTTGAAACGGTCCATGTCCTCTGGTGTAATGGAGTCATAACCTTCTAATGCGTATTTCTCGATGATCGTACGAATGACATCAAGACCATCCTTCTCGAGTTTGACAAATTCGAGCTTATTTAACTTTGACGGATCCGCCGTCCACACCGGTTCATATGCCATCTGGAGCCCCCCTGAATCTAATTCCGATTAAAACAGTATGAAATATAGAATATCGTAACATATTTCCAGTTTGGCGTAAATTAACGATTATCGATTCCACCTATAAGGAATTGTTATAAATGAAATAATAAATTCATGGTGGTGAATGTGATTAGTTTCATTGCAAAATGGGATATAATAGGTGACAAGTTTGTTAAAGTTGGTGTTTTTTGCTTGCATATGTTGGCACTGGGCGCTAACATAGATGAAGATAGGTAAATTGTGAGAATTTTCAAGGGGGTCCCGGCATGTTGTTAGCTGAAGCTGCAGAAGCTGCGAAGAAATTCGAGTGGTTCGATATCATCATGGTTGTCGCAACGCTTATCCTCGTAGTGGCTCTTGTACGTCTATTGAGCGAACGTGTGAAGAATAAATTCGCAATTGCATTCACGACGGTAAGTCTTATCGTATTCTTGATTGCAGATGTTGCGATGATTAAAACAAGTTGGTTAGCTTAACGTAATCATGAAGGGACCCTCTGACGGCTGTCAGAGGGTCTTTTGCGTTCGATCGTATGATTTGATTAATCACGAACTTCGACAATGATCTCAATCTCCACTGGCGTATGGAAAGGCAGATCACTCGTGCCAATCGCGGAACGTGCGTGACGGCCGCTCTCGCCGAACACATCAATAAGCAGGTTCGATGCGCCGTTGATGACATAGGGCTGATCGGCAAAACCAGGTGCGCTATTGACGAATGCCAGCATTTTGACAACCTTCACGACACGGTCGAGGTCGCCTAAGTGCGCACGCAATGCAGCGAGGCAGTTAATGATCACTTGACGTGCTGCTTCTTGTCCTTGCTCGATCGTGAGGTCGCTGCCGAGCTTCCCTTCATACATCAACACACCGTTGATGCGGCAGTCATGGCCTGACGTATAGACGAGGTTGCCGGTTTGATTACAAGGCAGGTAAGCGAATTTCGGTTCACCAACCTCAGGTAAGGTAATGCCGAGTTCTTGCAGACGTTGTTCGATTTTGGACATGTTCAGTTCCTCCTAATAATGTGGTTCATATTGAAAAAGGTGTAACAACGAATTAATGATGGCAGCAGTGCTGAGCCGGTATAAACGCACCTTCACGAGCTCTTGTATGACGTCCATGCGAGAGCGTCGGCTCACCGCGAACGATAACCTCCGAGATGCCCGTCGGATATTGACGAGGGTCCTGGTAGGTTGCAGTGTCGGTAATGGTCGCCGGGTCGAAGACGACAAGATCCGCGATATAACCTGGAACGATGAGACCGCGCTTGCCCAGTTTGAAGCGTTGGACCGGGAAGGAGGTCATTTTGCGGACCGCCTGCTCGAGCGTTAATGTCTTCTCTTCGCGTACATACTTAGCGAAGATCCGTGGGAAGGAGCCATACAATCGCGGATGCGGCTTGCCTGTCTCACAGGTCAGACTGTCGGAAGCGATCAGCGATTTATCATAGCGAATAACTTCTTTCACATCGCTATCGGACATATGGAAGTAGACGATCGAGATTTGTCCGCCTTCCTCCAGCAGCAAATCCATCACGCAATCGACCGGATGTTGTCCGCGAAGCTCACTAATTTCCTCGATGTGCTTGCCTTCCAGCGGACGGTTCGCTTCAGTATGCACCGCCGAAAGATAGACGCTATGCCAACCTGTTGAATAGACGAGGTTATCCCAATCCTTCTGCTCGCTGCCTAATTCCTCGCGTACGCGACGCCGAATCGACGGGTCACGGAAAGCTTCCAGCGTTCGTTCGATCCCGCCTTCGAGCACCCATGGCGGCAATACGGTCGTTAGCATGGTCGACCCAGCGTTATATGGATACACATCGACGGTGACATCCATGCCGCGGCCGCGTGCTGCTTCGATGAGTTCAAGCGCTTCGAGAATTTTGCCCCAGTTGGCACGGCCTGCTGCTTTCAAATGGCTAATGTGCAGTGATACGCCAGTCTTCTCCGCAATCCAGATCACTTCTTCAATGGAAGGAAGCAGATTATTGCCTTCGCCGCGGATATGTGTTGAAAACAGTCCATTATATTTAGGCAGGACGCTGCATAACTCGGCAATTTCTTCGCGAGAGGTATAGCTGCCAGGCGCATAGAGCAATCCGATCGATAATCCGATGGCTCCAGCGCGGAGACCTTCCTCCAGCAGCTGCTTCATTCGGTCCAGCTCTTCACGCGTTGCAGGGCGGTTCGCGAAACCCATCACAGCAATACGGAGGGCGCCATGGGCTACGTAGGTCGCGATATTTTCAGATGGACTCGACTTCGCGAGTGTCTCCATGTATTGCTCGACCGTCTTCCAAGGCCAGTTCCATTTCGTCTTCCCCAGGATGGGCTCGACGTAGGTCTGCAGCAGACTTGCGGTCTCCGGGAAGAAGGGGGCCGGCGCTAGTCCGCAGTTGCCGACGACTTCGGTCGTCACGCCTTGCTGAAGCTTAATCTCGCTATAAGGATGATCGAGGATCATCAGATCCGAATGGCAGTGGCCATCAATAAATCCTGGGGCAATGACTTGACCGTGTACATCAATCGTGCGGTGGGCTTCCTGCTGGAGCTGTCCAACCTGTACGATTTGCCCTTGCTTAATCCCTACATCGCCAGCGATCCAGGGGTTTCCAGTTCCATCAACAATTTTGCCGTTTTTCAACATGAGATCGAGCATCGCGCTGCACTCCTTTGTAAACTACGATATTCAACTACTCCAGCATTCCGCGGCCTAGAACAGGCATCGCTGTCCATTCGCCTTGGTCCTGCCAAATGACTTGATTATGCAAATTCACGGTGCTGCAAATATGGTTCGGGATGATCTGTATCAGATCGCCGACCTGCCAGGGACAATCGGCTGGAACGCGCAGCATGCCATGTTCCTCGCTCAGCCGCTCAAGCACGGCCTCTGGTGTACCGATCACATGGCCGAAGCCGACGAGATGCAGTGGAGCCGTACCCGGCTGGACATCGGTCGCGAACGTCTTGCTGCCGCCGTCGATCACCAGGAGGTCGGGGCTGGGTCTGCTCACGACAGTGACGAGCACGCTGGCCGCACAATCGTTGATAGCGCATACACCAAATGCGGCCTGCATCCGGTCTTGATAGACATAGGTACCAGGACGAACTTCCGTAATGCCAGGTACCGCCGCCGCGTAAGCCGCCGTGGGGGTAGAACCGACGCTCACATCTTCAATGGTCAGCCCAGCATCACGCATGGCTGTCGCGATTCGGACCATCCATTCACCTTCATCGCGGCCGGCACGTTCTAGATCGAGTGTCGCTGCGCCGTCGATGAGCGCGCCGCGGAAGGTGAAGATGCCGGTGAGTCGGAGATGGTCGAAGGCATCGATTTGTTGCCCCAAAGCGACGGCCTGATCCGGGTTCACGCCGGTACGGCGAAGACCCGTATTGATCTCAAGGCGAACTTCGAGTGAGGTTCCTGCCGCTGCAGCTTGTTCGGAGAGTCGACGTGCGCCCTCGAGGCTATCAACAGCAATGATGAGACGGATAGAGCGGCTGAGCTCAATCGCACGTGCAATTTTGGATGGCGTCACGAGGGGGTAGGCAATGAAGATGTCGGTGATGCCACCAGCCGCCATCACCTCGGCTTCAGAGACTTTGGCGACGGTAATACCGTGTGACCCAGCCTCGAGCTGCGACTGTGCGACAGAGGGCATCTTATGCGTCTTGGCATGCGGACGAAGCTTCACGCCGTGCGACTGGATGGTCTGAGCCATCCGATCGATATTCTGACGTACTTTGGCTGCATCGATCACGATACAAGGGGTTTCCAAATGTGTGGACATGGCGATTCTCCTTCCATATAAGTGTTCGTATTCGAACCTTCGCGATGTGCCTGAATCGATGTTGGAGACAAGCACGTGAACGATGAGGGCTCTATTCGCTTGTTTTCGATTCTTCTAAATAGCTATACAGCGTATACTTCGAGATATTCAAATAACCGCAAATCTTTTCGCCCGCCTTTTTAATAAGAAAAGCGCCTTTCTGATCGAGCAGCTGGATGAGCCGCATTTTGTCTTCCTTGGTCATCGCGGCGACAGGTCTGCCGACTTGCTCTTGCGCTTCTTGGATCAATTGATCCAGTAGATCGGAGACGTTGGAGACAAAGCTCTCACGCACTTCAGGCTGAAGTCCGCTTGCCGTCAAGGACTGTAATGTCTTCTCCGCCATCATCAGATCGGTAATGTCGTAATTGATGCAGAGCGAGCCGATGACGGTGCCTTCGCTATTCCGCATATAGAGCGACGTCGAGCGCAGAATCCGCCCGTCCTTCGTCTGCGTGACGTAATTGATCTTGTTACCGCTGTCCGATTGTCCGCGCAGCAGCTCAAGGCCGAGGTTCGTGCCGGGGTCACCGACCTTGCGTCCTGTGACATGACCATTTTCGATCGCGACGATGGTGCTGTCGTATGGCCTCGTGAGATCATGAAGCACAACCTCGCAATTCTCCCCGAATTGGGCGGCAATCCCGCGAACGAGTGAGGACAGAAATTCAAATTCGGCTTCAATACGTTCCATGTGTATTCATCACTTCCGTTCTATTGATAACGTGGTTATGGTTCACATGATAGCACAAGATCTACCAAAATCAAACAAAAAGTTTGTTAGACTAAAAGAAAGTTATATCGCTTATGTAAAGATGATGTGTAGAGGTCATATTGCTTCGGGTGGATGCGTAGGATGATAGAGGTTTTCAAATCAAGGATGAAGGGTGGAACAGGATATTCGCTAAAATTATACATTCTTTTATTTTGAAATAAATGGAAGAGTGTGCTACAACTGAGATACGTCTTTTTTCCAAAATGATGCATCCAACCGCTCTTCGATTTCGTATGGTAACGAAGGGTTCAATTTGAGTCTTTTCATGCTGTGAAAAAAGAGTATAATCACAAGAATGCGAGAGTGCGAGATTCCACTTGTATCTCAAGTTAGGAAAGTGGACAAGGAGGCCAAATGATGTCAGGAATGAAGAGCGGGAATCGCGCGCGGATGCGCCGGATGGTATGTGGGAGTGCGATTGCGCTGATGGTATTCAGCAATGCAGCAGGTGTGCTCGCGGCGGGTCAATCTAGCGATGCACAGCTAGAAGCGAAAGTCGTGGATGGACAAGTCTATGTGAAGGCGAGCTCTCTCGTCAGCCAGCTGGGCGGACAGGGCGTCTATGACGCGAAGAGCCAAACCTATCAATATAAATCGGGGAATTCCGTTCCTTCGATTGTGAAGAAGCTATCTCCTTCGGTTGTCGCGATCATTGGTAAAGTATCCGAAGGCGGTGAGGTCGATACATCCGACCGGTATAATCTTGCGCATGGAACAGGTGTGGTGCTGAAGAAGGACGGGTGGATCGTCACGAACGCTCATGTCGTCAGCGGCTTGAAGAATGCCGTGGTTGTGATGTCGGATGGGAAGTCCTATACGATAGTGAAGCAGTTCGTCGATGAGGTTAGCGATATTGCCATCATTCAGATTAACGCGAAAAATCTGACCCCGGCGGTATTCGCTCCATCCACGGCCAGCGTTGAGGTAGGGGAGTCGGTTGTGGCCCTGGGAACGCCGATATCGTTTTCATTCCGGAACTCGGCAACGGTAGGGGTGATCAGTGGCTTAAATCGCAGTGTGGATTCGATCTACAAGCTGATTCAGACAGATGCGGCGATTAACCCGGGGAACAGCGGCGGTCCGCTCGTTAATATGAAGGGTGAGGTCGTCGGGATCAACTCGCTGAAGTATTCCGCTATCGGGGTTGAGAACATGGGCTTCTCCATACCGACGAACACGGTGCAGTATATCGTGAATCAGCTCATGCAATATGGCAAAGTGAAACGTCCAGCGCTTGGGTTCGACATGGAGGAGAGCTGGTCTGCGATTGTCGGTCTGCCGACGAACGAACCGCTTACGGTAACACGCGTCGATTCAGATGCGGCAGCGAAAGCTGGGGTGAAGGCAGGCGATGTGCTTTATTCGATCAATGGCAAACAAGTGACGACCATGCTTGATATCAATGAAATGTTCAAGGGATATATGCCTGGCCAGACCGTGAAGCTGATGATGCAATCCGGCGGCGATCTGGTCGAACGTAAGCTTCAATTAACGGAGCAGAGCTAGAAGTGAGAGGGGAAGCAGCGATGGGGAAAAAGTTAAGCGGTTGGTTAATCTGTCTTGTCTTGGCGTTCACGATGGTCATGCCAGGCGTTGCAATGGCAGGTGCGGGTGACAGTGTAGAATTGAAGTTCAAGCTGGGCAGCACAAACGCAACATTGAATGGTCAGCGAATCAGTATTGCGAAGCCTTATACGGAGAAGGGGACGACGATGGTACCGCTCTCGCTGATTACGAAGGCGTTCCAAGTGGAATTTTCGTTCGAAAATAATAAAAAAATTACGATTACTTCCGGTGACCATACGATTCAATTCGTGATCGGCAGTACAAATGCGACGGTTGATGGACGTACCGTCCCAACCGGGGCAGCACCGCAGTTGGTTAACGGCGTCGTGATGGTGCCGATGCGCGTCGTCACGGATGCGCTCGCTGCGAACGTTAAGGTGGATGCGGATCACACGATTGTCATTACCGCCAATTTGGATGGGAATGCGGGAACCGGGGCGATTGGCGGCATCGATAGCGATGCGGGCAAGACGATGATTGGCGACAGCTACTATTCCTGGTCGATGCGCTATCCGACGGGCCTCGTGAAGCAATTCCAGAGCGAAGCGGATGATTATGTTTCTTTTACTGATGAGAAGGGGACGTATCTGCTGGCTGTATCCGTCTCGAAGGTCGATGACAAGATGACGGATGATGATCTTCTAAAGCAATTGACGAATGCTGCGCTCTCGGAGAACGGCTTGGTCGTTGATAAGAAGACAGTGAAGAGCGGGACAACCCCGTATGCGCAAGTGATCTCCAAAGGTGAGGATGGCGTGTATAGCGCGATCCGGGGATATTACGCGAATGATACATATTATGAGCTGTATTACAGCGATGGCTTAGCGAAGAACTATAAGGATCTGGCGAAGCACAATGATTTGCTCAATTCGTTCCGACCTGCGTATGACAAGGGGAATGCGAAGCTGAAAGATTTGTCTACGGTTGTAGGCGGGATGCGCAAAGTCGTCAATAGCGACTACGGCGTAACGGTGAATGTGCCGGCTTCGTGGGAATTGTATCCGGAGGATTTGATTTTCGGCAATGATGACGGTACTGCGCAATTGACATTCGATATCTCATCGGCTGCATCAGGACTCAAGCTGGATGCGTGGGCAGGCCAGATGGATCAATATTTCAAAGATGTGTTCGTACCGGACGCATGGAAGCTGCTGACGACCGAGCCGATTAAGGTGGATGGGCAAGAGGGCTTGCTGAAGAAATATCAATTCACTACCGGTGAAGATACGTACGTGCAGTCGGAGATTTTCTTGATTGCCGGATCTTACAAGTATCTGATTCAATATGATTATGATGCGAAAAATAAGGCTGCCGACAGTTTGTTCGGTACGTTGGTGAAGGGCATTAAGCTGAATACGAAAGAACTGAGCAGCAACTTTGGCTTCCTCGAGGATACACGGGCTTATGTCGACCGTAGCCTTACGACGGTGAAATCGTCCAAGAAGAATGCATATTCCTTAACAATTCCAAATTATTGGACGCGTATCGAGAGTGAGTACGGTGCATCCGATCCGGGGAAAGTACAGTACCATTTCCCAGGCGGTTCATTCGAAGTATCGGTTAATCCATCGGATCGTACGCTTAGCGAAGAGGTCGAAGCATACAAGTATGTCTACGAGCAGCAACGCATTTTGTATAAGAATTACACGGTAACGAGCACGGACTCGACGACGCTTGCAGGCCAACCGGCTTACAAGATCGTGCTGGACGGCAAAGAGGCGCATTACGAGCAGTACGTCATTGTGAAGAATGGCAAGGTATACTCGCTGCTATCGACGGTCATGAAGGCAAATCGGACGGACGTGAACGAAAAGGCGATTCAGAGTGTGTTCCAGTCGTTGAAGTGGACGAATTAGGGATAAGTTCGAATGACCGCAGCTCCCGGTGGGGGTTGCGGTTTTTTTGTGCGTTGAGGCGGAGGGGGTGTGTTGTGAATGAAAAACGTGCGTGGTGGGCATGCGTCTCCTGAGACTCCACGTCCTAGCAGCTCGGAGGCTAACGAATCGTAGATTGCTTATTTGGGTGAAAATATGGGATCGGCTGGTCTAACGAATCGTGGTCATACTATTGTGCTCTGTATGGCTCGTTTGGCGTCGATTCGGAGAGAATAGCAATATAGGGATTCGTTAGATTTTGAAAATGGACAAAATAGGGCAAATAAGGTTACTGGGGTTCGTTAGCGTAAAGAAGAGGAGTGATGTGTGAGGTAGAGCATAGCCGTCGGAATAATTCCTATGAATTCATATAGATTATTAGGCGGAAACTTTGGTAAACTAGAGAGTAGAGCTTTTTTAGAAGATTAGTCATCTGCGGATGATAGGAATAGAGGGGTAAACGAAATGAGTCAGACAACGCTCACACGGGCGGATATTGAACTGCTCGCACCAGCAGGCGATTGGGATTGTATGCGTGCGGCGGTGGCAAATGGTGCGGACGCGATTTTCTTCGGGGTGGAGAAATTTAATGCGCGTGCGCGGGCGAACAATTTTCAGATGGATGAATTGCCTGAGATTATGGCGTTTTTGCATAGTTATGGGGTTAAAGGGTTCTTAACGTTCAACATTCTCGTCTTCGAGGAAGAGTTGCCGGATGCGAAAGAGTTGATTGACGCGTGTATTGATGCCGGGGTTGACGCGGTGATCGTGCAGGATTTGGGTCTTGTAAAAATGATTCGTGAGATCTCGCCGGACTTCCCGATCCACGGTTCAACGCAAATGACGATTACGTCCCCGGAGGCGGTTGAATTCACGAAGCCTTGGGATATGGAGCGGGTCGTATTAGGCCGCGAGAATAACCTGAAGCAGATTAAAATGATCGGTGATCAAGCGAAGCTTCCAATGGAAGTATTCGTGCATGGGGCACTCTGCGTATCGTATTCAGGGCAATGTCTCACATCCGAGATGTGGGGCGGCCGTTCTGCGAACCGTGGGGAGTGCGCGCAGGCTTGTCGCTTGCCGTATGACTTGATGGTGGATGGCGAACAGAAGCCAATGGGCGATGTGGCGTATTTGCTCTCGCCGAAGGATCTTGCGGCGATCGATATCGTGCCGGAGCTGATTGAAGCGGGCGTGACGTCGTTCAAAATTGAAGGGCGCTTGAAGAGCCCTGAGTATGTTGCGAACGTCGTGAGCAAGTACCGGAAGGCGATTGACCAGTATTTTGCGGGCGATCGTTCAGGGCCGTCGAAGGAAGAAATCCGTGAATTGCAGCAGAGCTTCTCGCGTGGGTTCACGCACGGATTCTTGGAAGGTACAAACAACAAGAAGTTGGTCGAAGGGACGTTCCCGAAATCACGTGGCGTCTACCTTGGTCGTGTCGAGAAGATTCTTCGCGACGGCGTTGTCTGTAAGATCGAAGCGCCACTGAAACGTGGAGACGGGATCGTATTCGACGCCGGAGATCCGACGAAGAAGGAAGAGGGCGGACGCGTCTATGACGTGCGTCGTCAAGGCGTGAAGCTGGAAGGCGAAGCGGCTGAAGGGTGGATCATCGACATCGTGCCTGGTCGAAACGACGTGAACCTGCAGAAGGTGCATGTCGGCGACCGAATCTGGAAGACGAGCGATCCGGCACTCGATAAGCGTCTGCGTCAGACATTCGAGACAGAGAAGCCGTATCGGGTGTTCCCTGTTCACGTCCGCGTCGAGGGCCGCGCAGGCGAGCCGCTGCGTACGTGGTGGACGGACGTCCAGAAGGGCGTGACCGTGCAGGTCGATTCGGAGCTCCTGCTCGAAGAGGCGCTTAAGCGTCCGATGGACGCAGCTTTGCTGGAGGAACAGCTGGGCCGTCTCGGCGGTACGCTGTTCCAGCTGGAGGCGATGGACGCGCACCTAGAGGGCGCGGTCATCTTGCCGATGCGCGAGCTGAACGCGCTGCGCCGCTCTGCGGTGGAGCAGCTCGCTGGCGAGCGCCCGAAGCCGCCCGTATACGTGAAACGGGCGGTAGAGGTGTACGCAGACGCGAAGGCACACGCGCCTGGCACGGTGCATTCCAAGCTGACCGCGTTGTGTCGTACGCTAGAACAAGTGCAGGCAGCGGCTGCGAGTGAAGTCGGCATGATCTATGCGGACTTCGAGTTCATTAAGCAGTTCCCGGCAGCGGTGGAAGCGGCTCGTGCAGCCGGCAAGCAGATTGCTCTTGTGACACCGCGCATCCATATGCCGAACGAGAACGGTTACCATCGCAACATCCTGAAGCTGCAGCCGGATGCGATTCTTGTGCGCAACACGGGTGCACTATACTTCTACATGCGTGCTCGTGCGGAATTTGAAGCGATGAAGAACGGCATGAATGTGAATGCAGTGGCTAGTGGCGATATTCTGCATGTAGGCACTGCGGTTGGCCCATCGAATATCTCGACAGGCAGCCTCGCAGACACGTTCGCGAAGATGGAGAAATTCCCGCGCTTGATCGGTGACTTCTCGCTCAATATCGCGAACCACAAAGCAGCAGATCTATTCGTGGAGGCAGGTTGTGACCTGGTCACGCCTTCCTACGATTTGAATATTCAACAAATGGTCGATCTTCTCGGTCGTGCGGATACATCGAAGATGGAAGTAGTTATCCATCAGCATCTCCCGATGTTCCATACCGAGCACTGCGTGTACTGTACCTTCATGAGTGAAGGCACGGACTACACGAACTGCGGCCGTCCTTGCGAAGAGCATCGTGCTTCCTTGCAGGACCGTATTGGGATGTCTCATCCTGTACGCGTCGACGAAGGCTGCCGCAACACGGTCTACAACGCTATCGAGCAGTCGGGTGCGGAGTACATTCAGAATTTCCTCGAGCTCGGCGTTACGCACTATCGTGTTGAGTTCTTGGAAGAAACGGCAGACCAAGTCCATGAGGTCATCGATCTCTACAGCCGTGCGCTGCAAGGCAAGATCAGCGGTACGAAGGTTTGGAAGACGTTGAAGGCAACGAATCAGCTCGGCGTAACGCGGGGGCAGTTGGTGAAGTAGGTAGTTGAGATGAAGGAGTCTTTACGCATTTGCGTGAAGACTCTTTTTTATTTCAATTACACAGTGAAGTTTCTTTCTATGAAATCCTGTATAATATGGATAATCATAGTTGAAGGAGGCACAATCATGAAAATCCGTAAAGCTATTATCCCTGCAGCAGGGTTAGGTACACGCTTTTTGCCAGCAACAAAAGCAATGCCGAAGGAAATGCTTCCGATCGTGGATACACCGACCATTCAGTACATCGTAGAAGAAGCGGTTGCTTCCGGAATAGAAGATATCATTATCGTAACTGGGAAGAGCAAACGTGCGATTGAGGACCATTTTGATAATTCATTTGAACTTGAACATACATTATTAGAGAAAGGTAAGATTCAGCTTCTAGGGGAAGTGCAGAAGTCGTCACAAATGGCTGATATTCACTACATTCGCCAGAAAGAACCAAAGGGACTTGGCCACGCCGTTTGGTGCGCACGCAAGTTCATCGGGAACGAGCCATTTGCCGTGCTGCTTGGCGATGACATCGTACAGTCCGGTGATCCTTGTCTAAAACAAATGATCGAAGTGTTTAACCAGCATCAAGCTTCCGTGGTAGGCGTCCAACCTGTTCCACACGCAGAAGTATCGCGTTACGGTATTGTAGATGGGTTAGCAATAGGTGAGCGTTTATATCAAGCGAAAGGGTTTGTGGAAAAGCCGCCTGTAGACCAAGCTCCTTCGGATTTAGCCATTATGGGGCGATACATACTTACACCTGCCATCTTCGATATCCTTGACCAGCAAGATGTGGGTGCAGGGGGAGAGATCCAGCTAACGGATGCCATTGCTCGATTGAATCAACAGGAGCGAGTTTTGGCTTATCATTTTCTTGGCAAGCGGCATGATGTCGGGGAGAAGTTAGGGTTTATTAAAACAACGATTGAGTATGCGTTGCAAAAGGAAGAGTTGAGAGACGAGTTGAGAGAGTTTATGCGTGGCATTGTAGAGACGAAATGATAAAAACGCCTTGGCAAGTTTATGGGACTGACCCCCGTTTGTGAGACAGGGATCAAAACACCTTGCAAGTTTAAGCAGCCAGTTGTCGATATTGTATCGGCGACTGGTTATTTAATTTCGTTTGAATGCGAATTGAGTTATAATAACTAATGTAATCTCGAACGGTCTGTTCAACGATTGCCGTCGTTGTGCAGGTTAGCCCTTCGAGATAGAACGTTTCAGACTTTAGTGTGGAATGGAACGATTCGATAGGGGCATTATCAGCGGGTGTTCCCTTACGGGACATGCTCATGGTAATGCCTTTTCCTTTTACAGTCCCTTGATAAGCTTGAGACGTATACACGCTGCCCTGATCACTGTGTAACATCATACCTTGCTGATCTGGAAGCTGATTTAGCGTATCTAAAACAAAGGATGTATCTTGTGTATCTGCAATATTGTACGCGACAATTTCTCCGTTGTACAAATCTAAAATGCTCGATAAGTACAACGTTTTATTACCAAATGGCAGATACGTAATATCCGTCACTAGCTTTTGCATGGGTCCTGTTGCTTGAAATTGACGCTTGAGTAGATGTTCTGCGACCTGTACAGGTTGACCCGTTGGTTTACGTTTCTTTACTTTTACTCGGCATTGAAATTGCTCTTGTTGCATAATTCGCTGAACCCGTTTGTGATTAATTTGATGCTCAAAGCGGAGCAGTGCTGTAATTTTTCGGTATCCATACCTAAATTTATGTTGAGTGCATAGCTCACGTATTCTCTCCACAATGTTAGATTCATTCATGTCCTTGTTTCTAGCTTTCCAGCGATAGTATGTTGAACGTGGGACTCCTAGCCATGCACAAGCCTGTAAAACACTCAATTCGCCTTGAAAAGACGCTATACAAGCTACTACGAGTTCTGCTTCCACCTCCTTTCCAACTCCTTGTACTTTTTTAGCACGTCCATCTGCTACTTAAGATAACGATTTTCTAGCTTCTCTAATTCCGAAGTAATCTCAGTACTTTTACCGTAGCTATATTGTTTGCCAACAGGTTGCCTCAGTCTATGAAGTTCTCCATTACGATACCATCTCATCCAAGTTTTTAATTGCGTCTTATTTCGTACATTAAGCTGCTCCATAACCTCTCTCACTGGAACACCAGCCAATCTCATCTCTATAGCTTTCATCTTTATTTCTTCTGGATAACTCACTCTCTTGTTGCCACTACAAAAACACCTCCAAGATTGTCCCTATATCTTACGACATAGTAGATTTCACTTGAAGGTGTTTTGATTTGTCTCACACTATGGGGTCAGTCCCATTTATCTGCGCAAGGCGTTTTTTTTGTTAATTATTTTGCGTCGGCTGCTATAGCATCGATGATATCTTTTTCATTAACACCCGTTGCTACAAGAGCGTCATATACGGCTTGGTCTGTTGTACCTTGTTTTTGCAAGGAAATTACATAATAGCGAGCCATATCTTTGTTCACTGCATCATTATAATCCGCAGTGAGAAGTGGTTTGATAAATGCTGAAGCTTTTTCGTAATTGGCTTGAGTAAAATAGATTTTAGCAATGTCTAAGTTGGTTTTTGGTGTGATATCAAATGCCCGACCTTGAGATTGTTCTTTCGGTAAGGATGCAAGTACTTGCTTTTGATCGAGAATTTTTTGATAAGTAGCAAGTGCGGCGTCGTAGTTTTCGGAATTTATATTTAGTTGTATAGCATTCTCATATAACGTCATATTCCAAGGGAAATTCTTTAATTGTTCCTCAACAAGCGTAAGTTGTTTTTTCTTATCACCGATGAGATCATACTGTTTCATTTGAAGACTAATTAACCCGAAGTTGTATGGCTCTTTCTTAAGTGTTTTGTCTAAAAGGGACTGCGCTTCATCATAGAATGGTTGGTTCTGATTTTGACTATAAACGGATTGAAGCAATTGTACTTTGAGCTGCGTATAGTCAGGGTTCTCGCGGAGCCCGAGCGCTTTATTCAGCGGCGTAACAATTTGATTGTAATCATTGCTTGTCTGTTGTTGAACCATCGTGAGCGATGTCATGAAACTGGCATTCGCACTTAGCGACATCTGAGCAAAAATAAACATGACTAGGGCAAGCACAGAGATGAAGGATGGATATGCCCATTTCAAACCTGTAAGCTTCTTGAGTTTGACGGATTCTTGCGATTTGATGTTCGCCAGCATGGCACCTAGGCATAAGAATAGCAGTACGCCTACATATACGTAACTGAGATCGAAGTCAAGTGCGCTGTGGATGAGAAGCGCAATGGCAATAATGAAATAGTAGAAATGTGAATCACGATCGTTTTCTTCACTTCGGACAAAGTTTTTAAGATAAGTATAGAAGAATAGAATCAGAAGCCCAACTAGAACACTGAACCCTACAATCCCTACCTCAACAATGTTCTGGAAGAAGAAGCTGTGCGCCTGACGACTTATATACGGATTGTGTTGATATTTCTCATACATGGAATACCACGCGCCGCCGCCTGCGCCGAAGACAGGGTAATCGGCTACTAACTTCATGGCATCTTTATAAAAGGTTCCGCGCTCGAGGACACTGTGCTGATTAAAGTTGATGTTCTCAAGACGAATTTTTACGTTCTCAGGAAGTAAGTTTTTCGCGCTTGTTCCGATGAAAACAAACACCATGACCACGCCTAAAATAACTGCGGCGGCAGGCATGATTAGCGAAGATGCTTTGCGCTGCCCGAATTGGTTAAGCTTTTGCTGCAACCATGGCGTAACAAATTGCTGCGATAACGTTGCAAGGATGGCAACGGCGAGTGAAACCCCGAGCGTTAGCATCCAACCTTTCAATGATTCCGACCCGTTAAATTGTTCGTTTACTGAAATCCCAATAGTCGTTACTTTATTTAAGATCGCCATCGATGCGATGAATGCAATCGCCATATGTACCGTGTACATAATTTGCCGATAAGGCTTGAGGCATAGAATTACGATTAGAAATACTACCGGCAAAATGACATATGCCGCACGGGATAACGTTAAAAAGAAGGACAGGATGATCGGTACCAGCATAAAAGCATGGATCGCTGATACATACCATTTCCGGCTTTTAACGAGAAGAAACGCACTTGCAAATAGGATCGCAATCAAAAATGCGGCATACGTATTCGCATACTGGAAAAATGATGTGAGACGTAGACCGTTAGAGTCCGTCATCACTGCATCTAAGTACGTACCTGCTGCTGATTTTAAAGGAATTAACCATCCCAATACGTCTGCGATAAATTTGCTGTTGCCGAACCAATGGAACAGTCCGAAAAAAACCGTAAAATATGTCGAAACTAGCAATGTATTCCGGATAATCGAATTATCTCGTGCATTTCGTGTAAAATAGAGACCGACGACAAAAATGATGGCATAGATCAGATAGACATAGACCATATTTAATGCTTGATAATGCGATGCAGCCGGAATGAGCGATATGAGATAAGTCAATGGCAATGCAAAAACGAGGATTGCATACCAGTCTTTTATGTCGCCGGGCCTCCAGTTTTTAAATAGATAGACGCCCGTAATTAGCATAATGACGGCTACCCAGCGCATGGCCTCATAGAGAGGTCTTTCAAAAGTAATCTGTTGCCCGTTAAATAATGCGGCCCATAATGGGGACCAAAGTAAGAAGAGGGCGAGAACACCCATAAGAATCCATTGGATCAGTGAAGTTTGATCATGTTTCGATATCTTACTTGTAGTGTTCTTGATTTTTCCATATGATGGATATGACATTGTTCTACAATCTCCTTCTTCGTTCAGAAATGACGACATTATTTTACCATATCTGTAGGGAGGAAGGGAAATGGATAAAAATTGTCGCAAAAGAGTTAGATAAAATGGCGTCCTAGAATTAGGGATACATATTTGATAAGATGTTATAGGAATGATTTAATCTAGATACAGAAAATGGAGAGTTATTATGATAACTGGTTTTTTAAAAGATGTATTTATTAAACAAAAATTTATTTTAGAAATGTCGAAAAAAGATATTAAATCAAGATATTTAGGATCATTTCTTGGCGTGGTTTGGGCATTTATTCAACCTACCGTTCAAATACTTATTTTTTGGTTTGTATTTCAAGTAGGTTTCAAGTCAGCTCCGGTGGATAATTTTCCGTTTATCCTATGGTTAATTTCTGCTATGATTCCTTGGTTTTTTATATCTGATAGTATTATCGGCGCTACAAATTCAATTATTGATAATAGTTATCTTGTTAAGAAGATCGTTTTTCGTGTGAGCATATTACCAATCGTTAGGATATATTCGGCCTTGTTTATACATTTGTTTTTTATTTGTTTTATGATAATTATGTTCGCAGTATATGGCTATTTACCAACAGTATATTACTTACAAATATTTTATTATTTATTTGCTTCTATATTACTTGTTTTGGGTATTTCTTGGATTACTTCCTCACTTGTGATTTTTTTGAAAGACATCGGGCAATTTGTAGGGGTGTTGGTGCAGTTTGGTTTTTGGTTAACACCTATTTTCTATTCTATCAACACAGTGCCCGAAAAATATCATTTTTTACTGAAGTTAAACCCTGCTTTTTATATTGTAGAAGGATATAGAGAAACATTCATATATCATAAATGGTTCTGGGAACATCCGTTATTGTCTCTTAATTTCTGGATAATTACTATTCTATTGCTAACTGCAGGGACATTTATATTTAAAAAGCTTCGTCCTCATTTTGCGGATGTACTCTAGAAGAGAGGTTTTATGATGACTTCCAACTACGCATTGAAAGTTGAAAATATATCTAAGATTTATAAAATATATGACAAACCATCAGATCGACTAAAAGAGGCCTTAATTCCATTTGGTAAAAAGTTTTATACAGATTTTCATGCATTGAATGGAATATCTTTCAAAGTAAGTAAAGGAGAGAGCTTGGGTATTCTTGGCAAGAATGGATCAGGCAAGTCCACTTTACTGAAAATAATAACAGGGGTTTTGACACAAACGACAGGGACAATTCAAGTGAATGGTCGAATTTCTGCTTTACTGGAACTTGGTGCAGGGTTTAATCCGGAATATACGGGGATTGAAAATATATATTTAAATGGTACGATCATGGGGTTTAGTAAAGAGGCAATGGATGCAAAAATAAAGGATATTTTAGACTTTGCCGATATTGGGGATTTTATCTATCAGCCAGTAAAAATGTACTCGAGTGGTATGTTTGCTAGACTAGCGTTTGCAGTAGCTATTAATGTTGACCCAGATATACTTATCGTTGATGAAGCTCTTAGTGTTGGAGATATGCGATTCCAACAAAAGTGCTATAGAAAAATTGAAGAATTTAAGGATACGAAAACGGTTATTATGGTTACTCACGATATCAGTGCCATCACAAAATATTGTGATCGGGCAATATGGATTAATGAAGGAAATCTGATGGGAGATGGCTCTCCTATTGAAATTGCTAAAAAATATCAGGCTTTTATGATTGATTCTGCAATTTCTAAAAATGACAGTAAAAGTTCGTTAGGTTTTGAAAAAGATGATAATATTGATGCGATAAATCCGAGCCTAGATGTAATGGGAGATAGAAGCGTTGAAATTGTAGGAATATCTATGTTTGATGAACTCAGTAGTACGAAATTAGATCTAGTTGCACCAGATCAACGTATTAAGATATCAATTAAAGTGAAATCGAATCAAAATATTACCGATCCCATTGTAGGTTTATCTGTTAAAGACCGTCTGGGGACTACATTATTTCAAACCAATAGTTTCGTATTAAATCAGCCAATGGATGATTTGCATGATAATGAAATGGCAATCTATAGTTTTTCTTTTTATTTTCCTAGTCTGAATCATGGGATGTATA
The DNA here is from genome assembly GCF_009363075.1 of Paenibacillus guangzhouensis. Taxonomy (NCBI): domain Bacteria; kingdom Bacillati; phylum Bacillota; class Bacilli; order Caryophanales; family Paenibacillaceae; genus Paenibacillus; species Paenibacillus guangzhouensis. The sequence goes on along the minus strand of NZ_CP045293.1, from coordinate 4,934,578 downwards.
CTATTTCCCCAGCTATAGCTTCAGGGACGCAAGGAAATCATACGCAGCATTGCTGGATTCATGATGCCATCGTATTTCATGTGATACAGAAGCAAATTTTTGAATTAGAGGGTTGTTTAGTAATGAATAATATTGATTTCTCCAGGAATCTCTAGGGGGTTATTATGAAATTTACAGGTGAAAGATTTTTGCCTAATGAAGAGGACGCAACAATGGAGGTTGAGCACCGTCAACGGTATATGTCAATTATTCCTTTGGTCAAAGGTAAAGTTGTTGTTGACGCAGCCTGCGGAGAAGGTTATGGCACAGATATTTTATCCAGGTATGCGGAAAAAGTTATTGGTGTGGATATTAGTGACGAAGCGATTATACATGCGAAAAGTAAGTATACGAATCCGAATATTCAATTCATAATGAGTTCCGTCGAAAAGATGGATATCCCTAGTCATTCTGTGGATGTTTTTGTTTCTTTTGAAACGATAGAACATATCGATGCTGAAATGCAACATTTATTCTTGAATGAGGTACGAAGAATTCTTAAAGAAGATGGAATATTGATTATGTCTACACCAGACAAATATCAATATTCGGATCTCCGTAATTTCAGTAATCCATTTCATGTTAAAGAATTTTATAAGCAGGAATATTATGATTTTTTAAATAGTTATTTCAGTAATATTGAATTTTACTACCAGAGGTTTGAACTTATTTCATTAATGGCGAGTGAAAACTCAAATTTAGTGCAACATATTCAACTTGAAGATTCTACGTCTCAAGTAAATGAGGGTATGTATATTATTGCAGTATGCAATAATGGTGGGATATTTAATCAATCGATAGATTCCTATACGTTATCTACAAAAGTTAAATATAGCCATTTAACTAAACGGATTATTTGCCTACAAGATGAAGTGGAAGAAAGGAACTTGCATATAAGAAAATTAGATGAAGAAATCGATTCTAAAAATGATTTAATTGTTCGTTTGCAGCAAGAAGTAGATGAAAGGAACTCACATATAAGAAGACTAAATGAAGAAATTGATTCTAAAAATGAATTGATTATTCGTTTGCAGCAAGAAATAGATGCAAACGGTAGATCCATAGTCGACTTGGAAAATAGACTTGAAAAAGAACGAAAGAGAATTGATGAGTGTGAGGAGTTAACCAAAGATTTACAGGCTACTTTAAAAGAAAAGGATATTAAACTGAATGAAGTGGATTCAGAATATACGAGCATTATTAATAACCAACAAGCTCACATCAATCTTTTACTTGAAGAAGAAAGAAAACTAAGTGCAATTTATCGATCAGGAGGGTGGAAGCTGCTTGAGCGATACTATCAAACAAGAGATTTTGTGATTCCACCAAATAGTAAACGTAGATTTATTGCTAAAATGCTTGTACGCACACTTAGGCATCCGAAGGCCACAATGCGGCATTTAAATAAAGAGAATATTAAGAAATTCAGACGATATCTTCGGACAGAAAAAATAGATATGCTTGATAGCCGGGTGGAGAACTTTTTAGAACGACATACAACGGCGAATAGTCCGAGAGAGATAACATTAATGAATCATATTGATTCCAGTAAAACACTACATTTTCAGACGGTCGAATCGCCACTGGTTTCTATTGTTATCCCTGTATATAATCAATGGCATTATACCTATTCTTGCTTGGCATCAATCTTAGAACATTCAGATGATGTGTCGTATGAAATCATTATTGCAGATGATGTCTCAACGGATGATACTGTTTACATTAAAGATATAGTTCAAAATATAACAGTGGTGAGAGATGAGATTAACCGTGGTTTCTTATTAAACTGTAATAATGCTGCCAAACAGGCGCGAGGTAAATATATTGTCTTTCTTAACAATGATACTAATGTTCAAGAAGGGTGGCTTTCCTCATTAATTGAATTAATAGAATCCGATAATCAAATTGGTATGGTTGGTTCAAAGCTAGTCTATCCGGATGGTCGCTTACAAGAAGTAGGTGGGATTATTTGGAATGACGCAAGTGGTTGGAATTATGGTCGACTCGATGATCCTGAAAAACCAGAATATAACTATGTCAAAGAGGTGGATTATATTTCTGGTGCTGCTATTATGATTCGTAAAAATTTATGGGAGCAGATTGGTGGATTTGATGAAAGATATGTACCTGCATATTTTGAGGACTCTGACTTAGCTTTTGAAGTGAGACAAATTGGATATAAAGTGGTGCTGCAACCAAAGTCAGTTGTCGTTCATTTTGAGGGGATTTCGCATGGTACAGACACAGGTAGTGGTATCAAAAGCTATCAAGCAGCCAATAAAGAAAAATTTGTTTCAAAATGGAGATCAATATTAAAAAACCAACATTTTCCAAATGGAGAGAGTGTGTTTCTGGCTAGGGATCGTAGTAAAGATAAAAAGACGATACTTATAATAGATCATTACGTTCCACATTATGATAAGGATGCTGGTTCAAGGACAATGTTCCAATATATTAAATTGTTTGTAGGGATGGGTCTTAGCGTGAAATTTATCGGGGACAATTTCTATAAGCACGAACCATATACTTCGATAATTGAGCAGATGGGCGTAGAGGTTCTTTATGGTGTGGATATGCAAAAAAATATAGTGAAATGGCTTAAAGCGAATGGTCAATTCATTGATTTTGTTTATTTGCTTAGACCGCATATAGCAGTTAATTATATACAGAACGTGAGGAAATATACCACGGCTAAAGTTTTTTATAATGGAACTGACCTACATTATATACGAGAAGTAAGAAAGTATAAAATTGACAAAAATAAACAATCTCTGGAAAACGCAAGAAAAGTTAAGGTGCAAGAATATGCTCTGATGGAAGCAAGTGACGTTGTTTATACGATTAGCGAATTTGAAAAGGATTTGTTATCAAAGAAGCTGCCCCATAAAAGAGTAGTAGTCATACCTACTTATATTTATGAGACTCGAGAACTTCCTCTAGGAGGAAGTTTGGGATTTGATAATCGTAAAGATATTTGTTTTGTGGGTGGCTTTTCACATACACCGAATATCGATGGTGTGTTGTGGTTTGTTAAAGAAATTTTTCCTAAGATAACCAAACAATTACCTGATCTTCGGATTCATATTATTGGATCCAATCCTACGAAAGAGATCTTGAATTTGAGTAGTAAAAATATTCATGTGACTGGTTTTATTTCTGATGAAGAATTGATGGCGTATTATTCAAATTGTAGATTAGTGGTTGCTCCGTTAAGGTTTGGGGCGGGGGTGAAGGGTAAGATCATTGAAGCTATTGCTTACGGCATACCTATTGTTACTACGGAAATTGGTGCGGAAGGGATAAGTGGTTCGGAGGATTTCTTGAATGTACAGAATCAGGAATATGAGTTTGCTGAAAATGTTATACAATTGTATAACGATAAAGAGAATTGGGAGACTATCAGAACCAAACAAATATCTTACGCCCAAAGTAAATTAAGCAATGACTATGCAATAAGTGTACTAAAAAAAGATATACAACCTTAAGGAGACCCTATGAGTATATTTATTATCGGAAAGAGTGGCTATATTGCAAAAAGATTGATAGACTATTTAGATTCAAATCCTATAGATAATCAAGACATAAATGTAACATCTAGTCATACTGAAGAACAAGCTATGTATTTAAACTTGTTAGAACCACAATCGTTTGATTATAGCATGATTAAAGAGAATGATTTTATCGTGCTATTAGCTGCTATTTCTTCTCCAGACATATGTAATCGTGATTATGATACGGCATATGAAATTAACGTTAGCGGGACTGCTTATTTCATATCTAAATGTATTGAGAGGAATGCGAGAGTATTATTTATGTCTTCTGATACGGTGTACGGTCTTCAACAATCTGAGGTGGATGAAAATACTGATACTAACCCGATTGGGAATTATGCATTAATGAAGCAGGAAATCGAACAGAAATTTATGGGTTATTCAAACTTTAAAGTTTTTAGATTATCTTATATTTTCTCTAGAGAAGATAAATTTACAAGTTATATCCATGGTTGTTGTCGTAAAGGCGAGGTTGTTGATGTATTTCATCCTATATTTAGACGAACTGTATATATTGAAGATTTAATACAAGCTATTATTACTATTGAGCAAGATTGGGATGAATGGAGTAATCAGATCTTTAATATTTGCGGTCCTAGCTTACTATCTAGAGTGGATTTAGTGCAGTTTTATAAATTCAATGTGAATAATGAACTTGAATATCGTACGACTGAACCAGATGAATCATTTTTTAAAGCTCGACCTAAAACGATAGATATGGCCTCGATCTTTTTTGAAAAGCTACTAAAAAGAAAGCCAATTAAGATTGATGAAGCAATGAGTAGAGAGTTTTCTTAATTATATGTATAGAAGGGGAATGGTTTTGTATGAGCAAAAAGCGAGCATTAATTACAGGGATTACAGGAATGGTTGGTTCTCATTTAGTAGATTATCTATTGGAGAATACAGACTGGGAAGTATATGGGATGTGTCGGTGGAGAAGCCCGTTTGACAATGTGCAACATCTTTTGCCGAGAATTAATCAGAGAGATCGAGTCCATATTTTATATGGAGATTTAAATGATTATTTGTCGTTGCATGAGGTTATCGAAAAAAGCAAACCTGATTATGTCTTTCATCTTGCCGCTCAAAGTTTTCCTAAAACAAGCTTTGATGCCCCAATCGATACTTTTAACGTGAATATATTGGGAACAGCTAGATTACTTGAGGCTCTTCGGAAATTTAATGACATTGATCCTGTGATTCATGTGTGCGCGTCGTCTGAAGTGTTCGGGAGAGTTCCAAAAGAAAAGTTGCCTATAGATGAAGAATGTTCCTTTCATCCTGCATCACCGTATGCAATCTCCAAAATAGGTACTGATCTTATTGGTCGATATCATGCTGAGGCATATGGTCAAAAAGTAATGACAACTCGGATGTTCACTCATACAGGTCCTCGCAGAGGAGATGTGTTTGCTGAATCGACTTTTGCAAAGCAAATTGCGATGATTGAAGCGGGGATGATTCCTCCAATTGTTAAAACGGGCAATTTAGATTCTTTACGAACATGGGCTGATGTAAGGGATGCTGTAAGAGCTTATTACATGTTAGTAACCGTAAATCCAATAGCAGGGGAATACTATAATATTGGAGGAACTTACACTTGCTCAGTGCGTGATATGTTAAATACGCTTGTCAGTATGTCAAGTGTGAAAGATATTAAAATTGAAACGGATCCAGAAAGAATTAGACCGATTGATGCGGATCTCCAAGTACCCAACACAAGCAAGTTTAAGAATCATACGGGATGGGCTCCTGAAATTCCATTTGAGACAACGATGGAAGATTTGTTGAATTATTGGAGAGATAGAATCAAAATGGGACAGAATTTTTTGACAAGATAGGGGAATGCTAGTATGTTAATTCGTTCAAAAGCTCCTTTACGGTTGGGACTAGCAGGTGGTGGGACAGATGTTTCACCATACTGCGATGAATTTGGGGGATATGTCCTAAATGCAACTATAGATATGTATGCCTATTGTACGATTGAACCGACAAGTGATAATAAAATAAGCTTTTATGCAACTGATCGAGAAGAGTATACAGAGTATGATTCTACATATTTCTTGGAGTTTGATGGTGTATTGGATTTGCATAAAGGAATATACAATCGAATAATTAAGCAATATCATCAATCTGTACCATTATCTTTCCGGATGACAACGTATTCTGATGCACCTGCGGGATCGGGGTTGGGTTCTTCCTCAACGATGGTTGTGGCTATATTACATGCCTTTGCAGAATGGTTGAATCTCCCACTGGGAGAATATGATGTTGCTCAGTTAGCTTATCAGATCGAGAGGCAAGATGTTGGACTTAGTGGTGGGAAACAAGATCAATACGCTGCAACTTTTGGTGGGATTAATTTTATAGAGTTTTATAACGATGATAGAGTCATAGTAAATCCATTACGAGTTAAAAGTTGGATCGTTAACGAATTAGAAAACTCATTGGTATTGTATTACACGGGCGCATCAAGAGAATCTGCAAAAATTATTGATGAACAAGTGAAAAACACAACTGGTAAAAATATGAAATCCATTGAAGCGATGCATGAATTAAAAATAGATGCACTAGTAATGAAAGAAATGGTACTAAAGGGCGATTTGAGAACGTTCGCAAACTATTTAGGGAAATCTTGGGAAGCAAAGAAGAGAACAGCATCAACGATAACGAACCAATCCATTGATAGGGTTTATGATATCGCAATAGCTTCGGGTGCTTATGCTGGTAAAGTATCCGGTGCAGGTGGTGGTGGATTTATGATGTTTATGGTTGATCCTGCAAAGCGAATAAATCTTATTAAGGAACTTCAAAGATTAGATGGTGTTGTAATGAACTTCCATTTCACGAAAAACGGTGCAGAGAGTTGGAGGATTAATTAGATGCAAAGTTTTATTAATAATCAGATAAAAGAATCTTATGAGATTAAGCGATTAATATTAGAGAGCACTGAATTAACAAAGCTCATCAAAGAGGTTGCTGAAAAGACAACTGTAGTATATCGGAATGGGAAAAAGACGTTGCTAGCAGGTAATGGAGGTAGTGCTGCCGATGCTCAGCATATCGCTGGAGAATTTGTAAGTCGGTTTTATTTTGATCGGCCGGGTATTCCATCAGTTGCGCTAACTACAGATACTTCAATATTAACTGCTATAGGGAATGATTACGGGTATGAACGATTGTTTGCTAGACAAATCCAGGCACAGGGTTCAGAGGGAGATTTATTTATTGGAATTTCAACATCAGGCAACTCCCCCAATATAATAAGTGCATTGAAAGAATGTAGAGAAAAAGGTATTATCACAGTGGGACTCACAGGAGCATCCGGAGGTAGAATGGAAGAGTTCTGTGATTATTGTATAAAAGTCCCTTCTGATGAAACACCGAGAATCCAGGAATCTCATATATTGATCGGACATATTATTTGTGCTGTAGTAGAAGAAAGCATTTTCGGGAAAGGATTTAATTAATATGGAAGCTATTATACTTGCCGGAGGATTCGGAACAAGACTGCAAAGTGCTGTCAATGATGTACCTAAACCTATGGCACCTATTAATGGGCAACCATTCTTAACCTACTTACTTAAGTATTTATTAAAGTATGACATTCGTTCTGTTTTGTTGTCTACGGGATATAAGCATGAAGTTATCGAAGACTATTATGGTTCGTGCTTCCAGGGTGTTATGAGACTTGAATATTCAGTTGAAAAGGAGCCCCTCGGTACTGGAGGGGCTATTGCACAGTCAATGCGATATACAACAGAGGAAGATATCATCGTAATTAATGGAGATACTTTTTTTAATGTTGATCTGAAAGAAATGATGTTATTCCATAGAACTCAGGCTGGGGAAATGACGATGGCATTGAAACCAATGAGTGACTTTGAACGTTACGGTAAGGTGGATCACGTTAACAACCGAGTAGTGAAATTCCAAGAAAAACAATATACGAGTTTTGGTGATATCAATGGTGGTGTTTATATACTGAATCGTAGTATTTTTAATGGCTGTAATCTTGAGAAGACCTTTTCATTTGAGACTGATTTCCTTCAGAAACATCTACAGCGGATCCAGGTAAATTCATATATTGCAGACGAGTATTTTATTGATATTGGTATTCCTGAAGATTATTATAAAGCTCAAAGTGAGTTGATTAAATTTGAATAAGGCCGTGTTTTTTGATAGAGATGGAGTCATCAATGTAGAGAAAAACTATGTCTATAAAATTGAAGACTTTGAGTTTGTGGATGGAATATTTGATGTAATGAAGCATTTTCAATCTTTGGGGTATTTGCTAATTGTGATAACAAATCAGGCGGGGATTGGAAGAGGGTATTACTCAGAAGAGGATTTTCACAAGTTGAACGATTGGATGATTGAGCGGTTTAAGGTGGAGGGGATTGAGATTACTAAAGTTTACTACTCTCCTTATCATCCAGAGCACGGAATTGGGGAGTATAAAAAGGATAGTTGGTGTAGAAAACCGAACCCGGGAATGATTTTGCAAGCAAAAGATGATTTTGATATAGATTTGAGAGAGTCAATATTGTTTGGAGATAAAGATAGTGATATTGAGGCGGGGATAAGAGCTGAAGTCGGGGAAAATGTACTAGTTCAAATGAATGTGAAAATAAATGCGAATAAATAGCCTGGTTTATATAGTGATATTAATTTGGGGTGATATCATCCGAATCCATTACTCTTTAATAACAGAACATTCAGCGGAGGCCATAGAAATTTATGAATAGGTTAAGGCTAGAATTGAAAGAAAATATAATTAATAAAATATTATTATGTAGTCTATTTATTATTAATTTCTTTTGGTATATAAAATTAGGTGGTTATCACACGATTATGGGTGATGATCTAAACAGTTGGGATTTTTTCCGTGGAAAGTCCTTTTTGGAGGCTGTTTTATTAAATGACTTCGCTGATAAATACAGACCTGTGTTTAATTTAGTGCAATATATATTATATAAATTATTCGATAATAATTATCAATTGTATTTTATGTTTAATATTACGTTCAATTGTATAATCATTTATTTTGTTTATAAATTATTAAACTTGATTAGTAATAATAAGTATATTAGTTATGCTATTTCCTTACTTTTTATTACATCCCGTTTTGCTTACTATAATATATTGCAAATTTATGGATTGATGGAGGCTATTTGTACATTATTCCTTATACTCATAATATTGAATTCGTATTTATTATACTGCAAAGGAAAAAAAAGTGGTTTTTTATATATACTTATACTGGAATTTTTAATTATTTTTACACATGAGAGATTTATAGCTATAATTCCAGTAATAATTTTGTTTATGCATTTTCACTTAATACATGAAAAGAAAAAGAAAAAGAAAATTATCGCATTTGGCTTAATTGTCTCCCCAATCATTTTTTATCTGATGTTCAAAAAGCTTTTTCTTAAATCAAGTATTTTAGTAGGGACTGGTTATACAAGTATCAAAATTAATGTATATTCGGTAATAAAGTTTTTTATAGGAGGGCTATTAAATTTATTTGGGTTTAATATAGGGCCAGAACACTTGAATGGTATTCCGATAAATCAGGTTAATTTAACAACAATAATAGTATCAGTATTAGTACTGATACTCTCTATGATAGTATTTATAGCAGCAATAAAAGGCAAGGATAAAAAAGAAAAATTGATTGAATTCAAAATATTTTTGATAATGTTAATGCTTGTATGCGCCTTAGTGCTAGTCTCATCAATTACTGTGTATCAAGAACTGAGATGGTTGCAAACCCCATACTTAGTATTCATTATATACATGGGATATCTTTTTGCTAAGATAAATTCCAAAAAATTGATGATGATTTTGATGATTTTATTTACTTGTTGTAACCTTAAACAAAATTCTTATTATAAGGATTATATCCATAATATATATTTTGTGTATTCTCAGCAGATTTCAGACTCTGCCTACGATGAGACCATTAAAAAGTATGGTACGAATATTAGGCAGTACAAAGTTTTTATAGAAAAACATCGGGATATAGATTGGCCTTTATTAGATTCATTGTTTTTAAAACCTTATTTGGGAGATGATACGTTTAAGGTTGAATATGTTGATAACATACTAGATGTAGATCTCACGAAGATTGATCCGACAAAAGTAGTTTTACTAAAACTGAATGATTCTCAAAAGAGATTTATTAATGTCACCAACGAGGTGATTCTATATAAAAATAAAGCGCTAGGTAAGAATAAAAACATTAAATATAGTCTTATCGACCATTTCCATGAAGGTGAGGTAACCCCACAGAGTGTAAATGAAGATACACCTAATGGGGAAGGAGTATTTATATTTGATTGGACAACACAATTTCAAAAGATAAATACGTTAACAATCATTAGTGGATTTAAATACACCTATAAGAATATATTTATTCCTACAGATTCGAAGATTTGTGGTGATTTAATACTTCCCCTTAAAGGAAGTGATGGTGCAAATTTCTATATCAGCATTAATGATAATGGAAATGAGCGTAGGATTTATGAAAGCAATGTCACGCAGGAATCCAATTTTAATGAAATAGAAATCAGTATTGAGGGCTATTCTGGAAAAAATGTTGATATTACATTTGGTGTTGAGTCACCAAATGGAAATAATATTGCCGATTGGATTGCATTGGGGGATTTGGGTATTGCCCAACGTTAAAGTTCATAAGTAAGCGTATTGTGAGTTATTTAAAAAGGGACATTCCAGGACCCATCTATCGAAAAGGTAAAAAAATAATGCTTTTTATGTTAACTAATATGAAATGATTTAACCTACTATTTACATAATATTCTAAAGGCCATGTTAATCATTGATGCTGAAGAATACTTAAAATATTTAAAGGAGTGTAGGCATTTGAAACAAGGTAGTATAGTGAAGTTTAAAAATACAGGTGAATATGGTTTGATTGGATATGAACTAGAAAATATATTTCAAGTATTCAAACTAAGTAAAAATGCTCCAGAAATACAAAACGGAAATTTCCATGAAGTAATAAAAGTTAATAAAGAAACGCCGTTATTTTTAGATGTGAGAGATAAACTTCATGTATTAAAAAATGATATTGAATTTATCTTTGATTTAAGTGAGCACGATTTTGAGAAGGTAATGAGATTAGAAATCCTTTCAAAGGTTGAAAACTATTATGATCTTTTTCATTCTAATAGAAACAAAAAATTCGATGTTGAGAAATCTTCTCTTTCTTATGGCGGGCGAATCTATGACGAAAAGGAAATGCGCAGTCTTGTAGATTCATCGCTTGATTTCTGGCTTACGGCGGGTCGATATAACAAACAATTCGAAAAAGAATTTGCTGAATTCCTAGGTGTAAGGTATGCACTACTTACGAATTCCGGTTCATCCGCTAATCTATTGGCATTTTCAACACTTACTTCGCCAAAACTTGGTGATCGTCGTGTAATGCCTGGTGATGAAGTTATCACTGTAGCTGCGGGATTCCCAACAACGGTAGCTCCAATTATTCAAAATGGGGCGATCCCGGTATTTATTGATGTGGAGTTAGGTACATATAACATCATGGTTGATCGTATTGAAGATGCAATCACTCCAAGAACTAAGGCGATTATGGTAGCCCATACGATGGGGAATCCCTTTGAATTGGACAAGGTAATGGAAATTGCAGAAAAATACAATTTATGGGTAATAGAAGATAACTGTGATGCTCTGGGTTCGACATTTAACGGAAAACTTACGGGTACTCATGGTCATATTGGCACATCGAGCTTCTATCCGCCTCATCATATGACGATGGGTGAAGGTGGGGCAGTCTATACGAATGACCCTAAATTAAAGATGATTATTGAATCATTCAGGGATTGGGGTCGTGATTGCTGGTGTGAATCGGGTTGTGATAATACGTGCAAGAAACGTTTTGGTTGGGAATTAGGCTCTCTGCCGTATGGATATGATCATAAATATACGTATTCTCATATTGGATATAATTTGAGAGTTACGGATATGCAAGCAGCTATTGGGGTAGAGCAACTTAAGAAAGTGCCTTCGTTTGTACAGGCAAGAAAGAATAACTTTAATCGCTTATTGGCAGGATTGAGGGAGCTCGACCAATATTTTATTCTTCCTAGAGCAACAGAGAACTCGGATCCAAGCTGGTTTGGTTTCATTTTGACATTAAGAGATGGAGTTAACTTCACCAAAAATGAAATTGTTGATTACTTAGAAGCTAACCGCATTCAAACTCGCATGTTATTCGCGGGAAATCTCATCCGTCAGCCAGCTTATCAAAATGTTAACTTTAGAATTCATGGAGGCCTAAAAAATACTGATAAAATCTTATATGATACATTTCTCGTAGGGGTTTATCCAGGTTTGTCAGATGAGATGATTGATTACGTTATTGATAAAATCAAAGAATTTGTGTATTCCAAAAACTGATAATTAGTCTAGCTTGAAGGAGGGTATTAAATGAAGGTCGTTATACTTGCAGGTGGATATGGTACTCGAATTAGTGAAGAATCGCACTTAAAGCCTAAGCCGATGATCGAGATCGGACAAAAGCCTATCTTATGGCATATTATGAAATTGTATTCACAGCACGGGTTTAATGATTTTGTGATTTGTTTAGGCTACAAAGGATTTTATATTAAAGAATACTTTGCACATTATTTCCTTCATGAGTCCGATGTAACGTTTGATTTTAGAAATGATAACCAAATCATTACACATAATCATTCGGCAGAACCATGGAAAGTAACATTAGTCAATACGGGGCTTGATACGATGACAGGTGGGAGAGTGAAGCGAATCCAACCTTACATCGAAGATGAGCCATTTATGCTGACTTATGGTGATGGGGTATCGGATGTGAATATTACCGAGTTAGTTAATTATCATAAGTTACATGGAAGAATTGGGACGGTCACTTCTGTTCAACCAAGTGGGAGATTCGGCGCTCTTAATATTACTGAGAATAATCTAGTTAAAGGATTCCAGGAAAAGCCAAAAGGTGATAACTCATGGATCAATGCAGGTTTTTTTGTACTGCAACCCGAAATTTTTAATTATATTGCTGATGATAGCACAATTTTTGAGAAAGCTCCGCTAGAAACACTGGCAAAGAATGAGGAGTTAATGTCCTATAAACATGATGGATTCTGGCAACCAATGGATACTTTGAGAGATAAAAATTATCTTGAAGATTTGTGGGGATCTGGTAAAGCACCATGGAAAACTTGGGATCGGGATCCGGTGAATGTATGATAAACACAAACTTTTGGGTAAATAAACGGGTATTTATAACAGGTCATACAGGCTTTAAAGGGTCTTGGTTATCGTTGTGGTTACATTCGATGGGGGCAAAAGTATACGGATATGCACAAATACCTAATACGGAGCCTAGCCTGTATCATGTTTGTGGAATTGATGAAATACTTGAAAAAAGCTTTATCGCAGATATTAGAGATAGCAAGTCGCTTCAAGAGGCTATGGAATTCTCATCTCCTGAAATCGTTATTCATATGGCGGCACAGCCTTTAGTAAGGGAATCGTACATTAATCCTGTGGATACTTATAGCATCAATGTTATGGGAACGGTTAATCTCTTTGAAGCAGTCCGGAATTGTAGTTCTGTGAAAGCTGTTGTGAATGTAACGACAGATAAATGTTATGAGAATAAAGAATGGGTTTGGGGATATAGAGAAAATGAACCTATGGGAGGATACGATCCATATTCTAGTAGTAAGGCATGCTCTGAATTAGTAACCTCAGCGTATAAAAACTCATTTTTTTACCATAACGAAAAGAGATTTGTAGGAGTAGCATCAGCTCGTGCTGGAAATGTTATTGGCGGGGGAGACTGGGCTAAAGATAGATTGATTCCTGATTGCATTAAGGCATTAATGGCTGATCAAACGATCATTATTCGTAATCCATATTCGATTAGACCTTGGCAGCATGTTTTAGAACCACTAGGAGGGTACTTGCTTCTGGCAGAAAAATTATTCGAAGATGGAGAGAAATATTCAGAAGCATGGAATTTTGGCCCTTACGATATTGATGCCAAACCAGTCGAATGGATTGTCCAAGAAATGTGTAATAAGTGGGGAACGGAAGCGAACTATCGTGTTGATTCAAATCCACAGCCGCATGAAGCGCAGTACTTAAAGTTGGACTGTTCTAAAGCGAATGCTATATTGAACTGGTCGCCACGCTGGAATTTGGAAACGGCAATTGAGAAAATTGTTAGTTGGACTAAGGCATATCGAAACAACGAAAATATGCGGGAAGTTTGTATAAAGCATATTAAGGAATATCAAAGCTGATCTAGATTGGAGATGCGCTATGAAGCTTTCTGATTACGTTATTGATTTTATAAAAAAAGAAGGCGTCTCACATGTATTTGAATTTATAGGTGGAGCAATTGCACATCTCTTAGATTCGATTGCAAAAAGAGATGATATCGAATGTGTCTCGGTTCGCCATGAGCAAGCAGCGTCTTTTGCAGCAGAAGCATATGCCAGAATGAATGGAAAACTTGGCGTTGCTATGGCAACTAGCGGCCCGGGGGCGTTGAATTTATTGACAGGGATTGGGAGCTGTTTCTTTGATTCAGTTCCTTGTTTGTTTGTAACAGGCCAGGTAAATACATATGAATATAAATTTGATAGACCTGTTCGACAAATTGGATTTCAAGAAACGGATATCGTAAGTGTTGTAACACCACTCACGAAGTATGCAGCATTAGTAACTGACCCATCCCAAATTAGATATTCTTTAGAAAAAGCCGTTTATCTAGCTCAGAATGGTAGACCTGGGCCAGTTCTGATTGATATCCCAATGAATGTTCAAAGAGCTGACATTGATCCGAGTAATTTAGAGAGTTTCTTTGACAGTGATGAATACAAAGAGTTATCAATGGCGAACGATGTTCTGGATGCTCGTATCATCTCCCAATTATATGAAATGATTTCTAACGCACAGAGACCAGTAATACTTGCGGGAGGTGGCGTGAGAGTAAGTAACGCCTATGAAGAACTTAGTTTGTTTATAGAGAAAACCGGTATACCTGTTGTGAGTTCATTAATGGGCCTTGACGTTATTTCACATGATAATCCACTTTATTGCGGGTTAATTGGCTCGTATGGAAATCGATATAGCAATATGACGTTAGCGAACTGTGATTTATTGATTATACTAGGTTCTAGACTAGATAGTAGGCAAACGGGAACAAGACCCGATACATTTGCACGAGCAGCGAAAAAAATCCACGTTGACATTGACCCTAATGAGTTGAATTGCAAGGTACAGGTTGATATAGCAATTAAAACTGACTTATTACAATTTTTGAAGCAAATGAATATCAAGTTAAAAAATTATAGAAAGCCGGATCTATCAGACTGGCTAATGAAGATCGAAACACTTAAAGCAAAATATCCGACTTCATCTGGGATTACATCAGCAGATATAATTGAACCAAATCAATTTATGGGTGTACTATCTTCATATGCAAGGAAAATTAAAGCCATCTGTTTAGATGTCGGTCAGCATCAAATGTGGGCATCTCAATCATTTAAACTCCAAGATGGCCAGCGTATTCTTAACTCGGGTGGAATGGGGGCAATGGGTTTTGCGCTGCCTGCAGCAATTGGTGCAACGCTAGCCACTAATCAGGAATCACTCGTTATTGCCGGGGATGGAGGCATTCAACTAAACATTCAAGAATTGGATACCCTTAGACGAATGAATTTGCCTGTCAAAATTTGCGTTATGAATAACAATTGCCTGGGCATGGTTAGACAATTCCAAGACTTATATTTTGATGGAAGACAGCAATCGACGGTAAGTGAGAATCCGAACTTTGGTGATATTTTCGAAGCATATGGCATTCCTTCATATCAAGTTAGATCATTGAGCGAGACAGCAACGATCGAACAGTTTTTTGCTGAGGAAGGGCCTGCTTTTATAGAAGTCATGTTACAAAAAAATACAGAAGTTCAACCTAAGTTGGTTGTAAATCGTCCGATTGAAGATATGTCGCCGCATTTAGATAGAGAAGAGTTAAAGGAAGTCATGCTCATTGATCTTGTTGAAGAAATGGAAGTCCCTAAATAAAGGAGCCATTGATGGTGGTGATTAAAAAGAAGATAGCGGTATTAGGCGCTACAGGTCATATAGCCAAAAATATTATAACAGGGTTATGTTTAAAGAAAGAGCATGAAATATTTGCATATGCGCGTACTGAGGCAAAGTTAGTAGAGTTTCTTGAAGCGGAGCGTTTAGAGGTTGTAACCATACTAGATTTAAATGATTTTAAGGAGCGGTTTTTTGATGTCATCATAAATTGCGTTGGCATCGGAAATCCACAAGATTTACAGCAAGATCCTTATAAAATTTTTCATCTAACAGAATCATTCGATAATTTGATTATAGAGAAGATTCGTGATTCACAAGAAACATTGTATATCAATTTTAGCAGTGGTGCGGCGTACGGTGAAGATTTCATGAAGCCCGTAGAATATACAACTTCGAATAAAGTAAAGATTAATAGTTTTTCAACCAAAGATTATTATGGTGTAACTAAGCTGTATACTGAAGCAAAGCATCGAAGTTTATTGATGAATAATATTGTCGATTTGAGAGTTTTTGGCTTTTTTAGCAGGTATATTGATCTAAACTCAAAGTTCCTCATGACTGATATTATTAACTGTATTAGGACTGGCAATGAGCTTGTAACTAGTCCGTCTAATATTATTCGTGATTACATTCATCCGCATGACTTAAATCAACTTATTGAACGACTTATCAATAACCCTGAAGTTAATGATGCTTTTGACGTTTATTCAAAATGCCCTATATCGAAATTTGATTTGCTGAATTACTTTAAGGATAATCATCAATTGAGCTATAGAATTATTGAGGGGGATGTGAAGTCATCTGTTACAGGTAACAAGGACAATTACTACTCAGAATTTCATAAGGCACAAAATGTAGGATTTCACCCACAGTATAGCTCTATAGAGAGTATTGATGATGAGTATAAATATATTAGAATGAGGCTAGAAAAATGAAGAAAATTAGTATAGTAACCCCTTGCTATAATGAAGAGGACAATGTTGAAGAACTATACCAGCGCGTTAGAGAAGTATTTGATGAACTAAGTGGTTATGTATATGAACATATCTTCATCGATAATGCTTCGAAAGATAATACGGTTGCAATATTGAAAAGAATAGCACTAAAGGATCAAAATGTTAAGATTATCGTTAACGCCAGAAACTTTGGACATATACGCTCTCCTTATCATGCATTACTACAAGCAGATGGGGATGCAGTTATTTTATTGGTTGCAGATTTGCAAGACCCGCCTAACATGATTATTGACTTTATTGAGAAATGGGAAGAAGGCTATAAAGTAGTTCTTGGTGTAAAAACGGAGAGCCATGAAAGTGCTGCGATGTTTGCGATTCGAAAAATGTATTATAATTTTATTAACAGGGTATCTGAAATTGAACTAACGAAAAATAACACAGGGTTTGGATTATATGATCGTAAAATCATTCAGATCTTAAGAGAGATTAATGATCCATATCCTTACTTTAGAGGGTTGATTTCGGATATTGGTTTTGAAAGTTATAAAATAGAATATGTGCAGCCTGTTAGAAAACGAGGTATAACCAAGAATAATTTCTATACATTATATGATATGGCAATGCTAGGAATTACAAACCATTCTAAGATACCACTGCGATTAGCTGCTATGCTAGGCTTCTTAATGTCAGCTGTAAGTCTTTTGGTTGCAGTGGGTTATCTGATTGCAAAGCTAGTATTCTGGAATTATTTCACGCTAGGGCTGGCACCTCTCGTGATAGGTCTATTTTTATTTTCTTCTGTGCAATTATTTTTTATTGGAATTATAGGGGAATATATTGGTTCCATTCATACACAGGTATTGAAGAGGCCTTTGGTTGTAGAAAAAGAGCGAATAAATTTCGAAACCATAATCAATCAAGAACTAGAGAGAGTAAAAGGTTAATTCAGTAAAGGCCAAGGAGTAACTAATGGACAATCAATTCGTAAAATTTATTATAGTTGGTGTTATAAATACAATCTTTGGCTACTCTGTTTTCTCGTTGTTTATTTTTGTAGGATTGCATTATACATTAGCATCTTTATTGTCTACCCTTGTTGGAATTCTTTTTAACTTTAAAACTACAGGACGAATTGTATTTAAAAGTAGTGATAATTCTTTGATAATTAAGTTTTTCATAACATATGGAGTAACATATTTATTAAATTTAGCATTATTAACGTTTTTAAAAGAATTTGTGAGTATCTATATAGCGTACGCGATTTTGATCCTACCAATGTCTATGGTGTCATATATATTAAATAAGAGATTTGTATTCAGAGTGAAAGCTACAAATAATTAAGAAGAAATTATTTGAGTAAATGAAAAGTAGGTGGAGTTATGAAAGGTATTATCTTAGCAGGAGGCACTGGATCGCGCCTGTACCCACTAACAAAAGTCACAAATAAACATTTATTACCGGTCGGTAAATATCCAATGATTTTTCATTCTGTAAATAAGTTAATGCAAGCAGACATTAATGATATTCTAGTTGTCACCGGTAAAGAACACATGGGCGACGTTGTAAACCTTCTAGGAAGTGGGCGTGACATGGGCGTTACATTTACTTATAAAGTACAAGATGAAGCCGGTGGGATTGCACAAGCCCTTGATCTAGCGGAACAATTCGTCGGCGATGATCAAATGGTTGTTATTCTCGGAGACAACGTCTTCGAAGATGACATCTCTGGATATGTTGCAAACTTCCGTGAGCAACAAACAGGCGCGAAAATTCTTCTTCAACAAGTACATGATCCACAACGTTACGGGGTGGCTGAACTTAACGGAGACAACATTGTTTCCATCGAAGAAAAGCCGAGAGCACCAAAGAGTAACTACGCAGTGACAGGAATTTATATGTTTGACAGTACTGTGTTCGATATCGTAAAAACACTAAAACCATCTGGTCGCGGTGAATTGGAAATTACGGATGTAAATAATGCCTACATCGCACGTGGCGAGCTTACTTATGATGTCCTTCAAGGCTGGTGGACAGATGCTGGTACGCATGTCTCTTGGGCTAAAGCAAATGAGCTTGCGCAGAACATCACCTTTTCCGAAGAGTTTGGAAAATTGAAATTGTAGAGGTGTAAGTTCATGAACATAATCGATACAAAACTACAAGGCGTTCGAATCATTGAACCCGCGGTCCATGGGGACCATCGCGGGTTTTTTATGGAAAGCTACAACAGTGCGAAGTTCCGTGAATATAATATGGATTATTTGTTCGTCCAAGACAATCATTCACTATCTGTGGAGAAGGGTGTTCTTCGCGGGTTGCACTACCAACTGAATCCTAAAGCACAGACGAAGCTTGTCCGTGTCGCTGCTGGTGCAATCTATGATGTGGTTGTAGATATTCGTCGTAACTCGCCAACTTTCGGCCAGTGGGTGGGTGTACATTTAAGTGCTGAGAATAAGCGTCAGCTACTTGTGCCGCAGGGCTTCGCTCACGGTTTCTGTACCACAGAAGCCAACACGGAGGTACTCTACAAAGTAGACGCACTTTACTCCCCTGAGCATGATCGAGGTATTTTGTGGAATGACCCTGCGTTAGGCATCGATTGGCCGGTAGAACAGCCGATCTTATCTGATAAAGATACGAAGCATCCCGTTCTGCGTGATGCGGACATCAACTTTGATTGAGGAGGAGCCGTGTTGAAACTTTTAGTTACCGGCGGGGCCGGATTTATCGGAAGTAACTTTGTGATCTATATGGTGAATAAATATCCTGAGTACCAGATCATTAACCTCGATGCACTTACGTATGCGGGGAATCTTGAGAACTTAACAAGTGTTCAGGATAAACCGAATTACACTTTTATTAAAGGTGATATCGCTGATGCAGTCAAAGTAGAAGAGATCTTCCAGCAGCATCAAATCGATGTTGTGGTTAACTTTGCAGCGGAGTCGCATGTGGATCGCAGTATTTTGGACCCAGGCATTTTTGTGCAGACAAATGTCATGGGAACGCAAGTATTGCTCGATGCAGCTCGGAAATATAATGTGAACAAATATGTTCAAATCTCTACGGACGAAGTCTACGGAACACTGGGGGATACCGGTCTGTTCTCGGAGACGACTCCTCTTGCGCCCAACAGCCCATATTCGGCAAGTAAGACGGGTGGGGACTTGCTGGTGCGTGCATATCACGAGACTTACGGCATGAATGTGAATATCACTCGTTGTTCGAATAACTATGGGCCATATCACTTCCCTGAGAAACTAATCCCATTAATGATCTCGAATGCACTGAATGATAAGCAACTCCCAGTCTATGGGGACGGTTTGAATGTTCGTGATTGGCTATATGTCGAGGATCACTGTAGCGCCATTGATCTCGTGATTCATAAAGGCGTCAGCGGCGAGGTATACAACGTTGGCGGGAATAACGAACGTACGAATATTCAGATTGTAGAGACCATTCTTGAGGCTCTTGGTAAACCGAAATCACTGATTACTTACGTAGCTGATCGACTTGGCCATGACCGCCGTTACGCGATTGACGCGACGAAGATCCGCGCCAAACTAGGCTGGCAACCGCAGTATCCTTTCGAAAAGGGAATTCAGAAGACCATTCAATGGTATCTAGACAATAAAGGATGGTGGACTCGGATTCAATCAGGTGCCTACCAAGAATACTATGCCAAGCAATACGGTGAACGCTTAGGTGAGTAAGATGAAAATACTTGTCACAGGTGCAAATGGACAATTGGGGCAGGATGTCGTTCTGGTCGGTCAGCAAAAGGGTCACCAGATGCTAGGATATACACGACAGGAACTCGATATTACGAACCAAGCTCAGTGTGAATCTGTCATACTTCGAGAGAAACCCGATGCTATCATTCATTGTGCAGCTTATACGGCGGTTGATGCAGCAGAGACGGATGAGGATGGAGCATATCTTGTGAATGCTGTAGGTACACGGAACGTGAGCGTCGCGGCGGAGAAGGTCGGAGCAAAAGTCTGCTATATTAGCACGGACTATGTTTTTGATGGTCAATCATCGGATGCCTATCGTGAATACGATAATACGAACCCTCAGACGGTGTATGGTAAATCCAAACGTGCAGGGGAGCAACTTACGCAGGGTTTATCTTCGCGCTTCTTTATTGTTCGTACCTCATGGGTTTATGGGGCGCATGGCAACAACTTTGTTAAGACGATGTTGAAGCTAGGTGCAGAAAAGCCTTCTTTACAAGTCGTTCATGATCAGGTAGGATCACCGACATATACTGTCGATTTAGCAAAATTCCTTCTAGATCTTGTAGCGACTGAAAAATATGGCATATATCATGCTTCGAATTCAGGGTCTTGTTCATGGTTTGAGTTTGCACAGGCGATTTTTGAGGAAGCAGGTTTATCGCCAGAGTTATTGCCTTGTACGACGGAGCAGTTCCCGCGTCCGGCACCGAGACCGAAAAACTCCGTGATGGCGCATCTATCGATCCGCACGAACGGGTTGCAGGATTTGCGACCTTGGCGAGAGGCACTGAGAGAATACATTGATAATCGTTAGTTAAATAAGACTAGAATCGACATTTTCACTTAGCCCTAAAGTCTAAACTTTAACAAGACTTTAGCTGGTTAACCCTGTTAATTCCGAACTCTAGTCTTTTTCTATGCTATAATAAGTCTATCAACGCTCGAGATGGAGATTATTCATGGACTTAAGCATTATTATCCTTAACTACAATACACGACAATTAACGCTAGATTGCCTGCAATCAGTTTATGCTTCGACAACGTCTTATCGCTACGAAGTGATATTGATCGACAATAACTCGTCCGATGATTCGGTCGAGCATTTTCAGCGACAGTATCCAGCAACACAACTTATCGCGAATGAAGAGAACGTCGGCTTCTCCCGAGCCAACAATCAAGGCATGCGCATCGCCAAAGGCCGATATATATTACTACTCAACTCCGACACGATCGTCGAGCTAGATACGTTCGAGATGATGCTTCAGTTTATGGATAGTCACCCGGATGTCGGTGCCTCTGGCTGCAAGGTGATCCTACCTGACGGTTCACTGGATAAGGCTTGTCGGCGCGGCTTTCCTACGCCTTCTGCGTCGTTCTACTACGCATTTGGATTCTCGAAGATGTTTCCGGATAACCCGCGTTTCAATCAATACCAACTCGGCTATCTCAGTCCCGATGAATCCTATCCGATCGACTGTCTCGTCGGTGCTTTTATGCTCGTACGTAGAGAAGCGATGGACCAAGTAGGGATGCTGGATGAAGAGTTTTTTATGTACGGGGAAGACATCGATTGGTGTTACCGGATCAAGCAAGCGGGTTGGCAGAACTATTATTACCCCGAGACCTTCATTACGCATTACAAGGGAGCAAGCAGCCGTCGCAAACCGTACAAGATCATTTATGAGTTTCACCGCGCTATGTATTTATTCCATCGCAAACACTATCGCCAGCATTATTCGTTCCTAACGAATGGATTAGTCTATGCGGGAATACTGGTGAAATTTTCGACATCACTCATTAAGAATAAAATGTTACGATAGTTTCAACAGCAATACTATGAAATCATTGAGGTGACAGCATGCTGCGTAAGAACCAGCGATTTCTAACGCAACTTTATATACTAGCCGACTTTGTAGTGATCCAGGTTATCTTTTTATTCGCCTATTGGATGAAGTTTCAGAGCGGCTTCATGGAGCACGAATCTCCGCTCCCACTGGTCGAATACTCCAAATGGAGCCTGATTTACGGCGGTATCGCCGTCGCCATTGGCATGATGAGCAGCTTCTACTCACCGAAACGGAAGAAGCGATTCGTCGACGACTTCTGGCGTGTTATCCAGGTACACTTGATCAGCTTGTTTGTACTCTTAAGCTTACTGTTCTATTTCAAGGCCGTACATATCTCACGCGAATACCTCGCGATTTATATGATCGGCAACGTGATCGTGATCCTTACCTATCGTTTTGCGGTCAAAAAAGGACTTCGCCATTTCCGTGAGAAAGGATTCAATAAGCAGTTCGTGCTTATTCTAGGTGCAGGTACACTCGGCAAGCGATTCTACAGAAACTTGAAGCAGCACCCCGAAATGGGGTACGAAGTCCTCGGCTTCTTGGACGACCAAGGTGATGAGATCGATGAGCAATTCGCTATCAAATACAAGCCAGTTCTCGGGAGCATCGACGATCTGGAGCAGATCATTGAGCAGCGGCTCGTCGACGAGGTCATTATCGCGCTTCCACTCGAGGCGCATCATCGGTTCCCGCATATTATCAATACATGCGAGAAGGCAGGCGTCCGAACGCTGATCATCCCGGATTTCTTCGACTACTTGCCGGCGCGGCCAACGTTCGATAATTTCGCGGGTATGCCGCTCATCAATGTGCGAGATATCCCGCTCGATCTCATGAGCAACCGTATCTTGAAGCGCGCTTTCGACATTGCCTTTGCACTTTTCGCGATCATCCTTACATCGCCAGTCTTAATACTAGCGGCTATCGGCATTAAGCTTACATCACCAGGTCCGATCATCTTCAAGCAAGAACGTGTAGGCCTTAATCGCCGTAATTTCATGATGTTCAAGTTCAGATCCATGCGCGTGCAGTCGCAAGGCTCCTCCGACACCCAGTGGACGACGGAGAACGATCCGCGGAAGACCAAGTTCGGCTCATTCCTCCGCAAAACAAGTCTCGACGAGCTGCCACAATTTTTCAACGTGCTGCTCGGCCATATGAGCATCGTCGGCCCAAGACCGGAGCGACCGTTCTTCGTGGATCAGTTCAAGGAAGAGATCCCGAAATACATGGTTAAGCACCATGTTCGCCCGGGCATTACCGGATGGGCGCAGAGCAACGGCCTTCGCGGCGATACATCGATCGAAGAACGCATTCGCTATGATATCTTTTATATTGAGAATTGGTCCATTCTTTTTGACGTGAAGATCATCTGGAAGACCGTCATCAACGGATTTATCAATAAGAACGCGTATTAACGCATCCGAAACTCCCGATACTAGAGAGATCTAGTAGAGGGGGTTTTTCTATGCCGCAAAACGACGCACATGACGAAGAATATACAAATCCGGGACGCGGGTGGCTTATTGGCGGAGGACTAAGCCTGCTCCTTTGGATCATCATCATTTTTACCGTTCGGGCGCTCTTTCAATAATAAATGAGCATTTCCAAACAATTTCATACGATCATTTCGACAATATTCGGAAAATCCTATTGAAACCGTGGGACTTTTGCTTTAGTATAGCCTTATTAATAGGTGAGAGGGGAAATTCGGTTAAATGAATCAGAAGAAATCCATCTTTAATTTCAGCACGCTCGTTGTCGTTGCGATTGGGATCGGGGCAGCGTTGTATGGCTTTTTGGGATTTTTTGGATTTACGGTAGGACCGCAGACATGGGTGAAGCCCGCTGTTGCGTTTCTAACGATTTTTGGCGCGTTATTCGGTCCTATTGTTGGTTTATTGATTGGTCTAATTGGTCACATTATTACGGATTTGATTGCCGGCGGTGTTGTATGGTGGGGCTGGGCGATTGGTTCGGCGTTAATCGGACTATTTAGCGGATTTGTTTTCATGAGCAAAGACTTCAATGTTAAAGCAGGTTTATATACAAAGAAGCATATCTATCAAATTTTAATTTTTGGTGTACTGGGATGTATCGTTGGGATTGGGGAAGCGACCATTTTTGATGTATTCCTTATGGGTGAACCGGTGGATAAGATGGCTGTCCAATTCTGGGGCGCCGTTCTTGCGAATATCGCTACGGTAGCGGTTCTTGGCCTCCCGATCGTGCTTGCCATTTTGCGTGTGAATAAGAAGAGTTCGAATCTGACAATCGAGAAATAGGAGTACAGCATGATATCTTTTCAGAATTTTAGCTTCCAATATCAGAAACTGTCTGAGCCGACATTGCGCAATATCAACCTAGCGATCAAGCCAGGCGAGAAAATACTCATTGCTGGTCCGAGCGGTTCCGGCAAGTCGACATTAGCCCATTGTATCAATGGGCTGATTCCTTTTACGTACGAAGGCAAGATTGAAGGAACGTTCACGATTAACGGCAAAGAAACTAAAGGGCAGAGTATTTTCGAAATTAGTAAATCGGTCGGGACGATCCTGCAGGATCTCGATGGGCAATTCATCGGCTTGTCCGTGGGCGAAGACGTTGCTTTTTCATTCGAAAATAACGGCGTGCCGCGCGCGCAGATGATCCAGGAAGTAGAGCGTGCGCTCAAGACCGTGAACATGCTGTCGTTCATCGACCAGAGCCCGCATGATCTCTCCGGAGGTCAGAAGCAGCGTGTCTCCCTCGCAGGCATTCTATCGACGCAAGCCGATATCCTGCTCTTCGACGAGCCGCTTGCGAATCTCGACCCCGCCAGCGGCAAACAAGCGATGAAAATGATCGACGACATCCATCGTCAGACGAACAAGACCGTCATTATTATAGAGCATCGGATTGAAGATGTGCTGGAGCAGCCGATCGACCGGATCGTGGTTATGAGCGAAGGCGAAATCCGCGCGATCGGAACGCCGGACGAGATTTTAGCCTCTGACGTACTGCGCAAGCATGGATTGCGTGAGCCTTTATATATCGAAGCGTTAAAATACGCCGGTTGTGAGCTGTCTGCAGCGGACGAGTTAACGCAGGTGAACCATGAGCATATTGCGAAATTTGAGCCTGCCCTCAAGGCATGGTATGCCACAGCTGCAGAGCCATCAACGCCACCAGCGCGTGAGCTGCTGCTCGACGTCCAGAACGTGCGGTTCGCCTACGACAGCAGACAAGAAGTCATTCGCGGCGTATCTTTCCAAGTGCACGAGGGAGAAGTTGTTGCGCTGCTCGGGAACAACGGAGCGGGTAAATCGACGTTAAGCCATCTGATCATGGGGATCGTACGGCAGACCTCGGGCGACATTCGATTGAACGGGCAGGAGATGCGGAACTGGAGCATTCGCCAACGTGGCGAGCAGATCGGTTATGTCATGCAGAATCCCAACCAGATGATCACCCAGCATATGATCTGGGATGAAGTGGCGCTTGGATTGACGGTTCGCGGCGTCGCCAAAGAGATCGTTGATCAGAAAGTCGAGCAGGTCCTGCGGATTTGCGGACTCTATCCATATCGTAACTGGCCAATCTCTGCATTGAGTTATGGTCAGAAGAAACGGGTGACGATTGCGGCCGTGCTTGCGATGGAACCGAAGCTGATCATCCTGGACGAGCCGACGGCAGGCCAAGACTACAAGCATTACACCGAATTTATGGAGTTTATCGCCGATCTGGCGCGTACGGGGCTATCGTTTATTTTTATTACGCATGATATGCATTTGGCATTGGAATATACGGACCGTGCGGTCGTCCTCTCCGGAGGCGAAGTCATCGCAAGCGACCGCGTGGCGAGCGTGCTCACGAACACCGAGGTCATTGAACGGGCGAATCTGAAAGAGACGTCGCTCTCGCTGCTGGCGCGCTCCATGGGATTGCCGTCCGCCGAAGGATTCGTGCAGCATTTTATCAATTATGAAAAAAAGGTGAAGCATCATGAGTAAGATGGGGACATTATATGCACCCGGCAATTCGGTCTTCCATCGGATGGACGGCAGTATTAAGATGCTGCTCTTCGCGGCATGGACGATTGCAACGTTTATGTTTCTGGATTTGCGGGTATTTATCGTAATGCTCCTTGTCGGGACGGTTCTATTGTTATCCGCGAAAATTCCTTTTCGGCAGATTCGCGTTATTTTCTGGGTGATGATCGTCTTCAACGTCTTCAACACCGCCTTTATCTTGCTGATCACGCCGGTATATGGCACGGAATTGACGGGGACGAACACCCCGGTTCTGAACATTGGCTATAATACAATCAATCTGGAGACGATCTTCTACGTACTGACGTTAACGGCCAAATATTTAACACTGCTGCCTATAAGCTTGTTATTTATTTTCACGACGCATCCTAGTCGCTTCGCGAGCAGCTTGAGCCGGATCGGCATTCCGTACAAAATCGCCTATGCCGTGAATATCGCCTTTCGCTATATTCCAGACATTCAAGCGGAGTTCCGCAGCATTACGAACTCGATGCAGATGCGCGGTCTCGGATTCCGCAAAGGCGATGCGCCATTCCTTCAGCGCGTGAAGAACGTGACGAGCATCGCTTTCCCGATGTTGTACTCCTCCTTGCAGCGTATCGAAGTGGTGACGAATGCGATGGAGCTTCGCGGCTTCGGCAAGCATAAGAAACGCACATGGTACGCCATGGAGCAGCTTCGTGCAATCGATTATACCGTGGGCATGTTAAGTGTCTTGCTGATCGTGGGGTCGATCGTACTGAAGGTCGCGGTATTGAAAGGTTTTTGGTATCCACTATAGGGCATCTTTCATACGTAATTTCCTGAAAAATAGACCGTAACCTTCCGAAGGTAAACGGTCTATTTCTTTGTTCCCTGTTAGCACTGGGATATGTTATACTTTAGAGAACATACATTCGTGAATAATCATGTAATCATCCCCAGCAAATTGACACCACCCCCTATGTACTTTAGACTTATTCTGTTAGACTATTATTCATTTCATTCGATGGAGGAACTCCCGTGGAACAACGAGTCATGCCGTGGAGGCACATGTTTAAATTGGATCCGGATCGTAGCATTAGCGATGAGGCGCTGGACAAGATCTGCATGTCTGGAACAGACGCGATTCTGGTAGGTGGTTCGTCCGGTGTAACGTTCGACAATACGGTAGAATTACTCTCGCGAATCCGACAATACGAAGTGCCATGCGTACTCGAAGTGTCCGATCCGGATGCGGCGGTACCTGGGTTCGACCATTATTTGATCCCGATGGTGTTGAATACGAACAACCCCGATTGGTTGATCGGGCACCAGCAGCGCGCAGTACGAGAGTTCGGCAGTATGCTGCCTTGGGAGATTGTTTTTGCGGAAGGCTATATTATACTGAATGGCGAAGCCACGGCAGCGAAGGTCTCCGAGGCGAATGCGAATCTAGCAGCATCTGATGTTATTGCTTACGCGCAAGTGGCGGATCGGCTGATGCGTCTGCCTTTTATTTATATCGAATACAGCGGTATGTTCGGCGATATGGATCTCGTTCGACATGTTCGTCAGCAGCTTCACCAAGCGCAGCTGATCTATGGCGGCGGTATTACGAACCTGGAGCAGGCCCGCGATGCAGCGGCATCTGCCGATACGATTGTTGTAGGCAATATTTTATATGATCAATTAGAACAAGCCCTCCTTACCGTTCAAGCGGTAAGAGCGGTATAGGAATAGAATGTGAAGGAAGGAGCATGTCCCCCTATGCATGAATCCATGAATATATATGATGCGGTTGCCCGGCTTAACCCGGAGCAGCGCAAGGCCGTTGAAGCCACCGAAGGTCCACTCCTCATTATGGCCGGCGCAGGGAGTGGTAAGACCCGCGTGTTGACGCACCGGATCGCCTATTTAATTGCGACGCGCAAGGCGCCGCCGTGGGCTATTCTAGCAATTACGTTTACGAACAAGGCAGCCCGGGAGATGCAGGAGCGGGTATCGAAGCTCGTAGGTCCCGATGGACGCGATATTTGGGTATCGACGTTCCACTCGATGTGCGTGCGTATTTTGCGCAAAGACATTGAACGTATCGGTTTCACCTCGAACTTCTCTATCCTTGATTCGACAGACCAACTTTCGGTTATCCGCAATTGTATGAAGGAATTGAATGTCGATACGAAGAAATTCGAACCGAAGGCCGTCCAAGCGATGATCAGTACCGCGAAGAACGAATTGATTACACCGCAGCAGTACGAGCAGAAGATTGGGGATTATTTCGAAGGCATCGTGGCCAAAGTATACACCATGTATCAGAAAAGACTTCGCACGAACAATGCGCTCGACTTCGATGATCTGATCATGACGACCATTCAATTGTTCAAAGAAGTGCCTGAAGTGCTCGATTTCTATCAGAAGAAATTCAAATATATTCATGTCGATGAGTATCAAGATACGAACCGTGCGCAATATATGCTCTGTAAAATGTTCGCGGATGCGCATCATAATATTTGTGTCGTAGGGGATAGCGATCAGTCGATCTATCGTTGGCGTGGGGCGGATATTACGAATATCCTGAACTTTGAAGAAGATTATCCGAATGCACAATCGATTCTTCTCGAGCAGAATTACCGCTCTACAGCGAATATTCTGAACGCGGCGAACGAAGTGATCGGCAACAATACCGGCCGTAAGCCGAAGAAGCTCTGGACGAGCCAAGGCGAAGGCGCGAAGATTACGCATTACAATGCGGATTCAGAGCATGACGAAGGATATTTTATTACGCGTGAAATTAAGAAAAACTATGATCAAGGCAAGCAATACCAGAACCATGCGATTCTCTATCGGACGAATGCCCAATCCCGGGTGATCGAGGAAATTCTGATCAAATCCGACATTCCCTATCAGATCGTCGGCGGTACGAAGTTCTATGATCGTAAAGAGATTAAGGACATTCTCGCGTACCTCAGACTCATCTCGAACCCAAGCGATGATATCAGCTTGAATCGGATTATCAATGTGCCAAAGCGTGGGATTGGCGATACGACGCTGGCGAAGCTTGATGTAGCGGCGGCATCTAAGGATCTGTCCATCTACGATACCATTGAAAATATGGATGATGTGGACATCGCGGTACGCACCAAAGGAACCTTACGGGATTTCCGCACGATGATCGAGCAGTTGAACCGGATGCAAGAGTTCCTTTCGGTGACCGAATTAACGGAGAAAGTACTGGAGATGACCGAGTACAAGCTGGAACTGCAGCGGGAGAACACATTAGAATCCCGGGCACGTATGGAGAATATCGACGAGTTCCTGTCTGTCACGCAAGAATTCGAGAAGAATAATGATGATAAGTCCCTTGTGGCCTTCCTGACTGACTTAGCGTTGATCGCCGATATTGATTCACTCGGTGATGATGAAGAGGAAGAAGTGAAGGATGCCGTTGTTCTGATGACGATGCATAGCGCGAAGGGCTTGGAGTTCCCGACCGTCTTTATTATCGGGCTTGAGGAAGGCGTCTTCCCGCATAGCCGTGCATTCAATGATAACGAGGAGCTCGAAGAGGAGCGCAGACTGGCTTACGTAGGAATTACACGGGCGGAGAAGCAACTTTTCTTGACCAGCGCACGGATGCGTACCTTGTTCGGTCGGACGACGAGCAATGCGCCGTCCAGATTTCTCAATGAAATTCCGGACGAACTTAAAGAATCGAATGCATCCTCGATGTCGAGGGATCGGTTCGGACGGGACGTATCCACCTTTGGAACAGGACTTGGCAGCCGGGGTGGCAGCGGGTTCGGTAATCGATCCGGCGGAGGGTTAGGCGGTAACGGAACGAGTGCAGGCGGATTTGGTCAGCGCAGCGGCGGGGTTACAAGTACAAGCGGCCGCGTAACTGTAACTTCCTCCATGGACGCAGCGAAGGCGACAGCAAGTGCTGCATCAACCGGGACAGGTGGAGCGCAGAACTTCCAGACGGGTGATAAAGTCGCACATGGCAAATGGGGTACAGGGGTCATCGTGGCGATCAAAGGAACAGGTAATGATATGGAGCTGCAGATCGCGTTCCCGGCACCGGTCGGCGTGAAGCGTCTGCTTGCAGGATTTGCTCCTATAACGAAAGTATAAATAAGATAAGTTGGCGTAAGAATGGAGGAAGTCAGCGGCCTGAGAGCGAAGAGGAATGCTCGAACGGTAGGAGCGTAGCGTCCGCCTTTGTGATTGGATTTCATCTTCGAACCCATTATCATTCAAGAAATCCAAGAACAACAGCGGCCGGGAGTCGAGCATTTCTCGCAGCGGCATACAGCGCATACGGTGATCTTATGCCAACCCATAACAAGAAAGGTGGAAGATGCGAGCGTGGCGGATCGTACAGGGATGAATGAAGTTCAAGGGAGTACAGGAGCACTCAGTCAGGAGACGGCAGCGCAGATGAAGGCATGGATCACACAGCTCAGCCGATACAACTATGAGTACTATACGTTAGACCAGCCTACCGTGAGCGACAAGGAATACGATGCGTTGTATGATCAACTTGTTGCGATGGAGCGGGAGACAGGCGTAATCCTCCCTGAATCCCCAACACAACGCGTAGGCGGAGAGCTGCTCAAAGGGTTCTCCGAGCATCGCCATCTGGCAAGGCTTTGGAGTCTCGACAAAGCGCAGAACGTCGAAGACGTTCGCACGTGGAACACACGTGTCATGAAGCTTGTCAACGACTACAATACGAAAAACCCAGACAGTCCGCTGCCGGATCCATCGTATGTACTGGAGCTGAAGTTTGACGGGTTGACACTCAACCTGACTTATACGGACGGGAAGCTCGTGCAAGCTTCGACACGTGGGAATGGAGAAGTCGGCGAGGGCATACTGGCGCAAGTGAAGACGATTCGCTCCGTGCCGCTCACGATTCCTTATCGCGAAGGCACGATTGAAGTGCAGGGCGAAGGGATCATGAATTTGTCCGTACTCCACAAGTACAACGAGACGGCGGCAGAACCGCTCAAGAATGCACGTAATGCAGCAGCAGGAGCACTACGGAACTTGAATCCGAAGATCACAGCGGAACGCAAGCTGAATGCCTTCTTCTATAACGTAGGTTATTCTGATGCGATCCAGTTCGGCAATCATCAGGAGATGGTTGGCTTCTTGCATGAGAATCATTTCAAGGTTAATCCATATGTAACCTATTTCGATACGATCGAGGGGACCATCGAGGAGCTCGCTAACATTGTTGCGCAGCGCGATCAGCTGGATTATCTGATTGATGGGGCGGTCATTAAGCTGACAGACATGCGCACGCGAGAGGTGCTGGGGTACACAGACAAATTCCCTCGCTGGGCAGTGGCCTTCAAGTTCGAAGCGGAAGAGACGACGACCGTGCTCGAGTCCGTATCTTGGGAAGTTGGCCGTACAGGGAAAATAACGCCAGTCGCCCGTGTTGAGGCGGTCGAATTGGCGGGGGTGACGGTACAGAACTGCACGCTGAACAATATCGGCGATATAGAGCGCAAAAATCTTAAATTCGCACTCGGCTCACGTGTCTTTATCCGTCGTTCGAACGATGTGATTCCGGAGATTCTGGGTAAAGCAACAGAAGAGAACGACGGCGAAGAGATCGTCTATCCGACGATTTGTCCTGCATGCGGTTCGGAACTCGAGCAGCGCGGCGCGCACCTATTCTGTAACAATCGACTTGGCTGCAAGCCGCAGCTGATCGGACGGATTACGCACTTTGCATCACGCGATGCGATGGATGTTGAAGCGTTCAGCGTCATGACAGCGGAACAGCTCTATGATGAAGTTGGCGTTCGTGACCCGGCGGATCTATACAGCCTAACGTTCGATCAATTGATCGGATTGGATCGCTTCGGCGAGAAGAAAGCCAATAAGCTGCTCGAGGCGTTAGAGAAGAGCAAACAATGCGACTTATCATCCTTCTTATTCGCTCTTGGCATTCCGAATACCGGGAAGACGACAACCAAAGCGCTAGCCGATCACTTCGGCAGCTTGGATAAGCTGATGGCGACAACGGCGGAAGAGTTGATTACAATTCCAGACGTTGGCGCGATTGTTGCGGACAGCATCGTATCCTTCTTCGCGGATCCGCGTATGCAAGAGAGCATTCGCAAGATGCTTGAGCTCGGGGTATCCCCGGCAGCAGCGCCGACGGCATCGGAGCCGAAGCGGGAGACGGTATTCACTGGTAAGACAGTTGTACTTACTGGCACGCTTCCTAACTTGAGCCGCGACGAAGCAGGGAAGAAGCTCGAGGCTGTTGGCGCCAAAGTAACCGGCAGCGTCTCGAAGAAGACGGACTTCGTCATTGCCGGCGAGAGCGCGGGTAGTAAGCTAACGAAGGCACAGCAGCTCGGCATTCGTATCATCGATAGTGAAGAAGAATTACTGCAATTGTTGGGTGAATAGATCACTCGCATGACCGAAAAGCCCACGAGCCTTTCCACAGCATAGACATTCTATGCTTGGATCGGCCCGTGGGCTTTTATTTAATCGATCTTTCGTAACACCAATGCGCCATAGACAGCGAGCGAGAACTTCATATTCTTGCCTGTCGACGTGTATCGTTCCCCAGTCACTTCATCCTGCCATTCACCGGCTGGAAGCGCGAGTGTCATGGTACGCGCACGTTTGCCTACACTCATGAGGATCGCGAATGTCGCATCTGCATCCCGGCGCTCATACGCAATGCGCGAGTCGCCTTCTTTGGCATAGAGGAAGCGGAATTCCCCACTGCGAAGTGCACTGTATTGATGACGGAGTGCAATTGTACGCTGGTAGAATCCGAGCAAGTCCATATCGTATTCGGCCTCATCCCAAGGCATGCATTTGCGGCAGTCCGGATCATGCGTACCTGTTAAACCAATCTCATCCCCATAATAGATACATGGCGTACCGAGGAACGTGAATTGGAAGAGGGCCGCGAGCTTCATTTTCCGGATATCGCCCTTACATAAAGTCAATAAACGTTCTGTATCGTGGCTGTCGAGCAAGTTGAATGTCACTTCATTCGCCTGATGAGGGTAACGGAACAGTTGCCCGTACATTTTGCCGGCGAACTGTGCGCCATCCGTGCTTTCGTTCACGAAGAAGTCGAGGACTGCGCCTGTAAACGGGTAGTTCATCAGCGCATCGAATTGATCACCTTGCAGCCACATCATCCCTTCGTGGAACAATTCTCCTAAGATATACGCTTCCGGATTGACGCTCTTCACGACCTTACGGAACTCTCGCCAGAAGGCATGGTCCACCTCATTGGCTACATCCAAGCGCCATCCATCAATCCCAACTTCTTCGATCCAATACTTAGCGACATCGAGCAGATACTTCTTCACTTCCGGATGCTCGGTATTGAGTTTCGGCATCTTCGGTTCAAATGCGAATGTCTCATACGTTGGTACACCGTTCACGACTGTTAATGGATATTCTCGTACGTAGAACCAGTCTGCATAAGGGGAATCTGCACCTTTTTCCACCACATCCAGGAATGGAGCGAATGTGCGTCCGCTGTGGTTAAAGACCGCATCGAGCAAGACTCGAATACCACGCGTATGGCAGTGCTTCACGAGCTCTTTCAATGTCTCATTCGTGCCGAAATGAGGGTCGACTTTCATGTAATCTTGCGTATCGTACTTATGGTTCGTTGTTGCCTCGAAGACCGGCGTGAAGTAAATCGCATTGATGCCGAGCTTCTGAATGTAATCCAGATGATCGATGACGCCTTGCAGATCACCGCCGAAGAAGTTGCTTGGTGTCGGCTTGCCGCCCCACGGCTCTACACCCTCTGGATCATTGGAAGGGTCGCCGTTCGCGAACCGTTCTGGGAAGATTTGATAGAAGACGGCATCCTTCACCCAAGCTGGAGGTGTGAATACATCGACGGGATTAAGGAATGGGAATTCGAAATTCCCAAGATGCCCAGTAGGGGCTTGTTCGCCAAGAAGGCGTTCGGTCAACCAGATCGTTTCTTTGCCTTGATGCAGTTTGAAGCCGTAGCTAAGACGACGATACGTCGGCTGCACTTCAACCTGCCAATAGTCGAACAACTCATCATGACCGACAATGCGCATATCCTTCGTCATCATTTGATCCCAAGGCAAATATTTATCGCCATAGACGACTTCGGCGCGGTCTACATCATTACGTTTGGTGCGGATACGCAAATGAATCGTTTTATGATCATAGGCGTATGCCCAGTTTTGCTTGGGCCGGTGGTAAATCGCTTCTAGCAACATCATTCATCAAGCTCCTTCATCTCATTAAATTTAGTATATAACGCAAATAAGCTGTCGCGCCGACTTCAGTCAGCGCGAAGCTTACAACACGAACACAATTATTTAAGAATGACTGTGCTATAAGGCGGCAATTCAAGCGACTTTCCGTTCAATACAGCACTATCTTTGCTCTGTAGAGCTAACGTCTTGTAGGCATCATCCGGCAATACGACCTTTTGAGTCTCTTTGGAGAGATTGTGAACGACAAGCGCCTTTGTCGCTTTCGTCACGCGTTGATAAGCGAGAACACTGGCATTGTCGAACTTGTAGGAAGCGATACCGCCGTCATGCAACGCAGGTTCGTCATTCCGCCATTGAATCAGCTTCTTATAATGATTGTACAACGACTCGTTGTCCTTCTCTTGCTCAGTAACGCCTTGTTTTGCGTCTTTATTATAGACAAGAGACTCCCAAGTGGTCTGTTCCTTTACACTACCCGAAGTCGCTGCAGACCAGATCATAGGCTCTCGGATTTGCTCATCTGGCTTCATCCCGAGCATACCGATTTCCTCACCGTAATAGAGGAATGGGTTACCCGGTAGCGTGAGCAGAATGGAAGCGGCCATTTTGGCATGATCCGTATTGCCCTTCACTTCAGACATCGTTCGATTCATGTCGTGATTCGTTAAGAAGGGAGCATCGACGAACTTCCCATCTGAATTTTTGGCATAATAGCTGTAGATTCGCTCCAGGTTAAAAGCAATATCCGTCGCTTTCTCCGAACTAACCGTCGATAGAATCGTCTTCGACAGATCGAAGTTGAAGCAAGAGTCTAAGGCTTGCGCTAGGAAAGGACCAATCTTCGCTGTGGAATCCCATACCTCACCGACGAGGTATGCATCGGGGTGGATCTCCTCGATCCCTTTGCGGAATTCTTGCCACCATGCTTGGTTCTTCTCTTTCGTCGCAGGGAGATTTCCTTGCGATTTGAAATCCTCATAGATGTGCTTCGCGGCATCGAGACGGAAGCCGTCGACGCCTTGCTTCAGCCAGAATTGGCCTACCTTGATCATCTCTTTGCGGACGTCTGGGTTGTCGAAATTAAGATCCGGCATCCCTTCCCAGAAGATCCCGAGATATTGGTCATCCCCGGATTTGTGCCATGGCTGGGCGCCGGTTGCTCCATCCGAGGGGAGGCTCTCACCAGGCTTCGCCCATGTGTACCAGTCGCGATACGGACTCTTAGCATCAGCGGCAGCGGCCTTGAACCAAGGATGCTCACTGCTCGTATGATTGACGACCAAATCCATGATCACTTTGATGTCACGTTTATGTGCTTCATCCAGCAGTTTCTTGAAATCTTCCATCGTGCCGTACTGCTTCTGTATCCCATAATAGTCGGTGACATCGTAGCCGTGATAGCTTGGGGAAGGATTGATCGGCATCAGCCAGATGCCGCCAACCCCGAGATCTTTCAGGTAGTCCAGCTTAGCCGTGACACCGTTCAAATCACCAATACCATCCCCGTCATTATCATAGAAGCTTCTTACGAAAATTTCGTAGTAGACTCTTGAAGGCTGCTCATCTACCTCAGCGTCAGTTGTCTGCACTGCCGGAGGAGTAGTCTTTTTATCCGATGCAACCTTTGTCCCCGCCTCTACAGCCTCTTTTTCCGACCCGCGATCACTGGTACATCCGGTTACAACCAGGGACATGACAAGAAATAGAGCAAGCGTACTGTGAACCCACCATTTGGACTTCACCCGATCCATCATCCTTTATTCGCTCCGGAAGTTAAGCCTTCCACGAGGAATCGTTGCGTGAATGCGAATAGAATCGTAATCGGCACGGCGACGAGCACAGCCCCAGCAGCGAAGAGGGTGAACGCAGTACTGGAGTAAGAGTCAACGAGGTTGAACAATCCTACCGCAAGCGTCCATTGATCACGGGAACGTAGAATCAATCCTGCGAAGATGAAATCCATCCAAGCTCCTGTGAACGTCATTAAGGAAATATACGTAATGATCGGTCGTGATAAAGGTAAAATAATTTTCGAGAAGACCTGGAAATGATTCGCACCGTCAATCCGTGCAGCTTCTTCTAGACTTTTCGGAATCGTATCGAAAAATCCTTTGGCAACGAACAATCCGAGCGCTGCTCCAGCAGAGTAGACGATAATAAGCGCCCAAGGCGTATCCAGCAAGTTCAATTGAACGAGGAAGACGTAGATCGCGATCATACTCATGAATCCAGGGAACATCCCGAGGACGAGTACGGTGGAGAGCAATGTTTTGCGCCCCTTGAACCGGAAGCGTGATACAGCATAAGCCGTTAAGAGCTGGATCATAGTTCCGATGATCATACTCATCGTCGCGATTTTGAGCGTGTTCCAATACCATTTCACATAAGGGACTTGCTTGCCAGCGATATTCTCAGGATGGAACAGGTCCGAATAGTGTTTAAGTGTGAATTGATTCGGGATGAACGTGTCGCTGAAGAGCGAGTCACCGACCTTGAACGAGGACATAATCGTCCAGAGCGCCGGATAGATGGAAGCAATCCCGATAAAGATCAATAAGAGATAGCTGAAAAAAAGACGTAGCGATCTTTTCGTTTTCATTGAATCATATCCTCCTCACGGTACGATTTGGATCTCGTGTAGCTGAAGATCGATACGGATGCGATGATGATGAAAATAAGAATACCGACAGCGGAAGCGACATTATACTTGTTATTCTCTAGCGTCAGCTTATAGAGCCAGGTTACGAGCAAGTCTGTTTTTCCCGCCATGTTGTAATCAATCGATGATGGACCACCTTTGGTCAACAGGAAAATGACATTAAAGTTGTTAATGTTTCCTGCGAACTGTGTGATCAGAATCGGAGCGGTTGAGAATAGCACGAAAGGCATCGTAATATTTCGGAACTTCACCCAAGGTGTAGCGCCATCTACCTCAGCTGCTTCATAGAGATCTTTTGGAATCGAAGTCAGAATGCCCATAACAAGGACCATGGTGACTGGAATCCCGATCCACATATTTACGACAATAACCGATACTTTTGCCCAGAAAGGATCACTTAGCCATGGCAGGCCATCGAGCCCAAAGAAACGGAAATATTGGTTAATCGGTCCGAATTTATCATTTAACATGTTCCGCATAACGAGCAGAGAGACGAACTGTGGAATGGCATAAGGGATAATGAACAATGTTCTCCATAATCCTTTGAACTTAATGCCTTGTTGGTTAATGAGTAGCGCAACCAGAATTCCGCCAAAATAACACGTCACTGTCGCCAATATGGCCCAGATAATTGTCCAAGTTAGTACGCCGAAGAAGGTATCGCTCCAGACGTTTAAGGTGAATAGATCTTTGAAAGTCTGCAGTCCAATCCAATCGACAAGGTTCTTCGGTGGGATATGTTCAGGTGCAGAGTAGTTGGTGAAAGCCATAAAAATCATGAACAGAATCGGCATAATCGTAAAGAACAATACACCGATAATTGGAATGGCTAGGATCAGCCAAGGGAAATTATTATTCACACCGTATCGAATGGAATCGATGAACGACTTCGTAGGCTGACCTTTCTCGCGCATGCGTCCATTCGCAACGGCATCACGAACATTCATATAGTAGATGAACAGATAGATAAGTACGACCATTATGGATAATAGGCCATAGATCATCATGAAGATCGAGTGATCTCCAGGTACGTTCTTATAGATCTTGCCGACTTTGACAAGATGTTGTCCTTGTTCCCCAAGGGTGAAGAATCCAGCAATATGTTTGCTGAGTACTGTAGTTATTAAAGTAATTCCTGTGATATGAGTGAGTAAGAACAGCGCGCCTTTCAACCACTGACGATTATAGAGCTGTCCCAATCCCATACTCAGAACAGATAACCAACCGGCTGTTCTAGCATATCGATTCAATGTGATCCATCCCTTCCATGAGCAGTGTCACCCGCCGATGAACGGCGGGTGATGAATTAGACCGATATGAGTGTATCAAGCTGAGCAATTATTTGCTGGATGCGATACTATCTTGCATTTTCTTAACCATGTCGTCTAGTGCAACTTTCGGATCTACGCCATCGTTCCAGATCGATGTAAAGGTTGCTTCATGTACGCTCCAGAAAGCATTCATTTGTTGAATCTTAGGCATTGGAACCGAGTTCTCGAACTGCTTCAAGAATACCGATGCGAATGGATCGTTTTTGATTTTATCGTTCTCAGCTGCTTTTTTGTTCGATGGAAGGTTGCCGAGCAATTCGAAATCACGAATTTGGAATTCTTCCGATGTGATCAATTGTGCGAATAATTTAGCTGCATTCGGATATTTCGTGTTTGCATTGACCAAGAATGCTTTGACGCCGGAGAATGGCTTCATTGGCTTGCCGTTTGGTAGTGTTGGGTATTCCATCACGCCAAGGTTCTTAACGGCTTCTTTAAGGGAGATCGTATCCCATGGACCGCTTACGTTCATTGCTAATTTGCCCTCGGTGAACAAGCTTTTCTTGATATCGGAAGTGATATCAGCTGTTTTTAGAGGAAGCACGGAACTTTTCAAGGATTGGAAGAACTTCATTGCTTCTACGCCGCCTTCGTTGTTCAGACCGATATCGGA
Organism: Paenibacillus guangzhouensis; assembly: GCF_009363075.1. NCBI lineage: Bacteria > Bacillati > Bacillota > Bacilli > Caryophanales > Paenibacillaceae > Paenibacillus > Paenibacillus guangzhouensis. The sequence continues at coordinate 4,895,442 of NZ_CP045293.1, read as the reverse complement.
TGGATCGGAACCGTCTTTACCGAATACATAAGCGCCATATCCGCCGAGGAAGCCGAAGTTCCAGTAGCCGTTACCGTTTTCCCACATGTAAGCATATTTTTGTTTTTTCGGATCATTGAACGTTTTTGCGAACTTGATGACATCGTCCCATGTTTTTGGAGCTTCAGGAACTAGATCCTTGTTGTAGAACACAGCCGTTGTCTCGACCGAGTTCGGGTATCCGTATAGGATGTTGTCAATCGTAAGTGCTTCGATCGCTTTTTCGCTGTTATTTGCTTTTGTCTCTTCTTCATGATAGTCGTTCGGCAGAATAATACCGGATTGTACCGCGCTACCGATACGGTCATGAACCGCAAGGAATACGTCAGCGCCTACGCCGGCAGGGCCGTCTGTTGTCATGCGCTCGATTGATTTATCTGGACCAACTTCTTGGAACTCGACATCGATACCGTATTTTTCTTTAAATGCTTTAGCTGCTTCGTCAACGAGCGCTTTCTCTGTACCACTGCTCCATACCACCAATTTAGCACCAGGCTCTGGTAAGAATTCTTCTTCTGTTGTTGCAGCCTCTTCGGTTTGCGTGGTAGGTTGTTGCGTTTTTTCAGTTGAGGATTCTTCTTTCGATTTCCCGCCGCATGCTGCGATTGCGAGTACCATCGTCAAAGTCAACATGAGAACCAACATTTTTTTCATTGTGAGTACCCCTCCAATTGGTATGATACATATCTAGTTCTTATGAAAAGCGCTTATGTGCAAACGTTTGTACAAAATCCGAAAAAAAATAGCGATTTGATCCGTTTGTACGACGTCTGAAAACGCTTTTATTAGCCCTATCATACACAACACCTGGAATTTGGTAAACCGTTTGCACAATCATTTTCGCTTAGAAAACAGGGGGATAACTTCGGAAATCTCCATATTCCTCTGATTTACTAACTTATTTATGATCTATGATAGCGTATCAATTTGACAGGGATATGCGTTCATTCTGTTTACATGTACATCAATTTGCGCTAACATTAGGCATAGATTAATTCAAACGATTGCACAAAGTGGAGGGCATTATGGCAGTTACTATTAAAGATGTTGCCAAGAAAGCTGGCGTTTCTCCTTCAACCGTATCACGCGTCTTGTCTAATCATCCTCGGATCAGTAAAGAGACGGCGTTGAAAGTGAAAGGGATTATGAATGAGATGGGCTATCATTCAAATATTATGGCCCGTAGTCTTGTCTCGAATAAAACATATACGTTAGGCATGATTTTGCCGCGCCCTGCAGAGGAATTGTTCCAGAATCATTTCTTTGCAGAGAACATTCGCGGGATTACAACACAGGCTTCTCGGAATGGATATGATGTATTGATGACGACGGGTTCTAGCGAGAGTGACGAAATGGAAGCGATTACACGTCTTGTAAAGGGTCGCAGGGTGGATGGGATTATTCTGCTTCAATCGCGCAAATACGATCCGATCATCGCTTTCTTACAGGAGCAGCAGTTCCCATTCGTTCTTATCGGACGATACGAAGACGATCCAACCGTGCTTTGTGTCGATAACGACAATATTCAGGCAGCATTTGACGCAACCAGTCATTTAATTGCCCAAGGGCACACTCGGATTGGGTTCGTCAGTGGGCCACCATCCTTATCGGTCTCCCAAGATCGTCTTCAAGGCTACAAACAAGCACTAATTGATCACCAATTGGACATGAAGCCGGAATGGATTGTCGAAGGGGAGTTTCTGCAGGAGAGCGGCTATCGGGCGATGTCATTTTTCATGGGCTTACCTGAACGTCCGACAGCATTAGTTGTCATTGATGATGTGGTATCCTTCGGTATTATGCGGGGGTTAACGGAATTGGGATACAACGTGCCTGAAGATTTGAATATCATCGGGTTTAATAACATTTCGCTGACTGAATTATCGACCCCACCGCTATCTAGTATTGATATTGGTATCTACCAACTCGGTTACATGGCCTCACAGTTATTAATTAAGCGGATCCAGGGGGAGACCATCTCCCAAGCGAGAACGATCGTTCCGCACCGGTTGATGATTCGCGAATCTTCTCTATATACGAAATCAAAAAGGAGTTGAACAGGATGACGACGCATTTGGAACGTAAACCTTATCTTGTTGATGCAGTGATCGGCAATTCGAAATTTCTCGCTTCGTTAACTCAGACTGGGCGTTTGGTACGCTTATGGTGGCCGAACGTCGGGTTTCCGCAACATGTGGATGTAATCCGTACCGGTATTCGAATGGAAGGTGCAGCAACGTCGTGGTTTGATAGCGCTGAGCATGAGCACGGCTGGGAGCATGAAGCAGCTTATGTACCGCGTACGAACCTGTTTCGCGTGAATGCGAAGCACAATCAATGCCCAATTGAGGTGGAAAAAGTCTCGTTTGCCGTCCCGGGTCAAGATATTCTCGTCTTCGATTACCATTTCACGAACCGAGGGGAGCAGCCGGCAACATTCCATTTTGTTCATTACTCGTCCATGACCGTCTCGGAAAGCCCTTACTACCATACGACACAATTCGATGTTGAAGCGGATTCGCTTGTTCATTTTAGGCATCGTTATTTTTTTATGGCTTCTAGTGCAAACGTGTGCACAAAATTCCAGGCGGCAAATGCTTGGGATCAGGCGAACCAGGGTACGCTTGACGGCAACCGGATTCAAATGGCGCCGGATGGGGCAATGGAGTGGACATTTTCGAATGTAGCACCTGGCGAGACGGTATCTCTTCCCGTTTATATTACAGCGGGTCATACACTGGATGAAGCGAAGCATGTCATGCGCCAAGCGAAGGACCGTCCTGTAGAAGCCTGGACGACAGAAACAACGCAATATTGGATGGAATTTCTGAAAACAGCTAAATCTTGCCCAATGGATGATCCGCGTATCATTGAACTCTATGAGCGTTCGCTGCTTGCGATGA